>DATLNJ010000045.1:0-7619 GCA_035536815.1 Frankiaceae bacterium
TGCGCGGCCGGCCGCGCCAGGCTGAGGACGGTGGTGGCGGCGACGGCCGCGGCGGTCGCCGCCGCGAGCCGGTGGCGGCGGCGGGCGGCGGCCCGGCCGGTCAGGGCGTCGTACGCGGCATCGTCCGGCGCGAAGACGGGCTCCGCGCCGAACGCCGGCAGCCCGGGCAGCTCACTCATGCGGGTCTCCCAACGAGCGGGCGAGGTGCGCCCGCGCCTCGGCGAGCTGGCGCTTGACGGTGCCCGCCGGCCGGTGCACGACGGCCGCGACGTCCGGCACGGCGAGGTCGGCGTAGTAATGGAGCAGCACGACCTCGCGGTGCCGGCGCGGCAGCCGGGCGATGGCGTCGAGCACCGAACGGTCGGGCGCCGGCTCCGCGCCGGCGCTGGTGGCGGCGGCGGACTCGGCGTAGCGCGCGGCGCGCACGCGGGCGTGCCAGGCGTCGCGCGCGAGGTTGGTCGCGACGTGGAACAGGTACGCGCGCGGCTCGCGGACGCCCACCCACCGCGCCAGCAGGCGGGTGAACGCCTCCTGCGCGATGTCGTTCGCGAGCTCGCTGTCGCGGGTGAGGCGGAACGCGTAGCCGGCCAGCCTCGGGAACTCGGCGCGGTAGAGCGCGCGGAACCCCTCGGCCGTCGCCCGGCCGGTGGCCGTCGCGCCGGCGGGCGCGGGGTCCGCCATCTCCGTCACACCGGTTGAGACCGGTAGCCCGGTCCGGCGGTTCGGTCGATCTCAGGTGAGCGTGAGGTCGGTCCACGTGCCGTGGGAGTCGCGCGCGGTGGTGCCGTTCTCCGCGAGGTACGGCGTCCCGCCTTCCACCCACGCGCGCACGTGGTACGTGCCCGGGCGGGACCGCGCGCCGTCCTGCGCGATGCCGTTCCACGTGCTCGCCCAGCGCAGGCACTCGCCGAGCGCGACGGAGCGCTCGTGCGGGCGGACGTCGCGCACGACCCAGGACCACGCGTCCTGCTCCGGCCCGTCCACGAGCACGTGCAGCTCGACGTCGTAGTCGAGCTCGACGGTGCCGCCGCTGTCCGGCGTGCGCCGGCACAGCTCAGCGGTGAACGTCACCGGCTCGCCGGCCGCCGCCGACGGCGGGCCGGTGTACCGGTAGCACCAGCCGTGCTTCTCGGTGGTGGGGCGAACGCAGCCCTCTGCGGGCCGGTCGGCGACCGTCGCCACGGACTCGGTCCACTCCTCGGCGCCGTCCGCCGCGGACGCGCGCGGTGACGGGCGAGCGGTCCCGTGGGATGGCGACGGCGGCGGCCAGTCGCCCTCCCAGCCGGAGGGGCGCGGGCTCGGCCGGTACGGCGCCGGGCTCTCGCTCGGGCCCGACGGGTCGCCGGGGCCGCTCGGGTCGCCGGTGCCGGACGGGCGCGGGCCCGGCTCCGCCGACTCGCCCGGCCCTCCCGGGTGCGGCGACGGCCGCGGCGTCGCCTCCGGGGTCGCGCTCTCCGCCGGCGTCTCCGCCGGGGACGGCTGCGGGGTCTCCCGCTCGGTGCGGTACGTCGTCGGTTGCAACCCGCGCGGGCCGCCGGACGCCTGAGTCATCGCGGTCGCGGTGACAACAGCGACGAGGGTCGCGGTCAGCGACGTGACGGCGGCCTGCGCGCGGCGGCGGGCAACCGCGCGCAGCGCGATGGTCTCGAACGTGCCGCTGGTCGCGGCGAAGAGCGGCTCCGGCCGCCGGCGGTGGTCAGTCACGAGGGTCTCCGAGTGCCGTGGCGAGCTCCGCGCGCGCCTCGGACAGCAGCCTTTTCACGGTGCCGGCCGGCCGGCGCAGCGCGGCGGCCACGTCGGTCACGGACAGGTCGGCGAAGTAGTGGAGGAGGACGACGTCGCGGTGCCTGGCGGGCAGCCGGTCCACGGCGTCCGCGACGGAGAAGTCGGGGCCGTCGGCGGTGGCGGCGGAGACGCCCACGCCGAGCAGCCGCGCGTCCAGCTCGCGGGTGCGGCTCGCCCAGCGGTCGCGCGCCAGGTTGGTCGCGACGCGGTACAGGTACGGCCGCGGCTCGCGCACGCCGATCCACCGGGCGAGCAGCCGGGTGAACGCCTCCTGCGCGATCTCGGCGGCGGCGTCCGCGTCGCCGGTCAGCCGGTACGCGTACCGCGCGACGGCCGGGTACTCGTCACGGTACAGGTCGCCGAAGCGTTCGGCGTAGCGGGCGACGACCGGCGCCGGACCGGCCGCGGCGCGCGACAGGTCGTCCATGCCCCCCGTCACGGCCGCATCCATGCCCATTACGACAGACAGCCCCCGCGGCCGGTTCGGTCGACTTCGCGGCGGGCGTTACCGCTGGTGGTGGTGCTCGAAGTCGATGCCGGAGTACGTCATCAGCTTCTTGAGCTGGTGCTGGCTCTCGACGTAGCGGATGGTGCCGGACCGCGAGCGCATGACCAGCGAGTGCGTGGTCGCGCCGCCGGGGCGGTACCGGACGCCGCGCAGCAGCTCGCCGTCGGTGACGCCGGTCGCGACGAAGAACGCGTCGTCGCCGCCGACCAGGTCGTGCGTCGTGAGGACCTGGTCGAGGTCGTAACCGTGGTCGATCGCGCGGGCCCGCTCCTCGTCGTCGCGCGGCCACAGCCTGGCCTGGATGATGCCCCCGATGCACTTGATGGCGCAGGCGGTGGTGATTCCCTCCGGCGTGCCGCCGATGCCGAGCAGCAGGTCGACGCCGGTGCCGTCCTTGACGGCCATGATGGCGCCGGCGATGTCGCCGTCGGTGATGAACTTGATCCGCGCGCCCGCCTCGCGGACCTGGCGCACGATGTCGTCGTGCCGCGGCCGGTCGAGGATGACGACGGTGACGTCCTCGGGGTCGGCGCCCTTGGCCTTCGCGACGGCGTGCACGTTGTACTCGACGGGCGCGGTGACGTCCACGACGCCGGCCGCCTCCGGGCCGGTCACGAGCTTGTCCATGTAGACGCAGACGCCGGGGTCGAACATCGACCCGCGCTCGGAGACGGCGATGACCGCGAGCGCGTTGTCCATGCCCTTGGCGGTCAGGGTGGTGCCGTCGATCGGGTCGACCGCGACGTCGCAGGCGGGGCCGGTGCCGTCGCCGACCTCCTCGCCGTTGTAGAGCATCGGCGCTTCGTCCTTCTCGCCCTCGCCGATGACGACGACGCCCTGCATCGAGACCGTGCTGATCATGGTCCGCATGGCGTCCACGGCGGCGCCGTCGGCGCCGTTCTTGTCGCCGCGCCCGACCCAGCGGCCGGCGGCCATCGCCGCCGCCTCCGTGACGCGGACGAGCTCGAGGGCGAGGTTGCGGTCAGGGGCTTCGGTCGGCATGGCGCGATCCTAATGAGGGAGGGGTCGGCGGTGACGTGGCCCGGCAGGGAACGCCACGGAGCCGGCCCCGTAGGACCGGCTCCGGCTCGCGAGGGACTCCGTCTAGAAGCGCCGGCGCCCGCCGCCGACCAGGTTCAGCACGAGCACGACGAGGGCGACGACGAGCAGGATGTGGATGAGGCTGCCGCCGATGCTGCCGATCAGGCCGAGCAGCCACAGCAGGAGCAGTACCGCGATGATCGTCCAGAGCATGTCGTAGCCCTCCTGAGTCGGCCCCGCCGACCGGGGCACTACTGCCTCTGGTGTTCCCAATAGGCTGGCCTCCCTAACGCCGCGGAAGGAGGACGCTTACGTGTTCGACAGCGCGGCGCTCGACGGCGCGGGGCGGCTGGGCCTCGACCCGGAGGCGGTCCCCGGCGGCATCTACCACCTGCTCAACTCCGTCGTCGTGCCCCGGCCCATCGCCTGGGTCTCGACCCGCTCGGCGGACGGCGTCGACAACCTGGCGCCGCACTCGTACTTCACGATCTCGTCGGTGCTGCCGCCGGTCGTGCAGTTCACGTCGATCGGCTACAAGGACTCGCTGCGCAACGCCGAGGCCACCGGCCAGTTCGTCGTCTCCATCTGCACCGAGGCGTTGTCGGACGCCGTCAACACGACCGCTGTGCCGTTCCCCTCCGACGTCAGCGAGTTCGACGCTGCCGGGCTGACCCGCGAGCCGTCGGAACGGGTCGCGCCGCCGCGGGTCGCCGAGTCGCCGGTGTCGCTCGAATGCGAGCTGGCAGGGACGCAGTCGTTCGGCGCGTCCACCGTGGTGTTCGGGCGGGTCGTGTGGGTCGCGGTGCGGCCGGAGGTCATCCGCGACGACCGCGTCGCGATCGACCTGCTGCGCCCGATCGCCCGCCTGGCGGGGGCCGACTACTCGACCATCGGCGACGTGTTCGCCATCAAGCGGCTCAGCCACGAGGAGTGGCTCGCCGCCGAGCCGAAGGGAACGTGAGTGAAGCAGTCGGACCGCGCGGCCGCGACGCGTAACGCCCTGCTGGCCGCCGCGCGCGAGGTGTTCACGACGGCCGGGTTCGCGGACGCGAACATCGCCGACGTCGTGCAGCGGGCCGGCGCCTCCGTCGGCAGCCTCTACCACCACTTCGGCGGCAAGGCCGACCTCTACCTCGCGCTGTTCGAGGACTACCAGCGCCGGCAGGAGGAACGCGCGACCGCGGCCGTCGCGCAGGCCAGGGCCGGCGGGTACGCCTCCGCGCTCGAGCTGTTCGTCATCGGCGCGCGGGCGTACCTGCACGGCTGCTGGGAGGACCGCGAGCTGGCCCGGCTGTTCCTCGCCGGGGGCGGCCCGGCGGGCGCCGAGCTGCTCGGCCGCAAACGGCTGCACGAGTGGGTGCGGCTCAACGAGCGGCTGCTGGGCGCGTACGACGAGCCGGGCGGCCCGTCGGCGGAGGCGCTGGCGCTCGTTCTCACGACGGTCGTCGCGGAGGCCGGGCACTCGGTCGCGGTGTGCGACGAGGAGGAGGCGGCGATGGCGTTCGCCGAGGACGTCCTCACGCTGATCGGCCGGATGGCGACCCCGCAGGTGCTTGCGTGAGCGTCCACGACGACCTGCTCGCCCGCCGCGCGGACTACCCGGTCCTCGCGAAGAAGACGTACCTCATCAACAACTCGCTCGGCGCGATGCACCGCGGCGTCTTCGACTCCCTCAACGACTACGCGACGGCGTGGGCGACCGAGGGGGTGCAGGCGTGGGGCGGCTGGCTGCCGTTCATGGTCTCGGTCGGCGACCTCGTCGGCGAGGTCATCGGCGCGCCGACCGGCACCACCGTCATGCACCAGAACGTCGCCGCGCTGCTCGGCGCCGTCGTGTCCTGCTTCGACTTCGCCGGCCCGCGCAACCGCGTCGTCACGACGTCGATGGACTGGCCGGGCAGCCACTACCTCTGGACCGAGCACGCACGTTACGGCGTCGACCTCGTCGTCGTGCCGTCGGAGGACGGCGTCGGCGTGGACGCGCAACGCGTCGTGGATGCCATCGACGACCGCACGCGGGTCGTGTCGATCTCGCACGTGCTGTTCAAGTCGGCGTACGTCATGGACGTCGCGCCGATCGTGGCGCGGGCGCGCGAGGTCGGCGCGTACGTCGTGCTGGACTCGTACCAGGCGGCCGGGACGGTGCCGTTCTCGGTGACGGAGCTCGGCGTGGACTTCTGCGTCGGCGGCTCGGTGAAGTACCTCTGCGGTGGGCCCGGCAACGGCTGGCTCTACGTCGCGCCGTCGGTCGTGGAGGAGATGCGGCCGGCGCAGGTCGGGTGGTTCGGCCACGCGCGGCCGTTCGGCTTCGAGTGGTCGGCGACGGAGTACGCCGCCGGTGTCGGCCGCTTCACCGGCGGCACGCCCGGCGTGCCCGCCGCGCACGCCGCGGTGCCCGGGTACCGGGCGATCCTGGACGTCGGCGTCGAGCGGATCCGCGAGCGATCGCTGTCGCTGACGCAGCCGTTGCTGGAAGGGGCGCTGGAGCGCGGCTTCACCGTCCGCTCCCCGCACGACCCGCAACGCCGCGGCGGCCACGTGACGATCGACCCCGGCGACTCCGAGCGGGTGCACGACGAGCTGCTGCGGCGCGGCTTCTCGGTCGACCACCGGCCGGGTGTCGGCATCCGGGTCGGCCCGCACTTCTACAACTCCGCCGAGGAGTGCCAGGCGATCCTGGACGAGATGGTCGACATACTCCGGTAGCCGATATATAACGTCGCCATGCAAGAGCCGACGTTCCTCATCCTCACCGCGCTCGCCGACGAGGCGCGGCACGGCTACGGGGTGATGCAGGAGGTCACGGCGCTGTCCGGCGGACGCGTCACGCTGCGCCCCGGCACGCTCTACGCCGCGCTCGACCGGCTGGTGGACGAGAGCCTGGTCGCCGTCGATCGCGAGGAGGTCGTCAACAGCCGGCTGCGGCGTTACTACCGGCTGACCGGCGCGGGCGCGACCGCGCTGCGCGACGAGTCGGCGCGGCTGGCCGCCAACGTCGCCGCCGCCCGCCGCCGGCTGCGCCGCGCGGGGGTGACGGCGTGACCCGGCCGGACCGGCTGGACCGTCGGTGCCGGTGGGTCGCCCGGGCGTACCCGGGCGGGGCCCGACGGGTCGAGGTCGCCGCGACGCTCGCCGACGCGAACGACGGGCGGCGCGCGCCACGGCTCGCCGACGCGTTCGACGTGGTGTGGCACGGGCTCGTGGCGCGGCTGCGCGGTGGCACGCCGTCTCGGCGGTTCGGCGTGTGGGGCGACGCCGCGGCGGTCGCGGTCGTGCAGGCGCTGGTGCTGCAGGCGGCGACGGCGGCGGTGCTGGCGACGCGGGTGTACGAGAAGCCGGCGTCGGAGTACCCGCTGTACCCGTACCGGCCCGGCTTCGGGCGTGGTGGCCCGCTGTTCTACAGCCACGCGGAGGCTTACGTAGCCGTGGTCGCGGCGGTGCTCGGCGTCGCGGCCGCCGTCCTGGCCTGCCGCGGCCGGGTGCTCGGGGCGCGGGTCGCGACGGCAACGGCCGGGCTCGGCGTGGCGGCCGCCGTCGCGGCCAGCCGGCTCACCGGGAACGAGTACACCTTCGGGTCGTTCGCGGCCAGGGTCGCGGCCGGCCTAAGTGTCGCGCTGGCGGTCTGCGTGGTGGTCACGCCGGCTGTGGCGCGGGCGGCGGCGGTCGTCCCCTCGTGGTGGTGGCGGGTGTCCGCCGGCCTGGCGGCCGCGATAGCGCTCGCGGCGATGCTGTGGGACCCGTACCTCGTCGGCGGCGGCCGCGCGACGGTGCTGCTGGCGTCGTACGCGATGCAGGCGGGCGCGCTGCTCGTCGTCTCGGCACCGCTGGCGCTGCGCGCGCCGGCGGTGAGCGGCGCCGCGGTGCTGCTGGCGACCGGCGCGCTGGCGCTGCTCGCCCGGGTGGTGGACGGGTCGCACACCGACATGGCGCACGCCCGGGTGCTGGAGGCGACGTTCGGGGCCGGCGGCGCGCTCGTCCTGCTCACGGCCGCGGTCGTGACCCGGCGGCGCGCCTAGGTGTAACGACCAATGACGTTGTTCACGCGAGGCGGCTGATCGGGGGGTGTCCTCCGAGAGCTGAGTGGCCGCGTTGAGTGTTGTAGCGGCGCAGCCAGGTGTCCAGGGCACGGGCCCGCTGGTGGTTACTGGTCCAGGTCCGGCTGTAGGCCCACTCGGCGAGCAGGGTGCGGTTGAAGCGCTCTGCCTTCCCGTTGGTCCACGGGCAGCGGGGCTTGGTGTAGCGGCGGCGGATCTGCAGCGCCGCGCAGACCGCCCGCCAGTAGGTG
>DATLNJ010000046.1:0-13964 GCA_035536815.1 Frankiaceae bacterium
CGGACCTGGACCAGCAACCACCAGCGGGCCCGTGCCCTGGACACCTGGCTGCGCCGCTACAACACTCAACGCGGCCACTCAGCTCTCGGAGGACACCCCCCGATCAGCCGCCTCGCGTGAACAACGTCATTGGTCGTTACATCTAGCGCGTTCCCTCGGCGACGGCGGGCAGCTCGAACCAGAACGTCGTCCCGCCTGCGGTGTCCAGCCCGTACGACCCGCCGTGCGCCTCGACCAGCCGCGCGACGACCGACAGCCCGAGCCCCATGCCGGACTCCCCGAGCCGGCGGCTGCGTTCGGTGCGGCCGTAGCGGCGGAACAGCACCGCCCGGTCCGCCTCGGTCACGCCGGGGCCCTCGTCGCGCACCTCGAACCGCAGCGGGCCGCCGCCGCGCACCCGCAGCGTCACCTCCGTGTCCGGGGGCGCCGCGGCGCGGGCGTTGGCGAGCAGGTTGTCGAGCACCTCACGCACCAGGAGGGGGTCGACGAACACCGTCTCCGGTACGCCGTCCGCGACGTCCACGACGACGTCGGGGTACGCCACCCGGGCCGGGCCGAGCAGCGCCGCCACGGTCACCTCGCCGGGCTCGGCACGCACCTCGCGGGTCAGCAGCTTCTCGTCCATGAGGACCCGGCGGCCGAACGCGTCCAGCCGGGCGAACGCCTCCGCCAGCCCGCGCAGCGCGGCCGCCCGCTGGTCGGCGGTCAGCGCGTCGTGGTGCGCGACGAGCATGGCGAGGTAGCCGTTGCCGATGCCGACGCGGGTACGCAGGTCGTGGCGCATGACGTCGTTGATCTCACGCCGCCTGACCAGCTCGTCGTCCACGCGGCGCAGTCTCCCAAAACGAGCGGGAGGCCGGGGCGCGTGGCCCCGGCCTCCCGGTGTCGTTCGGTCGCGGACTAGTCGCCCGCGCTGCCCGCCATGTCGACCGGCGGCGAGTCCGGCACCGCGTCGGCGTCCGGCTTCGGCTCGCCCCGGAAGGTGAACGCGGCGGCCTCGCCCTCGCCCTCGACGTCCACGACCACGATCTGGCCGGGGCCGAGCTCGCGGTAGAGGATCTTCTCGGACAGCGAGTCCTCGATCTCGCGTTGGATCGTCCGGCGCAGCGGCCGCGCGCCGAGCACGGCGTCGTAGCCCTTCTCCGCCAGCAGCAGCTTCGCCGGGGGCGTGACCTCGAGGGCCATGTCCTTGTTCTTCAGCTGCGTGTCCACGCGGGCCAGCATCAGGTCGACGATCTGGACGATCTCCTCCTGCGACAGCTGGTGGAACACGATGATGTCGTCGATGCGGTTGAGGAACTCCGGCCGGAAGTGCTGCTTGAGCTCCTCGTTGACCTTGCCCTTCATCCGCTCGTAGTTGCCGGCGGGGTCGTGGGCCTTGGAGAAGCCGAGGTTCATGCCCTTGGCGATGTCCCTCGTACCGAGGTTCGTGGTCATGATGATCACGGTGTTCTTGAAGTCGACCACGCGGCCCTGGGAGTCGGTCAGGCGGCCGTCCTCCAGGATCTGCAGCAGTGTGTTGAAGACGTCCGGGTGCGCCTTCTCGACCTCGTCGAACAGCACCACGGAGAACGGCTTCCGGCGGACCCGCTCGGTGAGCTGGCCGCCCTCGTCGTAGCCGACGTAGCCAGGGGGCGAGCCGACCAGCCGGGAGACCGTGTGCTTCTCCATGAACTCGCTCATGTCGAGCTGGATCAGCGAGTCCTCGTCGCCGAACAGGAACTCGGCCAGCGTCTTCGACAGCTCGGTCTTACCGACGCCCGAGGGGCCGGCGAAGATGAACGAGCCACCGGGGCGCTTCGGGTCCTTGAGACCGGCGCGCGTCCGCCGGATCGCCTGCGAGACGGCCTTGATGGCCTGCTCCTGGCCGATGACCCGGCGGTGCAGCTCGTCCTCCATGCGGAGCAGGCGAGCCGTCTCCTCCTCGGTCAGCTTGAAGACCGGGATGCCGGTCCACGTCGCCAGGACCTCGGCGATCTGCTCCTCGTCGACCTCGGCGACCACGTCCATGTCGCCGGCCTTCCACTCCTTCTCGCGCTGCGCCTTCTCCCCGAGGAGGTTCTTCTCCTTGTCGCGGAGCGAGGCCGCCTTCTCGAAGTCCTGCGCGTCGATCGCGCTCTCCTTCTCGCGGCGGACCTGCGCGATGCGCTCGTCGAACTCACGGAGGTCCGGCGGCGCGGTCATCCGGCGGATGCGCATCCGCGAGCCGGCCTCGTCGATGAGGTCGATCGCCTTGTCCGGGAGGAACCGGTCGGAGATGTACCGGTCGGCCAGCGTGGCCGCCGCGACCAGCGCGCCGTCGGTGATCGAGACGCGGTGGTGCGCCTCGTACCGGTCGCGCAGGCCCTTGAGGATCTCGATGGTGTGCGCGACCGACGGCTCGCCGACCTGGATCGGCTGGAACCGGCGCTCCAGCGCCGCGTCCTTCTCCAGGTGCTTGCGGTACTCGTCGAGCGTCGTGGCGCCGATCGTCTGCAGCTCGCCGCGGGCCAGCATCGGCTTGAGAATGCTCGCCGCGTCGATCGCCCCCGCGGCCGCACCCGCGCCGACAAGCGTGTGCAGCTCGTCGATGAACAGGATGATGTCGCCGCGCGTGCGGATCTCCTTGAGCACCTTCTTCAGCCGCTCCTCGAAGTCACCGCGGTAGCGCGACCCGGCCACCAGGGCGCCGAGGTCGAGCGTGTAGAGCTGCTTGTCCTTCAGCGTCTCGGGCACCTCACCGCGGACGATCGCCTGGCTGAGCCCCTCGACGACGGCGGTCTTGCCGACGCCGGGCTCGCCGATGAGGACCGGGTTGTTCTTGGTGCGGCGGGACAGCACCTGCATGACCCGCTCGATCTCCTTCTCGCGCCCGATGACCGGGTCGAGCTTGGACTCGCGGGCCGCCTGGGTGAGGTTCCGCCCGAACTGGTCGAGCACCAGGCTGGTCGTGGGCGTGCCCTCGCCGGGGCCGGCGGCCGGCTCGCCCTTGCCGCCCTGGTAGCCGGAGAGCAGCTGGATGACCTGCTGGCGGACTCGGTTGAGGTCGGCGCCGAGCTTGACGAGCACCTGGGCGGCGACGCCCTCACCCTCGCGGATCAGGCCGAGCAGGATGTGCTCGGTCCCGATGTAGTTGTGGCCGAGCTGCAACGCCTCGCGGAGGCTGAGCTCGAGGACCTTCTTGGCGCGCGGGGTGAACGGGATGTGCCCTGAGGGGGCCTGCTGGCCCTGGCCGATGATCTCCTCGACCTGCTGGCGGACGCCCTCGAGAGAGATCCCCAGCGACTCCAGAGCCTTCGCCGCGACGCCCTCGCCCTCGTGGATCAGGCCGAGCAGGATGTGCTCGGTCCCGATGTAGTTGTGGTTGAGCATCCTGGCCTCTTCCTGGGCCAGGACCACGACGCGTCGGGCGCGGTCGGTGAAACGCTCGAACATTGGTCTCTCCCTGTCGGGAAGCGCGGTCCGCCCGGCTGGGCGAGCCACCTTCCGCGATCGTAACCCCGGAGGGCCCTTCCCCGAGGGGACGGGTCGCGCCGGGCGACTGGTGCTTGATTCGTCTCGGTACGGCCTCCGGTTCAACTCCTCGCGTAAGCGGCGTGTTCCCCCGTGCGGGGGGTGCCAACCGGGTTCGCCGAGGGCGTAGCACGCTCGATGGACGCGCGGGCGGCGGGCGGCGTTGCGCCGCTGCGACCGGAGCCGAGAACGCCGGAGGCCGCCCCACGCGGGGACGGCCTCCGGGATGTCGTACGCGACGCCGTGCGACGGGCGCCAGAGCGGGTTCTAGCGACCGCCGTGCGCGGCCTCGTACTTGGCGACGATGTCCGACGACAGCCGGCCACGCTCGCTCACCTTGATTCCCTTGGTGCGGGCCCAGGCGCGGATCTCCTGGGTGCGCTGGCGGTCGCCGCCACCGGAAGAACGGCGTCCGCCGCGGCTCCCGGAACGGCCACCGGTCGACGCCCGGCGGGCGGCGCCGACGAACTGCGCGACCGAGTCGCGAAGGTTCTTCGCGTGCTTGTCGCACAGGTCGATCTCGTACTGCGAGCCGTCGACTCCGAAGCCGATGGTCTCACTGCCGGGCTTGCCGCCTTCGCAGACGTCGCACACCAGCAGTACTTGAACCTTCTGCGCCACGATTCACTCCCTGGGCATTGGGGATTGGCCTATTGGCACGTCGAATACTGCCCGCTGGAGCCCGGCTTGGCAAAACCATGGTCGGCGTGTCGCGGGAAGAACTACTCCGGACGCAGTAGCGGGAAAGCGATGACGTCCCTGATAGTTGCCGCGCCGGTGAGCAGGACGACCAGCCGGTCGATGCCCATTCCCATCCCGCCGGAGGGCGGCATGCCGTACTCCAGCGCCCGCAGGAAGTCCTCGTCGAGCTCCATCGCCTCGGGGTCGCCGCCCGCCTTCAACGCCGCCTGCTCGGTCAGCCGGCGGCGCTGCTCGACCGGGTCCACGAGCTCGCTGTACGCCGTGCCGATCTCGCGCCCGAGCGCGACGAGGTCCCAGCGTTCGGCGAGCAGCGGGTCGTTCCGGTGCTCGCGGGTGAGCGGCGAGACGTCCTTCGGGAAGTCGGCGAAGAACGTCGGCCGCGTCGTGCGCGACTCGACAAGACGTTCGTACATTTCGAGAACGATTGCGCCGGCGCCCCACTTCGGGTCCACCGGGACGTCCGCTTCCTCGGCCTGCTTACGCAGCACGTCCACGCCCGCGTCGAGCCGTACCTCGAATCCGGCGGCCTCCGAGATGGCGGTCAGGATCGGCACCTTCGGCCACTCGCCGGACAGGTCGAGCTCGCCGCCGTCCGGTGCCGGCACCACCAGCGACCCGGTCGCCTCCAGCGCCGCGCGCTGGATCAGCTCGCGCGTCAGGTCGGCCATCGTGTCGTAGTCGCCGTATGCCTCGTACGCCTCGAGCATCGTGAACTCGGGGTTGTGCCGGGTGTCGATGCCCTCGTTGCGGAAGTTGCGGTTGATCTCGAAGACGCGTTCCATGCCGCCCACCACAAGGCGCTTCAAATACAGCTCCGGCGCAATTCGCAGGTAGAGCTGAAGGTCGAGCGCGTTGTGGTGGGTCGTGAACGGCCGGGCCGCCGCGCCGCCGTGGATCGGCTGCAGCATCGGCGTCTCGACCTCGAGGAAGCCGCGTTCGGTGAGGGTGTTGCGCACCGACCGGACGATCGCGGTGCGCGTCTCCAGCATCTTCCGCGCGTCCGGGTTCACGACGAGGTCCACGTAGCGCTGCCGGTACCGCGCCTCCGTGTCGGTGAGCCCCTTCCACTTGTCGGGCAGCGGGCGCAGCGCCTTGCTCGTGATGCGGAAGTCGTCCGCGAGCACGCTCAGCTCGCCGCGGCGGGAGGTGATGACCTCGCCGGTCACGCCGACGTGGTCGCCGATGTCGACCGACGTCTTCCAGGCGTCCGTCCGGTCCTGGCCGACCCGGTCGAGGGAGAGCATGACCTGCACCTCGCCGGAGCCGTCCCGGATGGTGGCGAACGTGAGCTTGCCGGTGATCCGGTTGAGCACGACCCGGCCGGTGACGCCGACCCGGTCCCCGGTGAACGTGTCCGGGGCAAGTTCGCCGTACGCGGCCCGCAGGTCGGCGAGCGACGTCGTCCGCGGGTACCCGACCGGGTACGGGTCCTCCCCCTCGGCAACCAGCCGGTCCAGCTTCTCCCGCCTGACCCGCATCTGCTCCGGCAGGTCGTCGTGCACCTCGTCGGTCGGCTCACCCATGAGCCGGAGCGTAGGGGACGCAGTGAGCGGGCGCGCGCGAGTTGCGGGGGACGGGAACGGAGGGGGGCGCCCCGGACTCACACGGGGGATGGGGGGTGAGCGGGGCAGGGGGTGAGGCGGGGCAGGGGGTGCGGTCGGGCAGGGGTGAGGTGGGGCGGCGACCCGGTGCGGCGACTACAGGAGCGCAGCGACCCTAGCCGCGCCGGGTCGCCGCCCCGCCGTAAGAGCGGAGGGTCGGGTCGCCGCCCCGCCGTAAGAGCGCGGAGGGCCGGGTCGCCGCCCCGCCGGGATCAAGCGCCGCCCGGCATCAAGCGCCGGCGTTCTTCTCGTACACGAGCCGGAGACCGATCAACGTCAGCCACGGCTCGTGCACGTCGATCACGACCGACGCGTCGAGCACGACCGGCGCCAGGCCCCCGGTCGCGATCACCTTCGCCGACCCCCCGAGCTCCTTCACCATCCGCTCCACGATCCCGTCGATCTGCCCCGCGAACCCGTACACGATCCCGGACTGCAACGCCTCCACGGTGTTCTTGCCGACGACCGACCGCGGCTTCGCCAGCTCCACCTTGCGCAGCTGCGCGCCGCGCTTGCCGAGCGCCTCGACGGAGATCTCGATGCCGGGGGCGATGGCACCGCCCAGGTACTCGCCGCGCTCGCTGACCGCGTCGAACGTCGTCGCGGTGCCGAAGTCGACGACGACGCACGGCCCGCCGTAGAGGTGGACGGCGGCGAGCGCGTTGACGATGCGGTCGGCGCCGACCTCCTTCGGGTTGTCGGTGAGGATCGGCACGCCGGTCCGGACGCCGGGCTCGACGACGACGGCGTTGTAGTGGAAGTAGCGGCGGGTCATCTCGCGCAGCGCCTGCGTCACGGTCGGCACGACGGAGCCGACGCAGACGCCGGTCACGTGGCGTTCGAACGACATGCCGTTCAGCCCTAGGAAACCCTGGAACAGCAGCGCCAGCTCGTCAGCGGTGCGCCGGTCGTCGGTGCCGATCCGCCAGTGGTCGACCAGCTCGTCACCCTTGAAGACGCCGATGACGGTGTGGGTGTTGCCGACGTCGACCGCGAGCAGCACGTCAGCCCCTTTCCGCTCGTGGCCTGAGGTCGAACCCCAGGTCGAGAACGGGCGCGGAGTGGGTCAGGGCGCCGACCGAAAGGTAGTCCACGCCGGTCTCGGCGACCTCGCGCGCCCGGTCCAGCGACAGCCCGCCGCTCGCCTCCAGCCGGGCCCGCCCGGCCGCGGCGGCGACCGCCTCGCGCAGCCGGTCGGTGGTCATGTTGTCGAGCAGCAGCAGGTCGGCCCCGGCCTCGATCGCCTCACGGACCTGCTCGACGCTGTCGCACTCGACCTCGACGGGCACGTCGGGGAACGTCTCCCGCACCAGCCGGTACGCCGCCGCCACGCCGCCCGCCGCGACGACGTGGTTGTCCTTCACCATCGCCGCGTCCGACAGGCCCATCCGGTAGCCGGACCCGCCGCCGCACCGGACCGCGTACTTCTCCAGCACCCGCAGGCCCGGCGTCGTCTTGCGGGTGTCGAGGATCTGCGCCTTCGAGCCCGCTACGGCGTCCACCCAGCGGCGGGTGGCGGTCGCGATGCCGGACAGGCGGCAGGCGATGTTCAGGGCGGACCGTTCCGCCGTCAGCAGGGTCCTGGTCAGGCCGTGCACGGTGAGCACGACGTCCCCAGGCGCGACCGCGTCGCCGTCGGCTTTCGGCAGCGTGACGGTGACGTCGTCGTCGGCGGTGAGCTCGAAGACCGCGGCCGCGACCGGCAGTCCGGCGACGACGCCCGGCGCGCGCGCGACGATGTCGGCGACACCCTCCTGGTCGAACGGCACCGTCGCCACGCTGGTCACGTCGAGGCCGCCCATGAGGTCCTCGTCGAGCGCGCGGCGGGCGACCTCGACGACGTGGTCGGGGTCCAGCCCGGCCACCAGCAACGTCTTCAGCAACGGCTCGGACAGCGTCATCGGGCCTCCACCGCGGGGACGAACTCGGTCACCAGCCGGCCGGCCACGAGCCGTTGCCGGACGTGCCCGAGCCACGCGTCGCGCGCCTCGGGGAAGTCCTCGCGCCAGTGCCCGCCGCGGGTCTCCTGGCGCAGCGCGGCGGCAGCGGTGATGGCGGACGCGACGGCGTGCAGGTTCGTGGTCTCCCACGACTCGGTACGCGGCTCGGCGGCGTCGGCCCGCGCCAGCGAGTCGAGCGTCTTCCCGGTCTGCGCGAGTGAGTCGGCGCTGCGCAGGACGCCGGCGCCCTCGGTCATCGCGTGGGCGAGGTCGAGCCGGGCGGCCGGCTCGACCAGCGCGACCGGGCGCGGGTCGGGCGCCGGGTCCGCGAACGGCGGCGCGTCGCCGGCGATCGCGTCCACGATGCGGTGCGCGAAGACGAGGCCTTCGAGCAGGCTGTTGGAGGCGAGCCGGTTGGCGCCGTGGACGCCGGTGCAGGCCACCTCGCCGCAGGCGTAGAGGCCGGGGATGGTAGTCCGGCCGTCGAGGTCGGTGAGTACGCCGCCGCTGGCGTAGTGCGCGGCCGGCGCGACGGGGATCGGCGCCACGACCGGGTCCACGCCGGCCTGGCGGCAGCGGGCCACGATCGTCGGGAAGTGGGCAAGCAGCTTGTCGGCGCCGAGGCCGCGGGCGTCGAGGTAGAGGTGGTCGACGCCGTGCCGCGCCATGAGCCGCGACATCGCCTTCGCGACGACGTCGCGCGGGGCGAGGTCGCCGAGCTCGTGGACGCCGTCCATGACGCGGACACCGTTGGCGTCCACCAGCACCGCGCCCTCGCCCCGCATCGCCTCGGTGATGAGCGGCTGCTGGCCGCCCACGCCGCCCGGCAGGTGAAACGCCGTCGGGTGGAACTGCACGAACTCCAGGTCCGCGCAGACCGCGCCCGCGCGCAGCGCGAGCGCGACGCCGTCGCCGGTGGAGACGCTGGGGTTGGTGGTGGACGAGTACACCTGGCCGAGCCCGCCGGCGGCGAGCACGATCGCGCGGGCGCGGACCGCGCCGACGCCGTCCACGGTGCCCTCGCCGAGGACGTGCAGCGTCAGCCCGGCGGCCCGGCCGTCAGCGGAGGTGAGCAGGTCGAGCACCAGCGCGTGCTCGATCAGCTTGATGTCGGGGGCGTTGCACACGGCGTCCACCAGCGCGCGCTCGACCTCGGCGCCGGTGGCGTCCTTCGCGTGGATGACGCGGCTGCGCAGGTGGCCGCCCTCGCGGGTCATCGCCAGCTCGCCCTCGTGCATGTCGAACTGCGCGCCGAGCTCGATCAGCTCGCGCACCCGGGACGGCCCTTCGGTGACGAGGACGCGGACGGCCTCCTCGTCACAGAGCCCGGCCCCGGCGACGAGCGTGTCCCGCAGGTGCTCCTCGGGCGAGTCGAGCGGGTGCAGCGCGGCCGCGATCCCGCCTTGCGCCCAGCGGGTCGCCGAGTGGTCGACGTACGCCTTCGTGACGAGCAGCACCGTCCCGACGGCCCGGGCGCGCAGCGCGGCGGTGAGCCCGGCGATCCCCGACCCGACGACGACGACGTCCGCCGTCAGCGTCCAGCCCGGCTCCGGTGCCGCGAGGCGCTGCGGGATCACCGGCCGGCGCTCCGCGCGGGCCGGTCGCCGCGTACCCCGGCGGCGTTCACCAGATGACTTCGTCGTGGTGGACGACGTCGCCGCGGAGCAGGTGCGTGCGCAGGTCGCCGCGGCTCACGTCGCGGGCGTCCTCGGGCATCTCGCTCGGCAACGCGTCGGCGGGGTCGTGCGACGTGCCGGCGACGTGGTTGTCCGCGTCGACGAACACGACCTTGGGCTCCAGCTGCCGCGCCTCGGCGTCGGTCACCGTGCAGTAGCTGATGATGATCACGATGTCGCCGGCGTGGACCAGCCGGGCGGCGGCGCCGTTGATGCCGATGACGCCGGTACCGCGGGGGCCGGCGATGACGTACGTCTCCAGCCGGGCGCCGTTCGTGACGTCGACGATGGCGACCTGCTCGCCCGGGAGGAGATCAGCGGCGTCCATGAGGTCGGCGTCGATGGTGACCGAGCCGACGTAGTGGAGATCCGCCTGCGTGACGGTGGCGCGGTGGATCTTGGACTTGAGCATGGTGCGGAACACGGGTCACGTCTCCTTCGAGTACATGCCTCGGCCGGGTCGGCCTACCGCGATTGTGACGTTGTCGATCAGCCTGGTCGAGCCGACCCAGGCCGCGACCGCCAGCAGCGCGGTGTCATGAGAACGATCGAGCGGGCGCAGGGTGTCGGGGTCCACCAGTTCCAGATAGTCGAGTCGCAGCCCCGGCTCCGCGTCGAGAACGGCGCGCGCGGCGTGGACGGCGGCCTCAGGGCCGTCCACCGCCGCCGCCTTGCCGGCCCGCAGCGCGCGGGAGAGCGCGCGGGCGGTGGCGCGCTGCTCGGGTGAGAGGTAGACGTTGCGGCTGGACAGCGCCAGCCCGTCCGGCTCGCGCACCGTCGGTACGCCGACGACCTCGACCGGGAAGTCGAGGTCACGCACCATCCGCCGGATCAGCGCGAGCTGCTGGGCGTCCTTCTCGCCGAAGAACGCGACGTCCGGCGCGGTCAGGTGCAGCAGCTTGCCGACGACGGTGAGGACGCCGTCGAAGTGGCCGGGCCGGCTGGCGCCGCAGAGCACCTCGCCGAGCGTCCCGGCGGTGACGCGGACCAGCGACTCGTCCGGGTACACGACGTCCGGCGCCGGCGTGAACACCAGGTCCACGCCTTCCGCCGCGCAAGCCGCCAGGTCGGCGTCGAGCGTGCGCGGATACGTGGCCAGGTCCTCGTTCGGCCCGAACTGCAACGGGTTCACGAAGATGGTCACGATGACGCCGTCGGCGGTGGCGCGGGCCAGCCGCATCAGCGCGCGGTGCCCGTCGTGCAGCGCGCCCATCGTCATCACGACCGCGACCCGGCCGGACAGCAGGCGGCGGGCGGCGGCGAGGTCGTCGCGGGTCGCTACGACGTTCACTGGTCCGCCAGCGTGTCGAGCAGGGCGGCCGCCGCGGCCGCGTCGAGGCGGCCGTCGCGCAGCGCGCGGTCGGCGGTGAGGCGGGCCAGCGCGACGTACGCGGGGACGACCTCGGGAGCGTTGGCGCGCAGCACGTCGAGGTGCGCGGCAACGGTGCCGGCGTCGCCGCGCGAGACCGGCCCGGTGAGCGCGGCGTCGCCGCGGCGCAGGGCGTTGTCGAGCGCGGCGCCGAGCAACGGCGCGAGCAGCAGGTCGGGGCGTTCGGCCCCGGCGGCGCGGAGCAGGTCGGCGGCCGCCGTGACGAGCGTGACGAGGTAGTTGGAGCCCCACGCGAGCGCCGCGTGGTACAGCGCCCGCGCCTCCTCCGGTACCCACACCGGCTCGCCGCCCATCTCCACGACGAGCGCCTCGCCGACCGCCCGGTACTCCTCGGGCGCGGTCACGCCGAACGACGTGCCGGCCAGGCGTTCCACATCCTCCGCTCCCCCGGCGAACGTCATCACCGGGTGCAGTGCGAGCGGCAGCGCGCCGTGCCGGGTGGCGGGCGCCAGGACGTCGAGGCCGTGCCGGCCCGAGGTGTGCACGACGATCTGGCCGGGCCGGAACGCGCCCACCGCGGCCAGCCCGTCGACCACGCTCGCCAGCGCGTCGTCGGGCACCGTCAGCAGCACCAGCTCCGCGTCGCGCACGACGTCGTCGGCCGGCTTGAGGTCGGCGGAGGGGAGGCGTTCGATCGCGCGGCGGCGGGAGGCGTCGGAGACGCCGGAGACCGAGACGACCGCGTGGCCCGCGCGGGACAGCGCGACCCCGAGCGCACTGCCGACTCGACCGACGCCGACGACCCCGACGGCGAGGCGAGCTGGGCGGGCAGCGGGCAGCAACGGCGTTCCAGTCCTGTGCGGGTACCGGACGATCAGTGGAACGCAGGGTACCGGCCGCGTCTTCCGCGGCCGATGCGCGCGTCGGCCGCCGCCGGCGTTCCCACCCGCGGGCCGCGCCCATATCGTGCGTCCATGACGCCGGGGGGTCGCGGGCGGGAGATCGCGTCGTTGCACGCGCTGCTCGCCGCGGGCGGCCGGGTGGTCGCCGTCAGCGGCGAGGCGGGTGCCGGGAAGTCCACGCTGCTCGCGGCGGCAGTACGTGACCGGGCGCCGGTGTGGGTGTCGTTCGTGAGCGGCCGCTTCCCGCTGCCGGGAGCCGGGCTTCGCCGGCTCGCCGCCGCGGCGCCGGACGCCACGGCGCTGCGGGCCGTGCTCGACGAGCCGGGCACCGGCGGCGGGGCGGCGCGGGTCGCGGCGATCTGGCAGGCGGCCGACGACCTGCTCGCCGCACCAGGCCGCGTCCTCGTCCTCGACGACGTCCAGTGGGCCGACGACCTGACCCTCGGCTGGCTCGCCAACGCGGGCGACGCCGTCGCGCGTTCCGGCGCCGGGGTCCTGCTCGGCGCCCGTACCGGTGAAGACCTGCCGGGGCGGGTCGACGACGCGCTGCTGCCGCTCGCCCGCCGCGGCATCGTCGACCGCGTCCACCTGGCTCCGTTCGACACCGCCGGGATCGCCGCGGCCCTCGCGGCCTGCGGCGCCTCCGGCGACGAAGCGGCGCTCGCGGCGCTGCGGACCCGTACCGGCGGGCTGCCACTGGCCGTCGCGGAGGTCGTCCGGCACGTCGCGCGCGACGGGGTCGTGACCGCGGGCGACGTGACGGCGGTCGCGGCCCGCAGGGCGATGCCGGTCCTGGCCGGGATCGTGCGCGAGCAGGTCGCGGCCCTGCCGCCCGACGCGCGCGAGGTCGTGGCGGCGGCCGCGCTGCTGCCGTCCCCCCGGACGGAGGCCGCGCTCGCGAGCGTGTGCGGGTGGCCGCCCGCGCGGTTCGACGCGGCGGTCGCGGCGGCGTACGGGTCCGGCCTGCTGGTGCGGAACGACGACGTGGCGTTCCGCCACGAGGTGCATCGGGAGCTCGCCGCTGCCGCACTGCCGCTGGCCGAGCGGCGCGCGCGGCACCGGCGGATCGCCGCGGTGCTGGCGGCGCTGCCGGGCACGCCGGCCGCCGACGTCGCCGCGCAACACCTCGACGGCGGCGACGACGCCGGCGCGGTGGAGTGGCTGGAACGCGCGGCCGAGGAGGCGAACCGCGCGCACGACTACGGTGCCGCCATCACGGCCGTACGGACCGCGCTGCCGATCGCGCGGACCGTGGACCCGGGCCGCCTGCGCCACCTGTCGGACAAGGCCGTGATGGCGGCGCAGCGCACCGGGCGGTACGCCGACGGCGTCGCGCTGCTCACCGTGCTCGCCGCCGCGGCGCCGTCGCCGCGCGAGCGCGGCTGGCTGGTCGAGGGGCAGGGCCGGCTGCTCGCGTTCGCGGGCGACTACGAGGCACGTCACGAACGGCTCGGCACGGCGCTGCGCGAGTTCCGCGCCGCCGGCGACGCGCACGGCATGGCGCACGCGCTCGCGCACCTGGCGTACCCGGTGGCGACGCCGCAGCCGCTGACGCAGTGCGTCGCCGACGGCCGCGAGGCGCTCGACCTCGCGCGGACGCTCGGCGACGCGCGTCTGGTCGGCATCTGCGCGGGCAGCCTCGCGCTCGCGACGCTGTTCGCGGGCGGCGACGACGGCCCGATCTGGGCGGAGGGGGCGGCCGCGCTTGCGGGGACGGACCCGCCGGCGGAGGCGCACGCCGCCCGGACGCTGTTCTCGAACTGGGCCGCGACACTGGTGAGCAGGGGCGCGTACCGGGAGGCGGAGCGGGTGCTCGCCGAGGGCCGCCGCGAGTGCGTGGGCGGGCTCGCCGACGCGGTGTTCGACGCGTGGGAGTCCGTGCTGCGCTGGCGTACCGGCGAGTGGGACGCCGCGCGCGCGCTCGCCGACCGCGCGCTGGCGGGACCGCGCTACGCACAGGTGCTGGTCGCCGACTTCGTCGTCGCGGCGATCGGGTACGAGCGCGACCGGCGCCCCGACCCGGCCGCGCTCCAGGGCGCTGCCGAGGCGGTGGTGCGGCAACGCAGCGCCGCGTGGGCGCCGATCGCGCAGGCCGAGCTGGCCCGGGCGCGGGCGGCGCGGCGCGAGCCGGCGCCGCACCGCGGCCTCGCGGCGGCCGTCGACACGATCGCCGCGCAACGGCTCGCGACCGGGTGGGAGGACCTGGTTGCCACCGCCGCCGAGGTCTCGCCCGAGGAGTGCGAGGCGGCGCTGCGCCGCCTCGACGGGCTGTGGCCGGTCGGGGCGCGAGCGGCCGCCGTCCGGCTCTACGTCGACGGCCT
>DATLNJ010000047.1:0-9801 GCA_035536815.1 Frankiaceae bacterium
CCGCAGTGGGCGGCGCTGATCGTTGCGACGCTGGTGGGGGTGAGATAAGGCTCTCGGCTCTCGGCTCTCGGCTCTCGGCTCTCGGCTCTCGGCTCTCGGCTATTCGCTGTTGCCGGGCTCTCGGCCGGCTCGTCGTTCAGCGTGGCGACTCATACCCCAACGCGCTCGCAGTTCGAGCCGTTCGCGCCGACGAGTGCGGGCGGCAAGCCGGCTGCCCGGGCCTACGTCCAGCAGGACGCGGCCGGCCGTCGCGTGCGCATCGCGGCGCTCCTCGCGCTCGTCGTCGGCGCGTACGGGCTGATCGCGCGTGACGTCGTCATCGGCGTGGGGATCTCGCAGCCGATCGTCGCGTCGAACAACATCTTCTTCCGGCTGTACGCCCTCCACGAGGCCCCGTTCCTGTGGCTGATGGTGCTGACGGGGGCGGCCACGTGGGTCGCGGCCTATCGCGCCCCTCTGCGCGGCTCGCCGGAGTGGACGAAGGCGGCGGTCGCCAGAATCGCGCGGATCCCGGCATGGGCGGCGGCCATCGCGGTGCTCACGCTGACGGCGATCGGTACCGTCGTTGTGATGCACGGCATCGGGCTCTCGATGGACGAGCACGCGGCCTCCTTCCAGGCTCGCATCTTCGCGTCCGGCCAGATCCAGGCAACGGTGCCGACGGAGTGGCGCGCGCTCGCGCCGTGGATGACGCCGGTGTTCGTCAACTACAAGCCGATCGACGGCGTCTGGGTGGCGTCGTACCTGCCGGTCTACGCGGCGATGAGGGCGCTGTTCTCGCTCGCGTCGGCGGAATGGCTCACGAATTCGGTCCTCGCCGCCGCCAGCGTCGTGCTCCTCGCCGCCGTCACGCGGCGGCTCTGGCTGGGAGGCCGTCGCGTGCGCGCGGGCGGGCTCGCGCTCCTCTTCCTCCTGCTCTCGTCGCAGTTCCTCGTGACGTCGATGAGCGGGTACTCGATGCCCGCGCATCTCTGCCTCAATCTGCTCTGGCTCTGGCTCTATCTGCGCGACGACCGGCCAAGCATGGCGCTGGTCCCGTGGGTTGGCGTCCTGGCGCTGGGGCTCCACAACCCGGTGCCGCACGCGCTGTTCGCCGCGCCATTCCTCCTGCGAGTCCTTCGTGACCGGCGGTACGGATGGATGGCCTACTGCGGAGCGGTCTATCTCGCGGGCGCGATCGGCTGGTACGAGTGGCTCGGGTTCGTGCACACGGGCATCGGCGCGCCTGACGCCGCGACCGCGGCCGACCCGAACGTCGTCGGCGGCTTCCTGACGAACTTCTCCCTGCCCGGACTCTTCTCGTGGTTCGTGCAGGGCATGAGCCTCGCGCTCTTCTTCACGTGGCAGACGCCGGTCCTCGCGATCTTCCTCCCGGTGGGCCTCATGGCGTGGCGGCGACTGGGGCCAGTGGAACGCGATCTCGCGGTCGGTCTAGCCGCGGCGTGGTGCTTCTACGCGCTCGTCAGCGCGAACCAGGGGCACGGCTGGGGTTACCGCTACCTCTACCCGGTCCTCGGCAACGCCGTGCTGCTCGCGGCGCGCGGGGCAGACGAGGTCTGGCGGTCGGGACGCGAGGCGCTCGTCGGCCGGCTCGTCCTCGCGTCGGCGGTCGTGACCATCCTCGTGCAATGGCCGCTCCGCGCGATGCAGACGGAATCGTTCGTCCGCCCGTACGCCGCAGCGCTCGCGGTCATCGCGAGCGATCCTGCGCAGGTCGTGGCGGTCGATCCCGCGTCGGCCTGGTACGGGCGCGACCTCGTGCGCAACGACCCGCTCTTCCGCGCCACGCCGAAGGTCATCGGGCTCGGGCCGGTGCGTGGGCGCCGCCCCGACCCGCGGCTCCTCCCGGCATCGGTCCAGCGGCAGGTGCATGCCCTCACGGCTGCGGAACTCGCCCGGATCGGGTTGCCGATCTTCCAGCAGACTCGTCGGTAGGACGGCGGGCTCAGCGGTCCGCTCCGGCGCCTCCCGGCGCCGTCATCCCGATCTGCCGAGCCTCGTGTCCGTCCGTCCGCGTCGTTTCACCCCGCCGCTCCGAAGCACCTACCGGCCGCCAAGCCCGAACGGTCACTCCGAGCTCACCGCCGCTTCGGGAGACGTCGAGCTGTCGGTTGTCATGCCGTGCCTCAACGAGTCGGAGACGCTGGCGCAGTGCGTTAAGGCGGCGCGTGAGGCCCTAGAGCAGCACGGGATCGCCGGCGAGGTCATCGTCGCCGACAACGGCAGCACCGACGGCTCGCCCGCCATCGCCGAACGCGCCGGCGCGCGCGTCGTGCGCGTCGAGGAGCGCGGCTACGGCGCCGCGATCGCCGGCGGCATGCACGCGGCGCGCGGCACGTACGTCGTCATGGCCGACGCCGACGACAGCTACGACCTCGGCGACGTGCCGCGGTTCGTGGCGGCGCTGCGCGAGGGCAACGACCTCGTCATGGGCAACCGCTTCCGCGGCGGCATCGACCCGGGCGCCATGCCGCACCTGCACCGCTACCTCGGCAACCCCGTGCTGTCGTGGCTCGGGCGGCGGTTCTTCCGCAGCCGGGTCGGCGACTTCCACTGCGGCATCCGCGGCCTGCGCCGCGACCTGCTGGACCGGCTCGACCTGCGCACGACCGGCATGGAGTTCGCCAGCGAGATGGTCGTGAAGGCGGAGCTGCGGCGGCTGCGCATCGCCGAGATCCCGGTGCGGCTCTCGCCGGACGGCCGGGACCGGGCACCGCACCTGCGCAGCTGGCGGGACGGGTGGCGGCACCTGCGGTTCCTGCTGCTGTACAGCCCGCGCTGGCTGTTCCTCTACCCGGGGCTCGCGCTGATGCTGGTCGGCACCGTCACCGGCGCCTGGCTGCTACCGCGGGGGCGGAACGTCGCCAGCATCGGGCTCGACGTCCAGACCCTCCTCTACGCCGCGATGGCGATCGTGATCGGATTCCAGGCGGTGGTCTTCGCGGTCTTCACGAAGATCTTCGCCGTCACCGAGGGGCTGCTCCCCTCCGACCCCCGCATCGACCGGCTGCTCCGGCACGTCACGCTGGAGGTCGGCCTGCTCGCCGGCGGGGCGCTCGTGCTCGGCGGGCTGGTCGGGTCGGTCTTCGGGTTCCTCCGGTGGAGCGCCACCGACTTCGGCGCCCTCGACGCCTCCCGCAGCCTGCGGGTCGTCATCCCGTCGGTCACCGCGCTCGTCCTCGGCGTCCAGGCGGTGCTGGCGTCGTTCTTCCTCAGCGTCCTCGGGCTGCGGCGCCACTAGGTCCACCGCGGGCACCGGTTCCACCGGCACCGGCGGCGCGGCGGCCACGCCCGCGGCGGCCGGCGCGAACGTCAGCGGCCGGCGGCGGCCGGCCCACCACGCGACCCCGAGCGCGAGCGCGCCGAGCAGCACGAACGCCCACGTCGGCGTCCACGACCTGAACCGGAACGTCACCGCGTGGGTGCCCGCCGGGACGTTCACCCCGACGAGGGCCGGCGACACCATCGCGACCGGTGCCTCGACCCCGTCGACGTACGCGCGCCACTGCGGGTTGTAGGCGACCTTCAGCACCACCGTCGCCGGCCGGTCGAGCTCGACCCGCGCCGCGAACTCCCCGTCGTCGAGCAGCGCGACGCGGGTGAGGACGCGACCGGGCGGCCCCTTCGGCAGCGCGCCGCCGCCGGCCGTCGGCGGCACCGCCTCGTCGCCGTCGAACCCGATCGTGCCGAACCGCCCCGCCGCGGCATCCCGCGACTGCAGGAAGCGCACGCCGTCGGTGTTCACGCCCTCGCGGCCCGCCGCGACCGTCGAGGTGGTGTCCACGGCCCGCAGATAGCCGGTCGTGTCGACGCCCCACAGGATGTGCTGCCCGCGCGTCGCGAGCTGGGTCGCCGGCACCGGCGGCTCGCGGTCCACCGGGAAGATCAGGTACCGGATGCCGAACACGTCGTAGTGGGCCGGGTTCATCTCGTCGAAGTAGGCCTCGAGGTCCGACATCAGGCTCGGCGCGCGGAACGTGAACCCCACCGCGTCGGCGTCCTCGTCCGCGGCGATCGCGTAGACGGGGACGAAGCCGATCAGGTACCCCGCGCCCCAGCCGGAGCGCATGCCGGCATAGACGCGGCCGTCGCCGTACGACTTCGCCTGCGCGACCAGCGCCCGCACGTCGCGGCCGCCGGCGTCCTCGAACAACCGCTGCTCCTCGATCATGTCCCGGCCCCCGCCGGCGAACGCCGCGACGGTGCGCCACGCCGGCACCAGCGCGACCGCCACCGCGACGAGCACCACCGCCGGCCCGGTGACCGCCGGCCAGGCCGGGCGGAGCCGCCGCGCCACCGGCACCGCGACGCCGGCCAGCGTCGCGACGGCGTAGCCGGCGAGCAGGAAGCCGGCCAGGTGCACCCCGAACACGAACCGGTGGAACAGCACGGTCGACCCGCCGGGCAGCTTGTCCAGCAGCGACCCCCACGTCACCGGCCCGAAGAACAGCAGCAGGCTGAGCAGCCAGAACGCCAGCAGCACCCGCGCCTGCTCGTCGCGCCAGCGCGCGACGCAGCACGCGAGGCCGATGGCGACGAGCACCGTCAGGGCGGGGAGGCGGCCGGCGTCGTACAGCTCGCCGCTGACCAGCCAGCCGAGGATGCGCCGCGCGCCGAACGACTCCATGAAGAACGTGCCGTGCGCCGCCTCGCCGAACGCCGTGTGCCGCGAGCCGCGCAGGAGCGGCACCAGCTCGAACGACGCCACGCACACCGCCGCTATGAGCACGCCGACCGCCCGGCGCAGCCGGGCGAACGCCTGCCGCGGCATGACCAGCGCAACGGTCCCCAGCGTCACCGCGCCGAGCCAGCCGGTGAGGAAGTGCAGCAGCATCGTCAGCCCGAGCAGCCCGGCCGCGCGCGCGTAGCCGCGGCCGTCGCGGATCGCTCGCCAGCCGTACGCGAGAGCCAGCGGCAGCACCGCCATCGCGAGCAGCTGCCCCCACACGCCGTAGCCGCGCCAGATGTAGCTGTTCAGCTCCTGGCCGTAACCGGGCTCGCTCATCGCCAGCGTCGCGGTGGTCGCGGCGACGGTCGCGGCCAGCGGGCGGAGGTCGAGGACCCGCGCCGCCTTGTAGACCGACAGCGGGAACAGCGCGAGGACGAGGTAGATGCTCCACTGGTACACGGTGTCGAGGCCGGTCACCGCGCTCGCCGCGCCGGCCACCGTGTGGCCGAGGCTCGGGTAGTGCTGGAAGTGCGGCAGCCCGAGCTGCAGCCACGGGTACCACGCGTGCAGCGGGAGGTCGCCGGTCTCGAGCTGGGTCCGTGCGAAGCGCACCATCTGCTCGTGCATCGCGCTGTCGTTGACGTGCGCGACCGCTAACCGCTCGCCGCGCAGGATCACCAGGTTGAACAGCACGGCCGGCAGCACGCCGACGACCGGCGGCAGCCGGCGCAGCCAGCCGGCCACCCGCGACAGGGCGCCGGCCGCGGCCGGCGGGGATGCGGGCGCCGGGGCCGGGCCGTCCTGCGCCGATGGAGCGACGGCGGAGATCGCGGCCTCCCGATGGTGTCCGGCCGCCCCGGGCAGGTGGGGAACGGTGCGGCCGTGAGCATATCGACCGCGCCCGGCTATCGTCGGCCCGGCCGGCTCGTGCGCGGAGGGCGTGTGAAAGAGATCAAGACTCACTTCAACACCTCGCCCGCGGAGTACGAGGCGACCCGCACCGGGCACCTGCACGACCGCCGGCGGCGGCTCGTCGCGGACGCGCTGCGCGCCACCCGGCCGCTCGCGACGGTGCTGGAGGTCGGCTGCGGCACCGGCGCGCTGCTCGGCGAGCTGGCGCGGGCGTTCCCGGCCGTGACGTTCCGCGGGATCGACGTGGACGAGCCGATGGTGGCGTACGCGACCGAGACGCACGCGGCGCCGAACGTGTCGTTCGCGCACGCGGACCTCGTGGACCTGCCGGCCGGGACGCCGTACGACCTCGTCTTCAGCATCGACATGATCCACCACCTGCACGACCACGCGGCGGGGTTCGCGGCCGTACGGAGGCACCTGCGCCCGGGTGGCCGGTGGCTGGCGATCGAGCCGAACGTCTGGCACGCGTACGTCACGTACCAGCAGGAGCGGATGCGCCGGGCCGGCTTCGACGAGAGCCACTTCCGGCCGGGGGTCATGGAGCCGTTGCTGCGCGCGGCCGGCTTCGCGATCACCCGGCGCCGCTACGCGCACCTGTTCCCGGCCGCGGTGGGAAGCGTCCCTGAGCCGCTGGCGCGGGTGGAGCGGGCGCTGGAGCGGTTCCGCCTGCTCGGCGGCAGCGTCGTGTACGACCTCGTCGCGCGGTGACCGGCGCGCGCGGCTGGGCGGCCCGGCTGGGGCTCGGCGAGGGCACGTTCGCCGTGGGCCTCTCGCTCGGAGTGCTCGGCCTGACGTCGTACGGCTTCCTCGCCGTCGCCGGCCGCGCGCTCGGCCCGGAGCGGTACGCCCCGCTCGCCACGCTGTGGACGCTCGTCTTCCTCGGCGGAACGGGGTTCTTCCTGCCGCTGGAGCAGGAGATTGCCCGCGCCTACGCCGCCCGCGGTGGCGGCGCCGTCCTGCGCCGCGCGGCCGCGATCGGCGCGGCGCTGGCGGCGCTGCTCGCCGTCGCGCTGGTCGCCGGGCGCGGGCCGTTGCTGGCCGAGGTCTTCGACGGTGACGCGCTGCTGCTGGTCTCGCTGGTACTCGCGCTGGGCGCGTACTACGCGGAGTTCGTCGTGCGCGGCGCGCTGGCCGGGACCGGGCGGTTCGGCCGGTACGCCGTGCTGCTCGGCACCGAGGGCGCCGCGCGGTTCGTGGCCTGCGCGGTGCTCGCGGTCGCGGGCGTGCGCACCGCCGGCCCGTACGGGCTGACGCTGGCGCTGGCGCCGTTGCTCGCGACGGCCGTGGCGGCGCGGGGGCAGGCGGCGTTGCTGCGCGATCCGGCGCCGCCGGCGCCGTGGCGCGCGGTCGGCACGTCGATCGGGTACCTGCTGGCCACGGCCGTGCTGTCGCAGGCGCTGGTCAACGCCGCGCCGATCGTGTTGAAGGCGCTGGCCCGGCCCGAGGAGAACGCGCTCGCCGGCCGGTTCCTCGCCTGCCTCGTGATCGCGCGGATCCCGCTGTTCCTGTTCGGGGCGGTGCAGGCGGCGCTGCTGCCGAGCCTGGCCGCGCTGGCCGGGACGAGCATCGGCGGCTTTGTGCGGCACCTGCGGCGGACGTTCGTCGCGCTGGCGGTGTTCGCGGCGGTGTCGACCGTCGCGACGCTGGCGGCCGGGCCGTTCGTCGTGCGCCTGCTGTTCGGCGCGGAGTTCGCGCTGGGCACGCGCGACCTCGCCTTGCTGGCCGCCGGCAACAACGTCTACCTGCTCGCCGTCGTGCTCTCGCAGGCGCTGGTCGCGCTGTCGCTGCACCGCAGGGCGGCGCTCGGCTGGGTGGCCGGCGTGGCGGCGTTCGCCGTGGTCACGGCCGCCGTGTCGCCGCTGCTGCTGCGCGTCGAGCTCGGATTGCTCGCCGGGGCGGTGGCTGCGCTCGCGGTGTTCGCCGGGCTGGTCGCCGCGAGCGTCCGCACCGCCGTCCGCGCACCGACCGGCGCCGACGTCGCGGAAGCCGCGCACGCCCCGCTGAAGCCGTAGGGTGCGCCCGTGACGCGCGTCTGCGTGATCTACGACTGCCTGTACCCGCACACCATCGGCGGCGCGGAGCGGTGGCTGCGCGCGGTGGCGCTCGCCGCCGTCGAGCAGGGGCACGAGGTGACGTACCTGACCCGCCGCCAGTGGGGCGCCGAGGGGCCGTCGCTGCCCGGCGCCGAGGTGGTCGCCGTGAGCGCCGGCGACCTGTACGACGAGGCGGGCGACCGGCGGGTGCTGCCTGGGGTGGCGTTCGCCGGCGGCGTCCTGCGGCACCTGGTCGGGCACCGGCGGTCGTACGACGTCGTGCACACGGCGAACTTCCCGTACTTCCACCTCTACGCCACCCGGCTCGCGCTCGCCGGCGCGCGGGTGCCGGTCGTCGTGGACTGGCACGAGGTGCTGTCGGCGGCGTACCTCGACGGTTACCTGGGGCCGGTCCGCGGGCCGCTGGGGCGGGCGGTGCAGCGCGCCGCGGTCGCCGCGACGCGCGACGCGCAGTGCTTCTCCGAGCTGACCGAGAGCCGGCTGCGCGCGGCCGGCGCGCGGCGGGTGACCCGGCTGCCCGGGCTGTTCCCGCCGGTGGCGGCGCTGCCGCCGGAGCCGGCCGCCCCGGCGGCGCCGCACGTCGTCTACGCCGGCCGGCACGTTGCCGACAAGCGGGTGCTGCTGCTGCCCGACGTGCTGGCCGCGCTGCGCCGTACCGCGCCGGATGCGCACGCCACGGTGCTCGGCGACGGGCCGCTCACCGGCGCGTTGCGGGCGCGGGTCGCCGCGCTGGGGCTGGCGCCGGTCGTCGCGCTGCCGGGCAACGTGCCGCGCGCCGAGGTGGAGCACGCGCTGCGCGGCGCCACCTGCCTGCTGCTGCCGTCCGCGCGGGAGGGGTACGGCATCGTCGTCGCGGAGGCGGCCGCGCACGGCACGCCGAGCGTCGTGGTCGCCGGCCCGGACAACGCGGCCGTCGAGCTGGTCGTACCCGGCGTCAACGGCCTGGTGGCGCCACAGCCGGACGCCGCGACCGTGGCCGCCGCGGTGGCCGAGGTGCACGCGCGCGGCGCCGTGCTGCGCGCGTCCACCGCCGCCTGGTACGCCGCCGAGGCGCCCGCTCGCGAGCTGGCGGCGTCGGTGGCCGTGGTGCTGGCCCGCTACGCCGCCCTCACCACGTACTGACCCGCTCCGGGCGCCCGCCGCAACTTCCAGTGCCGGGCGGCCCCGGCCGTGCGTGGCGGCACTGGAAGTTGCGGTGCACTGAAGGTGGCGCGCCTGCGGGGGCGCGCGGGCGGGCGAGGCGTTCTGGCCCCGGACGGCCGGAAGGCCGGCCCCGAGGTTCAGGGCCGGCCTTCCGGTTGGTGTTGCGTGCGGGCTACGGGTTACCGCAGACCGCGTAGGCGGTAACAGTGCCCGCCGCCGGTCCCGTGACAACGACGCCGACCGCGGTCCACGTGTTGTTGTCGCTCGGGTAGGAGTCGTTGATCGCTGCCGACCCTGCGGACGTGTCGATCTTCGCGCCACCGCCGTAGACCACCTTGCCGACCGGGCAGTCGGCGACCGCCGGCCCGGACTCGGTACCCGCCGCACCCGCGATGGGCACCGCGGTGCCGGTGACGATGACCGTCTGCGCGGACGGGCCGGTGGGGCCCGTCGCGCCGGTGTCACCCTTTGCGCCGGCGGGACCGGTCGGACCCTGCGGCCCAGCCGGACCCTGCGCACCAACCGGACCCTGCGGACCCGTCGGGCCCTGGACGCCCTGCGCACCCTGCGGGCCGGTAGCACCCTGAGCACCCGGGGCGCCGGTGGCACCCTGCGCGCCGGTGGCACCCTGCGGACCGACAGGACCCTGCGGGCCGGTCGGGCCGGTCGGGCCGGTGGCACCCGTGGCGCCGGTCGGACCCTGCGGACCGACGGCACCCTGCGGACCCTGCGGGCCCTGGGGACCCTGGGGACCCTGCGCGCCGGTGGCACCCGTGGCGCCGGTAGCACCCGTGGCACCCGTAGCACCCGTGGCGCCCGTAGCACCGGTGTCACCCTTCGGGCCGATGGCACCCTGCGGACCGGCCGGGCCGGTCGGACCCTGCGGGCCGGCCGGACCGGTAGCACCGGTCGCGCCCGTCTCGCCCTGGACACCCTGCGGACCCTGAGCACCCGTGGCACCCTGCGGGCCGGCCGGGCCGGTGGCACCGGTCGCGCCCGTCTCGCCCTGGACACCCTGCG
>DATLNJ010000048.1:0-7658 GCA_035536815.1 Frankiaceae bacterium
CGCCGTCCCCCGTGCGGCGCGCGACCCGGCCGGTGCCGGCCGCCGCACCCGAGGCCGGCCGCCGCACCCCCCGGCTCAGGTCCAGCCGCGCCGATCGCGCCCCGGGCGGTGCCGGCGCTCGCCCGCGGGCCGGCCGTGGACGAACCAGCGCCAGAAGCCGCGCATCGCGCGCCGCGTCCGCGCAGGTGCGCTCTCGTCCGGCCACGCGGGCATCGGCGTCTCTCCCCAGACCACGCTGCGTACTGTGCCGGTCACGCGTTCGCGCTGTCTGTCAGGTACCCGACAGTTCCGGGATGAGCGCGAGGGGACCGCGCGGCTATCCTTCGCGACGGAGGATTCGCCTAGTTGGCCTAGGGCGCACGCTTGGAAAGCGTGTTGGGGGCAACCCCTCGCGAGTTCGAATCTCGCATCCTCCGCCACGGCGAAGGCCCGGAGCCGCGCTTGCGACCCCGGGCCTTCGCGTCCCCCGAACGTTCCCTACGCCGCCGGCGACAACGTCGCGAGCGGCACGTGTGCCGGCGCCGGCCGCACGTAGCCAGAGGACCCTGAGCTCGAACCCGGAGGCGGTGGCGTCGCGCCGGGACCGTACGGCCCAGCGGTCGACGTGCAGGTGACCGACCCGTCCGACTCCTTCACGCACTCTTCGGGCTGCGGGCCGCCGGGCGGCTGCGTCGAGCTGCGCCCCCGCGCTGCGTCGAAGCAGAGCTGCACCTTCTGCTGGTCCTTCCCCGCCTTCTCCATGCACTCGTCGATGGCGGTGGAGTCCGGCGCGCCGTACAGCTCGTTCTCGGTGACGACCTCGCGGGCCGGCGGCGCCGTGATCGAGACGCTCTCGCCGTAGCCGAACAGGTCGACCTGGACCTTGACCTCCAGCGGGTCGGCGTCCGGGGGCATGGGGTCCTGCCCGGTGTCCTGCGAGTAGCCGGTCCAGCCGCTGCCGGTGCCGGATCCGAACGACATCGGCGGCGGCTGCACCTCCGCGCTCATCTCCTCGTAGCCGCCGCCCATCGTCAGCTTCGTGAACGAGAACTGGGACGTCACGCGGCGCAGCCGGTTGGCGGCGTCGAGGGCGAAGCGCACCTTCACCGGCACGCTCGACGTCGCCTTGGCCGGCACCGTCAGCTCGTACTCCGCGACCGGCTCGCTGGCGATCTCGTACTCGCGGACGTAGCGGACGTTCTCGGCGATCGTCCCGAGGAGGTTGATCGCGCGGCGCACGTCGTCCACGTCCTGCACGTCGGTGTTCCGGTCGGAGACCCACTTCTTGCCGGCGGGCAGGTCCTCGTCGGGCATCGCGGTGCGGTACGCGACGCCGTCGACGAACCGGAAGTCGACGTCGTAACGCAACTCCTCGGCGGTGGCCCGGGAGCCGCCCATCGCGGCGTCGTAGCCGAGCGCCCACGACTGGATGAACGACGCGTCGCCCGCGATCGAGAAGTCGCCGTCGCGCGTGGCGGCGCCGGAGACCCGCGCGGTCATGACCTCCTTGACCTGCTCGGAGGTGAGGCCCGCCTCGGGCACCGGCTTCGGGTCGCCGATCGGCTCCATCGTGGCCTCGAACCGGACCGACGTCTGGTTCACCAGGGCAAGGGCGAGCGCCTTGAGGGGCTCGTCGGTGGGGTCGATCCGGCGCGGGCCTTCCGGGCCGCTGACGGCGGCGGCCACGCCGACGACGAGCAGCACCGAGGCGACCGCCCCGAGCGTCTGGGTCCACATCGTCGCCCGCTGCCGTCCGGCGCGGTGCTTCACCGCGGCCATGCGGTCCGGCGCGTCGGGCACCGGCGGCACGGCCTCGCGCAGCAGCGCGATCACGCGGTCCTCGTCGTAGCGGTTCATGACCGCACCTCCTGTAGTGCCGGCTCGGTCCGCCGCATGACGTCGGCGTACGGGTCTTCCTCGAGTGCGGCGCGGAGCTTGGCGAGACCGCGTGCGCATTGGCTCTTGACGGTGCCGACGGAGCAGCCGAGGACGCGGGCGACGTCGGCCTCGCCCATGTCCTCGTAGTGCCGGAGCACGACGACCGCGCGCTGCCGGGCCGGGAGCGTGAGCAACGCCCGCCGGAGCCGGTCGCGGTCGTCGCTGGCGCCGTGCTCGTCGGGGGCCGGGCGCTCGGGGAGCGCGCCGGTCGGCTGCTCCGCCTTCCACGCGCGCCGCCACCAGGACGTCTGCGTGTTGACCATCACGCGGCGGACGTAGGCGTCGAGGTTCTCGTGGTCCTGTAGCCGTGCCCACGCCCGGTACACCTTGGCGAGAGACGTCTGCAGCAGGTCCTCGGCGTGCTGCCAGTCGCCGGTGAGGAGGAACGCGGTCCGCAGCAGGCTGGGTGACCGGCCTACGACGTAGTCGCGGAACGCTTCCTCGTCGCGTGCGCGCATGGAGCCCCCTTTCGCAGCCCTACACGGGGCGGCGGGCGCGAAAGGTTGCCCGGCGTCGGTACGGCGTCGCCGCCCAGTCTCCCCCGCGCGGGCGACCGGCGCGCCGGTTAGCCCCGAATCCTCCGGCCCGCGCCCTCCCCCGCGACGCGCGGAATGATTCGGAGACGATCTTCCCGGGAATCGCGACAACGGGACCCGGATGCCCCCGGGACCCGGCAACAGCAGCACCCCCGGCCCCACCTGTTGTCCCCGACCCTCCCAGCCGAGGACACGTTGGAAGAGCGCACCCGCCGGCGCCCCGCGCCGCTTCGCCGTCGCGCGTTCCTGGACGCGCTGGCAGACGACGCGCACGCCGCGACCGACGCCCTGCTCGCCGCGGTGTCGCGCGGCCGGCTGACGCCGGAGGAGGCGCTGCTCAAGGTGCTGGCCCCGGCGGCGGCCGAGGCGGGCGACCGCTGGCTGCGTACCGGCTGGGACGTCGCGACCGGCCACCGCGCCGCCGCCGCGGTCGAGGACGCGGCCGTCACGATCACCCACACGCACGCGGGCCGGGAACGCGACCGCGGCCGGATCGTCGTCGCGGTGGCCGAGGGGGAGACGCACACGCTCCCCGCACGGCTGCTCGGCGCGGCGCTGGCGCTGCGCCGCTGGCACGTGGACCTGCTGGCCGGGCCGCTGTCGCCGGCCGACCTCACGACCTACCTGGCCGGCACGAAACCACGCGCGCTGGTGCTCTCGGCCACGATGCGCAGCCGGCTGCCCGGCGCCGCCAGGATGATCGCCGCGGCGCACGAGGCGGGCGTGCCGGTGGTGGCCGGCGGCGCGGCGTTCGGGACCTCGCCCCGGCGCGCGGCGATGCTCGGCGCGGACGCGTGGGCGTCGACGGTGGACGGTGTGGAACGCGTCGTGGAGACCCCCCGCGAGCCGCGCCGGGTCGCCGCGCCGGTCGCGGACGCCGTGGACGCTGCGGGCGACTGGGACCGGGTGCTCGCGGAGGCGTGGCAGGCCGCGCTGCGCGCCGAGCACGACCCGGCGCGGGCGGCGTGGCTCGGCGAGTGCGTGCCGTTGCTGCTGCGGTCCGCGCGCGCGGCGCTGGTGGTCGAGGACGACGAGGTGCTGGTGCAGGACCTGCTCTGGCTGGTGCGGGCGACCGCGTCGCGCTTTCGCGACGGGGAGCTGGTCCCCGCGATGCTGGTGCCATGGCGGCGGCTGCTCCCCGCCGGCGACGTCCGCGCGCACCGGCTGCTCGGCGTCGCGGCGGACCGGCTGGACGCCGCGCGGGTGGCCGCCGCACCCCCGGCCAGGACCTCGGCGGCCGCGGTCCGGCCGCTGCGGCCGCACCCGGCGGCGGCGCGCGGCCGCGAGGAGACGTTCGACGACCTGGCGTTCCTCGCCAGCGTGACCTGCGGCGCCCCGCTGGCGCTCGTGGTGCTGGCCGACGGCGAGCGCATGGTGGTGAAGGGCGCGCACGGCGACGACGCCGCCCACTACGACGCCGCCGCGGCCTGGGCGGCGGAGGTGTTCGCGGCCGACGCGCCGGCCGAGGAGGGCCTCGCCGAGCACCCGGTCGTCGCGCGGCACGGCGCGACGTTCCTCGGGCAGGTGACGATCCGCGACGCGGCCGGGGAGCCGTGCGGCGCGGTGGTGGTTGCCGACCTCCAGCCGCGCGCGGCCGCGTGGCCGCAACGCCAGGCGCTCCGGTCGCTGGCCCGCCAGGCGGAGGCGCGACTGCACGGCGAGGAGACCGCGCCGGCGCTCGGCATCGTGGACGGCGACGCGCTCGGCGAGGTCCCGGCCGACCTGCGCGCCCGGCTGGCCGCCGGCCAGGCCGTCCCGCAGGGCGACGACGAGCTGCTGCGCACGTCGCAGGTGGCGCGGCTGTTCCACGTCTCGCCGCGCACGATCAACAACTGGGTCGCGCAGGGCCGGCTCACCGCGATCACGACCGCGGGCGGCCACAAGCGCTTCCGGCTCGGCTCGGTGCTCGCGCTCTACCGCGAGCAGGCTGTGACGCTGGGCGAGTCAGCCGGCCCCTGATCGTGCCGGACCCGGCAGGCATGAAGGCCGGAAATCAGGGAGGCGCGCCGCCCGCCGCCACCAGCGGCACCTGCCCGCCGGTCGTCCCGCCGCACCGGCGGCCGTCGAGCCGCGCGCCGTCGGGTCGCCGCAGGTCAACGGGGTCGTAGGGGAGGGCGCGAGCGGCCAGGACGCGTTCCCGGATCCGTCCCCGCGTGCCGCGACTGTTCCCCCCGGATCGGGCGCCCGCACACCCGTTCAAGAACTTCGGGTTCGCGTTTCCGGCTTTTCCGACTCCGCGAGACCGTGCCGGTTGCCGCTCCGGCGGGCCGGGCATCGCCGGGCCAACGGATTCCCAGCCAGTGGAGGAAACAGAGATGGAACGACGTGAAGGCCGCCGCCCGGGCGTGCCGAGCATGCTTACGGCGGGCGCCATGGGCGTCGTCGCGGCACTGAGTCTGGCGCCGACCACCGCGTACGCGCAGGAGCCGACGGGTGGCACCCCCGCCCCGAACGGCACCGCGCGGTCCACCGTGGTGAAGGTCGGCGAGATCCTCACCATCTCCGAGACCGAGGCCGAGGCGGGCCCAGAGACCGGCCGCGCCCGCGCCGGCGTGATCTACCTCAACGGTCAGACCGTGCTGGGCACCGGCGGCGAGCAGGAGGGCGCGGGCTCCAAGGAGGACGCGCTGTTCGACTCCGGCGAGACGCCGCTGGGCCGCCTGCAGCTCGCGCCGTGGGAGGTCGAGGTCACGCAGAGTGAGAGCGAGCGGACCGCCCGCGGCCGCTCCGCGGCGCTCGACCTGTACGTGGTCGACGAGGACACCGTCTCCGTCGTCCTGCTGGAGTCGCGGTCCGAGGCGCGGCACACCGACGGCCGCAGCAGCGGCTCGTCCTCGAGTGACGGTGCGCGGCTGCGCATCGGCGGCGACCTCATCGACGTGACGATCCTGCACTCGGAGGCCTCTTCCGAGAACGGCTCCAAGTCGTACGTGCTCAAGATCAACGACACGGAGATCGGCAACGACGAGCAGCTCGGCCAGATCTGCAACCTCGAGATCCCGAACGTCGCGATCGTCGGGTGCCTCCAGGCCGGCGGCGGCACGGGGACGGACGGCACGACCACCGGCAGCGCCACGGTGCTGACGGGTGACGTCCCGCTCCCGCTCGACACGACCGTGGTGGGCGCCGAGTCGAGCAGCGGCCAGGGCCGCGCGGCGGTGAAGCCGGTCCGCCAGGAGGACGAGGAGGAGCAGGAGGAGCGCCAGGACGACTCCGGCGCGGTCCCGAACGCTCCCGCCGTCGACACCGGCACCGACGCCCTGCCGGCCACCGGCGCCGAGGCGGCGCAGAAGGCCGGCCTCGCGGCCGCGGCCGTGGCCTTCGGTGCCTGGCTCCAGGCGGCGGGCAGCCGTCGCCGTAAGGGCAACGCCACCGCGTAACACCCCCGCAGCACGCGAAGACCCCCGGAGTCCGCTCCGGGGGTCTCTCGCTGTGCGGGTCGGCGCGTTACAGCGGCAGCTGGCACCAGACGCGGTCGCGGTACGCCGGCGCGGCGAACCGGATCGTCGTGGTGACCGACGCCGCGGGCGGGCGGGCGGGCGCCTGCGCGGGCGGCTTGCTGCCGTCGAAGCTCAGGATGTCGATGCCCTTCTCCAGGTCGATCGCGTACACGACGTCCGGGGTGATCCAGTACGACGCGATGGTCGAGCCGGCGGCCGGCATGTAGTAGCCGACCTCGCTGATCGCACCGGACTTCGCGACGTTGAGGAACCGCACGCCGTGCTCGAAGAACGCGGATGCGATCAGCCCGCCGTCGCGGAACGACGGGTGCTGCTGGAACCACATCGCCGTGCAGCCGGTCGGCCCGGCGGCCGGCTTGCCGTCGGCCCACGTGCCGTTGCCGATCCGGTACTCGCCGGCCATCCGCATCTTCTTCGCGTCCCACGCCATGATCGCGCCGGAGTTCTCGGTGCAGCGGCCGCTGAACGGCGTCTCGCCCTGCACGAGGAAGAACTTGTCGCGGCCCTGCCGCGGCCAGCGGTTCGAGTGGATCAGCCGGTTGTCGCGGGTGCCGCCGGTCCGAAGCACCTTCGGCTTGAGCGGGTTCTTGCGCGCGTCGAGCAGCCGCAACGTGCGGGTGCTGGTGAGGATCAGGCCGGGCGACACCTCGGTCACGTCGAAGCCGTCGTTGCGCGCGATCGAGCCCCACGAGCCGGCCAGCCGTGGCTTCGCCGGGACGCGCAGGTCGACGATCGAGCCGCGCGAGCCGTACGCCCACCGGCAGCCGTGCACGCAGGTGAACGTGTGGTCGCGGATGTTCGGCAGCGTGGCGAGCCGGGTCGGCAGCTTCTTGTCGCGGACGTCCCAGACCTGCAGCTCGCCGACGGCGCCCTGCTCGTCGTTGAGCAGCAGGATGGCGCCGTTGGTGTCGACGTCCTCGCTCGGGAAGTTGAAGCCGACCGGCGTGACCGACTGCAGCGCCGGGTTCAGCGGGTCGCTGACGTCGTAGATGGAGAACGCCTTCGACCCGGCGACGTACAGGTACTTGCCGTGCAGCCGGGCGCCGGTGGCGAGGCCGGCGTCGACCGGGATCGTCTTCTGGTACGTCACGTTGGACGACGCCAGCCCGACGTCGTCGGTGCGCGTGGCAGTGGCGGTAGGGGTGGCGGCCGGGGCGACCGCGGCCAGCACGACGGCGGCGAGCGCCGTACGGAACGTCCTCATGACCGTCCGCGTTCGACGCGGCGGCGGGCCGTCCTGCCGGTGCGCGTGAGCGATCTCCCGCCGTGACGGACATCGACGGCGGCCGCGAGGCTTCGTTACCGTGGCGTCCCCCCACCCGGAGGTCCCCTCGATGCGCACGTTCCTCGTCACCGCGGCGCTCGCCGCCGCCCCGCTGGCCGCGCTGGTCGCCACGCCCGCCCTGGCGGAGTGCGAGCCGCGGTACCGCCCGCTCTGCACCAACGAGTGCCAGACCCGGCCGCCGGACGTGAAGGACCCGCTGGAGTACTTCGGTCGCGTCTGCCCTGACTAGTGCCCCATCCAGCGACGTTCGCCCTGCTGCGCGACGCCCAGGCGGCGACCGGCAGCGTTCTCGGTCACGCCGATAGCGCTGCTATCGGCGCGACCTCGGCCTTGCCGCTCATCCACCTGACCGCCGCTCGCGACGGCCGACGTCGCCGGATGGGGCACTAGGTAAACCGCGCCCGCCCCCGAACGTCCTACGTTTGTGACGACGGTCGAGCTGGCAGGCGAGTCGTCGGC
>DATLNJ010000049.1:0-8275 GCA_035536815.1 Frankiaceae bacterium
GCGCGCATGAGCAGCCGCAGCAGCGTGGACTTGCCGCCGCCGTTGCGGCCGACGACGCCGATGCGCTCGTTGGCGCCGATGCCGAGCGAGACGTCGGTCAGGACGGGGCCGTGCCCGTACGCCTTGCCGACGCCCTCGACGTTGACGAGGTTGGTCACTCCACGACCCGTGCCCCTGGAACGGGCCCGTACGCCGTCCGCACCGAACGGCACACGCCCGCGCCGGCCAGCCCCGCCGCGATCGCGACCGCGTCGCTCTTCGACGCCGTGAGGAAGGCGCATGTGGGCCCCGACCCGCTCACGACCGCGCCGAGCGCGCCGCGTTCGAGGCCGGCGTCGAGGGTCCGGCGCAAGGCCGGCCGCAGCCGCAGCGCGGCGGTCTGCAGGTCGTTGTGCAGCGCCTTCCCCAACGCCACCGCGTCGGCCGCGCGCAGCGCCGCGAGCACGCCGTCGGGGGCGCGTTCGGGCAGCGGGTCGCCGCGGTCGTGCTCCTCGTAGACCGATGCCGTGGACAGCCCGCGGTCGGCCAGCGCGAACACCCAGTGGAACTGCCCGCGGGCCAGCACCGGCGACACCTGCTCGCCGCGCCCGACGCCGAGCGCGCTGCCGCCCTGCAGCGCGAACGGCACGTCGCTGCCCAGCGTCGCGCCGATGTTCTCCAGGTCCTCGCGGGTCATGCCCGCGTGCCACAGCGCGTCGCACGCCACCAGCGCGGCCGCCGCGTCGGCGGACCCGCCGGCCATGCCGCCCGCGACCGGGATGCCCTTGAGCACGTGCAGCGCGACGCCCTTGTCGATCCCCGCGACGACCGCGAGTCGCAACGCCGCCGCGACCGCGAGGTTCGCGGAGTCGGTCGGGAGGTCGGCCGCGCCCTCGCCGGCCACGACGCAGGTGATGTCGTCGCCGGCCTCCGTCGCGGTGACGTCGTCGTAGATCGAGACCGCCTGGAAGACCGTCGTCACGTCGTGGAACCCGTCCGGGCGGCGGCGCCCGACGGAGAGGTGGAGGTTCACCTTTCCTGGCACGCGCACGGTCACCGGGGGCACGCCTGCGAACCTACGGCACCGCGTCAGCGGGCCGCCGCGATGAGCGCGAAGTCCGCGACCCCGAGCGCCTCGCCGCGCAGCCCCGGGTCGACGCCCGCGCGGCGCAGCGCCTCCTCGGCCGCGGCCGCGCTCCCTGCCCAGCCGGCCAGCGCCGCGCGGAGCGTCTTGCGCCGCTGCGCGAAAGCCGCGTCCACCACCCGGAACGTCTCCGCGCGCGGCGCGCCCTCCGGCGGCTCGCGGCGGGCGAACGCGACCAGGCCGGAGTCGACGTTCGGCGCCGGCCAGAAGACGTTGCGCGGCACCGATCCCGCCTGCCGCGCGGCGGCCCACCACGCGAGCTTCACCGAGGGGATGCCGTAGACGCGCGAGCCAGGCGGCGCGGTGAGCCGGTCGGCCACCTCCTGCTGCACCATGACCAGCCCGCGCGCGATCGTCGGGAACCGCTCCAGCATCGTGAGCAGGACGGGCACGGCGACGTTGTACGGCAGGTTCGCGACGAGGGCGGTCGGCTCGGCCGGCAGCGTGGTGACCGCCAGCGCGTCGGCGGTGACGACGTCGAGCCGGCCAGCGGCGCGGGCCGCCGTCTCCGGCAGTGCCGCCGCGAGCCGCGCGTCGATCTCGACCGCGACCACCCGCGCGACCGCGGGCAGCAACGCGAGGGTCAGCGAGCCGAGCCCGGGCCCGACCTCCACGACGACGTCGTCCGGCGCAAGGTCCGCGGAACGGACGATGCGCCGGACGGTGTTGGCGTCGTGGACGAAGTTCTGGCCGAGCGTCTTGGTCGGGCGCAGGCCGAGCCGGGCCGCGAGGGAACGGATCTCAACCGGCCCGAGCAGGTTGCTCACCGCGGCGGAGCTACAGCAGCCGTCCGCAGTGCGGCCAGGGCGACCGGCCGCGACGCAGGTACAGCTGCTTCGCGCGGTACGTCTGCTCGGCGACCGACGCGTTGATCGGGTCGCCGGTGCCGCCGACGCTGTACCAGGTACCGATCGTGAACTGGTAGAGGCCGCGGTACGCGCCGCCACCGCCGATCGCGCGCGGGTTGCCGCCGGACTCGCAGCGGGCGAGCGCGCCCCAGTTGAGGTCGTCGACCGTGCGCCGGCGGGTGCCGTACTCCACGACCTGCGTCACGGGCTTGCGGACCAGCTTGGTGCTGACCAGCCAGCGGCCGGTGAGCTTCTTGTCGGTGAAGCGCAGCCGGAACGTCCGCAGCTTCACGCCGGGCACGCCGTACTTGACGATGCGCGAGCTGCCGAGCCACATGCTCGCGTTCGGCTTGCGGACGACGCCGAACGGCACCGCGATGTTCTGCGTCTCCTTGCCGGCGGTGATGCGCGTGACGCGGACGACCATGCCGTCCACCGGCAGCGCCGTGAGCTTCTTGGAGACCTTGTCACGCGTGGAGAGGCGGACGCCGGCCTGCTTGAACACCTCGCGCAGCGTGCCGCTGGTCGTGATGACCTGGTGCGCCTTGCCGTCCGCGAGGATCGTCACGCGGCCCGGCGTGCGGACCTCGATCGCGAGGCCGTCGAGCGGGATGGAGCGCGAGCGCGAGGCGGAGGTGAACGCGCCGTGCGCGTTGCGGACCGCGAGCTGGTCCAGCGCCTCCGACACCGACAGCGCGGTGACCCACACGGTCTTCGTCTTGCCGTTCAGCGTGACCGTGAGGGGGCGGCCGCGGCGGACCACGATGCGCGAGCCGTCCTTGACCGGGACGTCCGGCTTCGGCGCCACGACGTCGTGCGCCCCTGGCGCCACGTCGATCTGCTCGAGCACGTCGCCGACCGTGCCGGCGAACGTACGCACTGCCCTGGGCTGGCCGTCGATCTCGACCCGCACCGTCTTGTCGAAGGTCACCCAGACGTATCCGGCCGTGACCAGGGTGGACAGCACCAGCCCTTGGAACAGTTGCTTCCGCACAGTGCTCCGATGCTCGGAGGTTCCGGGCAGGGGCGCATGCGGCCGCCCCGAGGACATGCCTGGGGCGCCGGGGCTTCCCCATCCCGGCGATCAGCGAACGACCGTAGCCACGATTGACCCGAAATGTCCAACCGCAGGTCATGCATCGGCTACGTAGCGTGTCTTCCTTGAGTTCTGGAACGCCGTTCGGGAGCCCTGTAGCCGACAGGGCTGTAACTCCTGTCCACAGCGGGCAGGTACCGTTGCGCGCGATGCCGACGCCGCGCCCGTTCACCGATGCCGACGAGGACGCCGTCGTCGCGCTCTGGGAGCGCTGCGGGCTGACCCGACCGTGGAACGACCCGCGCCGCGACATCGCGCGCAAGCGGACCGTGCAGCCGGAGCTGTTCCTCGTCGTGGACGACGGCGGGATCGTGGGCTCGGCGATGTTCGGCTACGACGGCCACCGCGGCTGGGTCAACTACCTCGCCGTGGACCCCGCGCACCGCGGCCGCGGCCTCGGCCGCGCGCTGATGGCCGAGGGCGAACGCCTGCTCACCGCGCTCGGCTGCCCGAAGCTCAGCCTCCAGGTACGCACGTCGAACGCCGAGGCGATCGCGTTCTACGACGCGCTCGGCTACCGGCCCGACGAGGTCGTGAGCTACGGCAAGCGGCTGATCCCCGACACCTGAGTCACCACTCGCCGAAGACCCGGCGGGCGTTGGCGTCCACGGCGGCCGCGACGGTGTCCTCGTCCAGCCCCTTCACCTCGGCCAGCGCGCGGACCGTGAGCGGGATGAGGTACGGCGCGTTCGGCCGGCCGCGGTACGGCATCGGCGTCAGGAACGGCGCGTCCGTCTCCACCAGCAGCAGTTCCAACGGCGCCAGCGCGGCGGCCTCCCGCAGGTGCGCGGCGTTCTTGAACGTGATGTTCCCGGCGAACGACATGACGTAGCCGGCGTCCGCGCAGCGCCGCGCCATCTCGGCGTCGCCGGAGAAGCAGTGGAACACCGTGCGCTCCGGCGCGCCCTCCTCGTCGAGCACGCGCAGCACGTCGTCGTGCGCGTCCCGGTCGTGGATGACCAGCGCGGTGCCTGTCTTCTTCGCGATCGCGATGTGCGCGCGGAACGAGCGCTGCTGGTCCGCGACGTCCGCGGTGTCCCGGTAGTAGTCGAGGCCGGTCTCGCCGATCGCCCGCACCCGGTCGCGCGCCGCGAGCGCCTCGATCGCGCGCAACGCCTCGTCGGTCGCCTCGCCCGCGGAGTTCGGGTGGATCGCGGCGGCGGCGAGGATGCCGGGGTGCGCGTCCGCCTGGTCGGCGGCGAGCCGGGACGTCTCGACGTCGATGCCGATCGTGACGACGCGCGGCACGCCGACCGACGCGGACAGCGCGAGCGCCTCGTCCAGCGTGTCCTCGACGCCCATCAGGTCGAGGTGGCAGTGCGCGTCCACGGTCGGCGTGCGCAGCGGCTCGGGCGCGGGCGGCGCCTCCCCCTCCCGTTCGTAGCGGGGCACCTACGCCGGCTCCTCGATCCGCGGAAAGAGCGGCTCGACCTTGCTGACCGCGGCGCCCGCCGGCAGCTGGCCCCAGCGCGCGACGCCGTCGATGCGCTGCGCCGCCAGCGGGCCGAGCGCGGCCTCCGCGCCGAGCGCGGTCCAGAGCTTCGCGCACGCCTTCGGCATGACGGCGTTGAACAGCACGCAGACCGCGCGCAACGACTCCGCGGTCGCGTAGAGGATGCGGTCGAGGTCGGCCGCGCGCGTCTCGTCCTTCGCCACCTGCCACGGCTCGTTCTCGGTGACGTAGTTGTTGACCACGCGCACGAACGTCAGCACCGCGCCGATCCCGCCCTGGAAGTCGATCGCGCACATCCGCTCGTCGGCCTCGGTGACGGTCGCGGCCAACGCCTCGGCGAGCGAGCCCTCCTCGACCGGCGCGGGCAGGACGCCTCCGCGGTAGCGGTCGACCATCGCGAGCAGCCGGGAGGCGAGGTTGCCGAGCTGGTCGGACAGCTCGCTCTTGTAGCGCGCGTGCATGTCCTCCCACGAGAACGACCCGTCCTGCCCGAACGGGATCGCGCGGAGGAAGTAGTACCGGTACGCGTCGCTGCCGAACACGTCGGTGACGACGTGCGGCGCGATGCCGGTGAGCTTGGTCTTGCTCATCTTCTCGCCGCCGACGAGCAGCCAGCCGTTGGCGAACACCTTGCGCGGCAACGGCAGCCCGGCCGCCATGAGCATGGCCGGCCAGATGACGGCGTGGAACCGCAGGATGTCCTTGCCGACGAGGTGCACGTCGGCCGGCCAGCGCTCCTCCCAGCCGGGCTCCGGCCAGCCGGTGGCGTTGAGGTAGTTCTGCAGCGCGTCGATCCAGACGTAGATGACGTGCTTGTCGTCCCAGGGGACCTTGATGCCCCAGTCGAACGACGAGCGGCTCATCGACACGTCCTGCAGGCCGCCCTTGACGAACGACACGACCTCGTTGCGCGCGCTCTCCGGCTCGACGAAGCCGGGGTTCTCCTCGTAGTGCGCGAGCAGCCGGTCGGCGTACTTCGACAGCGGGAAGAAGTAGTTCTCCTCGCTGATCTCCTTCACCGGGCGGCCGTGGATCGGGCAGTTGCCGTCCACCACGTCGGACGGCTGCTTGAACTCCTCGCAGGCGACGCAGTACGGCCCGGTGTACGAGCCGGAGTACACCTCGCCCTTCTCGCGCAGCGCGACCCAGAAGTCACGCACCCGGTCCTCGTGCCGCGGCTCGGTGGTGCGGATGAAGTCGTCGTTGGCGACGTCGATGGTCTGCAGCGCGGGCAGCCAGGCGGTGGTGACCATGTGGTCGGTCCACTCCTGCGGCGTCATCCCGTGCTCGGCCGCGGCGGTCAGGATCTTCTCGCCGTGCTCGTCGGTGCCGGTGAGGAACCACACGCTCTCGCCGCGCTGCCGGCGCCAGCGGGTCAGGACGTCGCCGGCCACCGTCGTGTACGCGTGCCCGATGTGCGGCACGTCGTTGACGTAGTAGATCGGCGTCGTCACGTAGTACATGCCGCGAGCCTACTGAGAGCGTCGAAGGAGTATGAGCGGCACGGCGACCACTGCCGCGACGCCGAGCGCGCCCGCGGCGCGGACCACCTCCAGCGCCGGCCACGGCACCAGGGCCAGCGCCAGCGCCGCCGTCCCGGCCAGCGCGCCGATCCCGAGCACCGCGAGCGTCCGCCGCGCCGACGCGAGCAGGAACGCCCGGTCCACCCGCCGGTCCTTCGGCACCGCCGCCGCGAGGTCGGCGAGGTCGAGATAGACGACGACCAGCGCGCCGACGGCCGGGGCGGCGAGGTCGAGCACGACGTCGCCGTTGGTCAGCGACAGCAGGTAGTGGCCGGCCAGCGCGACGCCGGATCCGGTGACCAGCCCGTCGCGGAAGAACGCCAGCGCGGCGACGACGAGCAGCCCGACGATGACCGACGCCGGAACCATGGCCGGCGCGTACCCGGCGACCGCGAGGTCGCGCAGCACGACGAGCAGCGCGACCAGCCCGGCGCCGACCCGGGCCAGCTCCCTCACCGCAGCCCCACCTTCGGCCGCGCGTGCAGCCGGGAGACCTCGGCGAGCACCCGGTCCAGCGTGCCTGGCCCCTCCCACGGCACGACCGGCACGCCGACCTCGCCGAGCCGGGCAACCAGCAGCTCCCGCTCCACGAGGAAGACGCGCTGCGCGAGGTCGCGCGACCAGGTGCGCGCGGGCGGGAGCAACGGCCGCGGCGACGTGTCCACGACGACCAGGCCGTAGCCGCGCTTCGCCAGGTCGGCGAGCGCGCCGGTCGCGCGGGAGTCGAGCAGCGGGGACAGCGCGATGACGAGCGCGCGCGGCGGCAGCGTCCGCGCCGGGATGACGCTGACGTCCTTGGCGGCGTACGACAGCACGGTTCCCATGCCGAGCAGGTGCTCGACGATCCGGTGCCGCTGCACCCGCCCCGGCGCCGCGAGGACCCAGCGCAGCACCCCGCCGAAGCCGACGACTCCGACGCGGTCCATCGACGCGAGGTAGTGGTCGGCGATGCCGGCGGCCGCGCGCACCGCGACGTCGAGGGAGGTGGCGCCGGCCGGGCCGCGGTCGACGAACGTGTCGAGGAACAGCACGACCTCGGCGTTGCGCTCGGGCCGCTGCTCGGTGACGTGCAGCGCGCCGCGCCGCGCGGTGACCCGCCAGTTCACCCGCCGCAACGGGTCGCCGGGGCGGTACTCACGGACGCCGTTCGGCTCGATGCCCTCGCCGCTGACGCGCGCGACGTGCGAGCCGGCGAGCGCGCGGGTGAACGGGTGCGCGCCCGGCGCCGCGAACTCCTCCGCCCTCGGCAGCACCCGCAACGTCTCCGCCTCGGCGCGCACCAGCCCCCCGACCAGCCGGCCGCGGCCGTACCACGTGACCGTCACCGGCCCGAACGCGTAGACGCCCCACCGTGCCGGCCGCAGCCGGACCGTCACGTCCCTGCTCTCACCTGCGGGCACGTGCACGGTCGCCACCCCCGCGCCGTCCGGCATTGCGAGGCCTGGTGAGTGCTCGAAGCGGACGCTCGCGGCGTCCACCTCGCCGTCCGCCGTGATCGTCACAGTCGCCTGCACGGCCTCGCCCTCGACGACCGGGTCCGCCGACAGCACGACGCTGACGCCCACGGCCGGCGCCCGGCGGGCGAGCTTCACCGCGGTGACCGCGGCCGCCGCGGCGCCGAACGCCGCCAGCTCGACCCGCCCGGCGAGCACGCCGCCGAGCATCGTCACGCCGGCGAACGTCAGCAGCCGCCCGGCGTGCGGCGTGACCGTCACCGCCGGTACGGCGCCACGGTCGGTGGCGTCGGCACCTGGGACAGCACCTGCGACACGACGTCGTCGCCGGTGACCCGGCGTACCCACATCTCCGGCCGCAACGTCACGCGGTGCCCGAGCGCCGCCACCGCGACGAACTTCACGTCGTCAGGGATGACGTAGTCGCGGCCGTCGAGCAACGCCTTGCCGCGGGCCAGCTTGAGCAGCGCGAGCGCGCCCCGCGGCGAGGCACCGACCAGCACCTGCGGGCTCGTCCGCGTGGCGGCGGCCAGGTCGACCATGTACCGTCCGACGGTCTCCTCGACCTCGACCTGCTCGACCGACGCCTGCAGTGCGAGCACCTCGTCACGGCTCACGACCGGCTCGACGGTGACGTCGTCCACGCGGCGTTCGATCCGCTGGCGCAGCACCTCCCACTCGTCGTCACGGCTGGGGTAGCCGAGCCGCACCCGGCAGACGAACCGGTCGAGCTGCGCTTCAGGTAGCGGGTAGGTGCCCTCGTACTCGATCGGGTTCT
>DATLNJ010000050.1:0-15141 GCA_035536815.1 Frankiaceae bacterium
CGGACCTGGACCAGCAACCACCAGCGGGCCCGTGCCCTGGACACCTGGCTGCGCCGCTACAACACTCAACGCGGCCACTCAGCTCTCGGAGGACACCCCCCGATCAGCCGCCTCGCGTGAACAACGTCATTGGTCGTTACACCTAGCGCGCGGCGCCGACCACCGGCAGCACCGGCGGGTCGGCGCAGTGGGCCTTGGGACCGCCCCTGCCGTAGACGCGGCAGACGTGCGTCGCGTTCGGCGCGAACGGCTGGAAGGTCCCCGCGCACGCGGCGGACCCGTCGTCGCCGTTCGGCGGGTCGTAGCAACTTGCGAGGACGACGCCGTTCAACACCACCTCGACGGCGACCCACGCGTCAGGTCCCTGGCTGGTGCTGGAGACCCCCCCGAACGCGATCGCCCGCAGCGGCGCCTCGAACGTGCAGGTCTGCCCGTTTCGCCACGGCGCCATCACGCACGCCGGTGCGGCGGACACCGGGGTCGCCAGCGGGGCCACCGCCGCGAGAATCGCGGGCAGCACGAAGTGACGTGCTCTCATTCGACTTCCCCCATTCGGAACGGCGGCGGGCGCATCCCGGGGCCGTAGCGCGGACCGTAGCAGCGGGAGTTCGCCATGAACACCCTCGCGGACGAACGGTCAGCCGCGGGCTCGCTGGATGGCACGCAGCTTGCGCGCGACCTTGCCGAACAGCCGCAGCGGCGCGGTGATCCTCCAGCTCGTGGAGTTGCGGTACTCCGCGCCCACGTGGTGCAGCCGCTCGCGCAGGAAGTTCGCCTCGCGCTCGAACTTGTCGGCGCGTTCCTTCTGGTGGTCGTGGCTCGCGAACAGGTGCCGCACCCGGGCCACCGCGCCCGGCGGCATCAGCACCGGGCGGTCGTTGAGCCGCTCGCGGATCAGCGTGCGCGCCGCCTCCCACTCGGCGTCCGAGTGGTCGACGCCGGAGTGCGAGCCGACGAGCCACCGGCGGTAGACGCTGGTGGGCTCCTTGGTCGAGACGACGCCGCACAACGGCGCCATCGTCACGACGACATCCCAGTCCTCCAGCACGGTCAGCTCGTCGTCGAACCGCACGCCGAACTCGGAGAAGCAGATGCGCGGGAACGCGAACCCGCACAGCGGGCTCCAGTTGTCGACGAGGTGCCCGAGGAAGTCGAACTCGTCGGGGTACGGGCACGACGCCGGGCCGATCGGCTCGTACATGCGGCCGCGCTCGCCGGCGACGAAGTCCTGACGGGCCACGACCGCGCGCACGATCGACCCCGGCGCCTCGTCGGCCGCGCGCTTGAACTCCTCGACCCAGTGCGCGGTCACGACGTCGTCGTCGTCGAGGATCGTGACGTAGCGGCCGCGCGCCTCGGCGACGCCCGCGTTGAGCGGCGTGCCGCGCCGGCCACCGCTGACCGGCACCACCCGCACCCGCTCGCGGAACTCCGGCGGGAACGACGCCACGACGTCGCTCACGACCCGCAGCTGCGAGTCGGACGTGTTGTGGCAGAGCAGCAGGACTTCGTGGTCCTCGCAGGTCTGCGCGGCGAGCGACAGCAGCGCGTCGTGCAGTGTCTCCGGGCGGCGGCCCTGGGTGCGCACCAGGATCGTCGCGAACGGCTCGTCCACCGGCGCCGACGGCGCGGCGACCGGCTTGCCGGGCACGTACGCGCGGACGTACTGGTTGACCAGCATCGACGGCGCGGCAGCCGCGCGGATGTCGGCCAGCAGCCGGCCGATCGGGGTCTTGCGGGACAGCACCGCGAGACCCTCGGGGAAGTGCTGGTCGCTCACGACGAGCTCGAAGTCGTCCGCTCCGACCTGATGCCAGCCGGCCGCCGCGGGCACCTCGACGATGTCGCGCGAGTCGTAGAACCGCACGTGCGTCCGGTCGAGCAGCCCGGTGTCGGTGACGTCCCACCGGCCGAGCAGCAGCTTCGCCGCGAGATCGATATGGGTGACGTTCGGGATGCTCACGACGAGCGGGGCGCCGCCGCGGCGCAGCGCCAGCTCGGACAGCGCGGCCAGCGTCTCCGGCCCGCGGGTGAGGTGCTCGACGGTGTCGAGCATGGTGATCGCGGCGAGCGGCCGGTCGCCCAGCGCGGCGTCGATCGCGGCGACCGCGTCGTCCGGCTGGTCGAGGTCGATCCGCGCCGACTCGAACCCGCGCGCCTTGAGGTCGTCCAGCCCCTCGGGGTCCACGTCGAAGCCGATGTAGCCGTAGCCGGCCGCGTGGCACGGCTCGGCGATCGCGCCGAAGCCGGCGCCGAGGTCGACGACGATGCCGCCCGGCCTGGCGTGGCTGCGCACGAGGTGCACGACGTGCCCGTAGACCGACGCGTCGGTGTAGTTGAACTGGTACTTACCGTCCACGAGTCACGACCTCAGAACCGGTGGCGGGCGTAGTTGCCGTCGACGAACTCGGCGACCTTGTGGTCAGGGTCGAGCTGCTCGGGCAGCGTTCCGTGGGACCGGCGGTCGAGGAACTCCCGCCGGGCGAGCTTGTGGTGGTCGGGCCCCTTGGCGAACTGCGCGAGCAGGTGCTCGGTCAGGTCCGTGCGCGAGTACTTCCACGTCAGGAACAGCGCGGCCTCGGCGGCGTAGTAGTGCTCGGCCGGCGACGCCTTGACCGCGCCTTCGGCAGTCAGCCGCTTGTCGTGGAACGTCACGGCGGTTGGCACCCGCGACAACGTCCAGCCCGCCAGGCGGGTGCGCCACGAGTAGTCCACGTCGTCGCAGTAGAGGAAGAACGTCGCCGAGTCCAGCTCGCCGACCTGGCGGAACGCCTCGCCGCGGATCAGGCAGCAGGCCATGCTCGCCCAGCCCGTCACGCCGGTCTTCGGGTCGTGCGCCTTCGGGTGGTCGAACGGGATCTGCCGCGCCTCGGCGATGCCGACCTTGCGGTCGTCGGCGACCCGGCGGGCGAGGCGTTCGACGAGGTCGGGCGCGGCGTAGCAGTCGGGGTTGACCATGAGGAACAGGTCGGCCTGCTGGTCGCGCATCAGCCGGTTGTTGCCCTCGGCCGAGCCGAGGTTGGCGTCGTAGAAGTCGTAGACCAGCTCGACCCCGTCGCGTTCGGCGCGTTCGGTGAGCAGCTTCAGCGCGTCGGGCGTGACGGCCGGCTCGCGGGAGGAGTCGCCGATCGCGTACGTGACCCGGTCCACGAGCCCGGCCGCGCGGGCCCGGCCGGCGGAGTGCACGGTGGAGGCGACCAGCCGCGCGGTGCCCGCCTCGTCGTTGCCGTAGAGGACCGAGGTGGCGTGCAGCCAGGTCATCGCTTCGCGCCCGGCGAACGGCGCCGCTTGGGAGCGGCGGGACCCGCGCCGACGGACCAGGTGCCGGCCATCGCGATGACACCCTCACATTCGCGCGGCACGCCCGGCTTGATGTCGAAGCGGTGGGCGTGGTTCCAGTGGTCGTAGACGCGCAGGTTGCTGTGGTCCATCAGCGCGACGGTCGCATCATACGTACCGGGCAGGATCGGCAGCGCGTCGCTCACGAAGTCCATGTAGCCGGTCCCGCTGATCGAGTCGGGCACGCGGTTCTCGCGCGAGTTGATGCCCGTGACGTGCACGCCGTCGAGCCGGTGGATGCCGAGCCCGAACACCGGGCGCTTGATCTCCTCGTCGCACGCGTAGTGGAGCCGGAACGTCACCGGGTCGCCCATCCGTACCCGGCGCGACGGCTTGCCGTTCGCGTCGAGCAGCTCGACCCGCTCGATCCGCGCGCCGCCCTCGCCCCACCGCGACCCGGTCGGCTCGCCGGTGTCCTCGTCCTGGACCGCGACGCGTTCCGGGTGCATGAACTCGATGTAGTCGTCGATGATCGGCGCGGCCGGGCCGAGCCGCCGCACGACGCCGTTCTCCAGCCACGCGGCCTGCTCGCAGAGCGTGCGGACCACGCCCAGGCTGTGGCTCACGACGACGATCGTGGTGCCGATGTCACGCAGGTAGGCGAACCGCTCGTTGCACTTCTGCTGGAACGCCTCGTCGCCGACCGCCAGCACCTCGTCGACGAGCAGCACCTCGGGGTCCACGTTGATGGCGACCGCGAACCCGAGCCGCACGTACATGCCGGACGAGTAGTTCTTGACCGGCGAGTCGATGAACTTCTCCAGCCCGGCGAATCCGACGATGTCGTCGAAGCGCTCGTTCACCTGCTTGCGGGAAAGGCCGAGGATGGAGGCGTTGAGGTAGACGTTCTCCCGGCCGGACAGCTCGGGGTGGAAGCCGGCGCCGAGCTCGAGTAGCGCGCTCATCTTGCCGTCCACCGTGATCCGCCCCGAGTCGGGACGCAGGATGCGCGCCATGCACTTGAGCAGCGTGGACTTGCCGGAGCCGTTGGCGCCGATCAGCGCGAACGTCGAGCCCTGCGGGATGTCGAAGCTGACGTCGTCGAGCGCGGGGAACACCTGGTACTTCGCCCGGCCGCCGCGCAGCATCGCGGACTTGAGCGAGGTGTTCTTCTCGGCGTAGAGGCGGAACGACTTCGAGACGTTCTCCACGCGAACGGCGAACTCGCTCACAGCTCCTCCGCGAGGCGGCCCTCGAAGCGGCGGAAGACCCACCATCCGATCGTCAGCGACACCAGCGCCGCGACGGTCGCGTAGAGGAAGTCGCCGAGCGCCGGGAACCGCAGGTCGTACAGCACCCGGTGGTAGCTCTCCACGAACGCCACCATCGGGTTCGCCCGGTACAGCAGCATCACCGGGAACGCCGGGTCGTGCCGCTCGACGTACGACTCCACGAACGAGATGGGGTAGATCACCGGCGTCGCGTAGAACCAGATCTGCAGCAGGATGCTCATGAAGTGCTGCACGTCGCGGAAGTAGACGTTGAGCACCGACAGGGCGAGCCCGACGCCGAGCACGAACACCGTCTGCAACGCCACCAGCACGACGACGACCGGCAGCCACGGCAGCACGTTGTTGCCGAACGCCAGCAGCACGACCGCCAGCACGGCCAGCTCGATGAACAGCGACACGACCCACGACAGCGTGGACGACGCCACGAGGATCTCGCGCGGGAAGTACACCTTGTTGACCAGGCTGGCGTTGCCGGTCAGCGAGCCGACCGAGCCGGTGATCGTGTTCGACAGGTAGCTCCACGGGAGCAGCCCGGTGAGCAGGAACAGCGGGAACGCCTTGAGCCCGCTCGGGTCGCCGGCCGGCGCCGCCGCCTTGAAGATGACGACGAAGACGACCGTGTAGACGGCGGCCAGCGATAGCGGGTTGACCAGCGACCACGACCAGCCGAGGAACGACCGCTTGTACTTGCCGCGCAGCTCGCGCGACAGCAGGTTGCCCAGCAGCTCGCGGGAGCCGACGAGCTCCTTCACGGTCGACACGCCGCCTCCTCAGCCGACCGCGACCGGCGTGAGCCGCGGCCGCGCGGCGTCGCCGGTGACGGCGAAGAGACGTACCTGCGGGTGGCCGGGCGCGAGCTTGTCGTCAGGGACGAACAGGTCGAGCTTCGCGGCGTCGCCGTCCACGTCGAACGTCCGCGCCGTCGCGACGATCTCGTCGCCCACGGCCACCGCGAGGTGAACCGGGTCGCCCGCCTTCGTCCCAGCCGGGCGGCCCTCGAACGTGCCCGTCTGGTGCGTCGGCGAGAAGCCGGCCGGCGCGCCCTTCGTCCAGTAGTCGGGCTGGTCGAGCTTCGCCCGCATCGTGCCCGGCGCGGTGCCGAGCTCGCCGACCTGCCGCCCGACGATCCCCTTGTACGGACCTGTGGCGTAGAGGTTCAGCCGGTCGCCGTCGTGCGCGAACCGCGCGTACATGTGGTCGACGCTCTCCTGCAGCTGCGGGAACTCCGGCGGAGCCTTGAAGACGTTGCCGAACTGGTCGATCAGGACCCGCTCGCGCGGCGGCGGGTTCCCGCGCAGGCTCCGCCCGGTCACGCCGTCGGGCAGGCGGAACCCGAGGACGTCCGCAACGGTCGGCAGGACGTCGATCGTCTCCGCCTGCGTGTCGACCAGTTCGCCGGTGGTCTGGCCCGGCACCTTCACGAACAGCGGCACGCTGGCCAGGTCGCCGAGCGTCTCGACCTCGAACGCCCGCCGGTTGAACTTGGGCCGGTTCGTGGAGCCGTGGTCGGACGCGATGACGACCAGCGCCTCGTCGTAGATGCCCGCCTTCTTCAACGTGTCCATGATCCGGCCGATCACGCGGTCGGCGTATCCGACCTGGAGGATGTTGCGCGCCTCGGCCTGGTCGGTGGCGTACTCCTCGTCCTCGAAGTAGCCGGTCTTCATGTCCAGCCCGATGAACGACGAGCCCTTGGTGTACCGCTCGCCGGTCGGCAGCCGGTCGAACGGCGCGTGCGGGATGAGCAGGTGGGCGTAGTAGAGCGTCGGGTGGGCTTCCTTGGTCAGCGTGCCGAGGAACTGCTCCAGCCGCGGCTCCTGCGGCTGCCCGAGGTCGCCGCGGGCGCCGTTCGCGGGGATGCCGCCCTGCGTCGGCTGCTTCGGGTCGGCCCCGTCGCCGGCGTTGCCGAACCCGCCCCACGTCAGGCTGATGTCCGGCAGCGCCTGCGTCGCGAGGTCCGGCGGCAGCACCTGGTGGCCGTAGACGATGCCGAGGTCCTTGAGCTGGCTCTTGACCCGCTGCTTCAGCGGCGGCCGCACCTCGGGCACCGTGCAGGTGCGCGGCGTGCAGAGCCGGGTCAGCACCTCCGACGCGCGGACCTCGTAGCCACCGCCGGTGAAGGTACTGAACAGGTTGACCGGGAAGTTCGCCGCGATCGGCACCTGCTTCTTCGGGCTGCGGACACCGGCCAGGATCGCCGGGACCGCCATCTCGCTGACCTCGTGCACCGACGTCGTCTTGCGGTACCACGTCGAGGCCTTGGCGAACGCCGCGATGTTCGGCACCCGCTCCTCGTCGATGGTGAGGTCCCGCTTGAGCAGACCGCGGAGCGGGAACTCGTCGAGGACCAGGAAGACGACCGGGGGCCGCCGCTCGAACCGCACCGCGACGCCGTCGCCGCCGTCCTCGGGGAACACCAGCGGGCGCATCCCCGCGGTCGTGACGAACAGCGCCAGGAACACCAGCGGCAACGGCCCGAGCGCCGTGAGCACCCGGCGCGCGCCGCGGGTCGTCAGGTAGTACGCCGTCACGCCGGCCGCGGCGACCAGCGCGATCGCGACGGTCAGCAGGGCGGGGTCGCCGATCGCGCGCGAGAGCACGCGCAGGAACAGCAGCAGCGCGAAGCCGGCGACCGCGAGCGCGTGCAGGACGCTCCGGAGCCGCTTCGAGACCAGCCCGGACACCTCGATGACCGCGATCGTCACCAGCGGGGGGACGAGCAGGACGAGCAGCGCGACGGCCAGGATCTCGGTGCGGTCGGCCCGGCGGGCGACGAAGAACTCGGCGTTGCGGCCGAGCAGCTCCCACAGGGGCTGGGCGATGGCCAGCGCGGAGAGCACGAACACGTGCAGCGCCCGGGCGACGAAGGAGTCGGCGGGGAGGAAGCGCTCGGCGAACGTCCGGCCGCGCGGCTGCGGCGGGGTGGTGTCAGGCATCGCTTCCGTTCCGGGGCACGGGGACACGCGCCGCGACGTCAGGCGGCGGTCGCCCCGCAGCGTACGGCACCGCGTGACGCCGCCGCGACGCGGCGCGCGGCGCGCGTGTGGCCGTCGCGCGGCGCCTCGCGTGCCGCCGCGCGACGCCGGCGGCGCCACCACGGGAACGCGCCCGGGGCCGGGTACCATGGGCGGCAAAACCGCCCTGGGTCGCCGCGGCTTGGCGCGCGGCGGTTGCCGCACGTTCCGCACGTAGCCCGGGCCGACAAGGATGCAGGTCGAATGCGCGCACACCCGTTCACCCGCGACGCGTTGCGACGGCTCGGCGAACTGTTCGTGCTGACCGGCTTCGCCGTCGCGCAGCCGCTCCTCGACGTGCTCGGCAAGGGCGCCGACGTCTTCGTGTTCCGCCAGGCGGGCCGCGGCGACATCGTCCAGCTCATGCTCATCGTGCTGTTCGGGCCGTCGCTGGCGCTGTGGGCGGTCGAGTGCCTCGCCGGGCTGGTCCGCGAGGTGTGGGCGCGCGCGGTGCACCTGGCGTTCGTCGGCCTGCTGTTCGCCGTCATCGGCGTCGAGCTGGTGAAGAACGTCGCCAAGGTTCCGGCGGTCGCCGTCGTCGTCCTCGCGCTCGCGTTCGGCGCGGCGCTCGTCGTCCTCTACGCGCGCTCGGCGTCGTTCCGGCTCTGGCTGCGGTACGCGCTGGTGGCGCCGGTGGCGTTCGCGCTGCTGTTCGCGTTCGGAACGCCGGTCAAGAGCCAGCTGCTCCCCCAGGCATCGGCCGGCCGGACGGGCGCGACCACCGCGACCGGCGGCACGTCGAGCGTCGTCATGGTCGTGCTCGACGAGTTCCCGCTGCAGTCGCTGATCGAGTCCGACGGCACCATCGACCCGAAGCTCTACCCGAACTTCGCGGCGCTCGCCAAGGCGTCGAACTTCTACCGGAACACCACGACGAACGCCTGGTACACCCCGTTCGCGGTGCCCGCGCTGCTCACCGGCCGGTACCCGGCCGGGCGCCGGGTGCCGACGGTCGGCGAGTACCCGGACAACCTGTTCACGATGTTCGGCCCGGACTACCACCGCAACGTGCACGAGCTGCTGCACCTGTGCCCGAACCGGCTCTGCGGCCACACGCAGGGCGGGCTCGGCGAGAGCGGCCTCAAGCCGTTGCTCAAGGACTCGGCGAAGGCGTTCCGCGGCATCGTGAACCCGCGCGACGAGAACGTCGACGAGGCGAACCAGTTCGTCGAGGAGACCGAGCACGACGAGGGTGACGCCGCCGACGCGGAGGCCGCCGCCCGCCTCGGCAACCCGCGGTCGTTCGGCCTCGACCCGAAGTCGCTCAAGGCGAACCAGCCGACGCGCTTCACCGACTTCCTCGGCTCGCTCGACGGCAAGCACCCGAAGAGCGTCAACTTTCTGCACATCCTCATGCCGCACTCGCCGTGGCGGTTCACGCCGAGCGGCGCCCGCTACACCGCCCCCGAGCCGGCGCCCGGCCTGGTCAAGGGCGAGTGGGTGAAGGACCCGCGGCCTATCGAGATCGCCCGGCAGCGGCACGTCGTCCAGGTGCGCTACCTCGACGGCCTGATCGGCCAGCTCATCCAGCGCCTCAAGGTCACCGGCATGTGGGACCGCGCGACGATCGTCATCACGTCCGACCACGGCATCAGCTTCAGCCCCGGCTCGCGCAAGCGCGGCGCCACCGAGGCGAACTACGACGAGATCGCCTGGGTGCCCCTGTTCGTGAAGACGCCGGGGCAGACGACTGGCGCGACCAGCGACGAGAACGCGCAGTCGATCGACGTGCTCCCGACCATCGCCGACGCGATGGGCGTGCGGCTCCCGTTCCCGGTGGACGGCCGCTCGCTGCTGAGCGGCGAGGACCGGCCGCTGGCCGAGCCGCGGACGTTCTACCGCGAGCCCGAGAAGGTCATGAAGCTGGATGGCGTGGCCGGGTTCGCGCGGATGAAGACGCGGACCGTCACGCAGTTCGCCCGGGGCGAGAACCCCGACTTGCGGCTCTACCAGGTCGGGCAGCACGGCAGCCTGGTCGGCCGCGCCGTGACCGACCTGCCGGCCGGCCCGCCGCTCGGGACGCGGGTGTCACTGCGCGAGCGGGAGGCGTACGGCGCGGTGGACCCGAAGAAGGAGCTGCCCGCGTTCGGCTACGGCACCACCGAGGACGAGTCGTTGCGCGGCAAGCAGGTCGCCATCGCGGTCAACGGCGTCATCGGCACGGTCGGGCCGGCGTTCGAGTTCAACGGCAAGACGGCGTTCGGCGGCATCCTGCCCGAGCAGCTGTTCAAGGCCGGCGCGAACGACGTCGCCGTCTACCTCGTGGACACCGCGGCCACGCCGACGCTGCACCCGCTGGAGCTGGCGTCGTGAGCGGGGTCGTCGTCGTCGGCGGCTGCGGGCACGTCGGGCTGCCGCTCGGGATCGCGTTCGCCGACTCCGGCCTGCGCACCGTGCTGTACGACGTGAGCGACCTCGCGGTGAAGACCGTCAACGACGCCACGCTGCCGTTCCACGAGCCGGGGGCCGCCGAGCCGCTCAAGCGCTCGATCGAGTCAGGGCTGCTGTCGGCCTCCACCGACCCGTCCGTCGTCGCCGATGCGGAGTACGTCGTCGTCGTCCTCGGCACGCCCGTGGACGAGCACCTCAACCCCGACCCGCGCGCGATCCCACGCGCGCTCGCGACCATCACCGACCACCTGCGCGACGGGCAGCTGCTCATCCTGCGCAGCACCGTCTTCCCCGGCGTGACCAAGCTGGTCGAGCAGCTGCTGGCCGACCGCGGGCTGGCGATCGACGTGGCGTTCTGCCCCGAGCGCATCGCCGAGGGTCGCGCGATGGTCGAGCTGTACTCGCTGCCGCAGCTCGTCGCCGCCCGCACCGAGGAGACCCGCAACAGAGCCGGCGAGCTGTTCCTCCGGCTGGCGCCCCAGGTCGTACCCCTCACGCCGGAGGAGGCCGAGCTCGCCAAGCTGTTCACCAACGCGTGGCGGTACGTGAAGTTCGCGACGGCCAACCAGTTCTACATGATCGCCAACGACTTCGGCCTCGACTACGAGCGCATCCGCACGGCGCTCGCGATGGACTACCCGCGCGCCGCCGACCTGCCGGGGGCGGGGTTCGCGGCGGGTCCGTGCCTGTTCAAGGACACCATGCAGCTGGCGGCGTTCAACAACAACAACTTCCAGCTCGGGCACGCCGCGATGCTCGTCAACGAAGGGCTGCCGCTCTACCTCGTGTCGCGCATGGAGCAGCGCTTCGACCTCGCGCACTGCACCGTCGGCATCCTCGGGATGGCGTTCAAGGGCGGCAGCGACGACACCCGGTCCAGCCTGTCGTACAAGCTGCGCCGCATCCTGGAGTTCAAGGCGCGCGGCGTCGTCTGCACCGACCCGCTCGTCACGACCGACCCGGCGCTGCGGCCGCTGGACGAGGTGCTGGAGACGGCGGACGTCCTCGTCATCGCGGCGCCGCACGAGCAGTACCGCGCGCTGAAGACGGACAAGCCGGTCGTCGACGTGTGGAACCTCCTCGGCGACGGCGTACGAGTGTGAATACCCCACGACGCCGCTCGCTGCGCTCGCGCCGCCGCGGGGGCCCCGATGAATGAGCCGCGCGTCTCCGTCGTCGTCCCCGTCTACAACGAGGGCGACGCGGTCTGCCCGGTCCTCGACCGCATCCTCGAGTCGGTGACGCTGCCGTGCGAGGTACGGGTCGTCTACGACTCCCCCGACGACACCACCGTGCCGTTCCTCGAGAAGTACGCGGCGGACGACCCGCGCGTCGTGCCGACGCTGAACACGTACGGCCGCGGCCCGGCGCACGCGATCCGCTACGGCATCGAGCACGCCACCGCGCCGGTCGCCGTCGTGACGATGGCCGACGGCAGCGACGACCCGCGGCAGATCGACGAGCTCACCATGCTGGTGGAGCGCGGCGTCGTCGTCGCGGCCGCGTCGCGGTACATGCCGGGCGGGCAGCAGATCGGCGGGCCGCCGGTGAAGTCGTTCCTGTCGAAGCTGGCCGGCCTGTCCCTGCACTGGCTGGTGCGCATCGGCACGCGCGACGCCACGAACTCGTTCAAGGCGTACGACGCGGCGTTCGTCCGCGACGTCGGCATCGACAGCCGGCACGGCTTCGAGATCGGGCTGGAGCTGACGGCGAAGGCGAAGCGGCTGCGCCGCCCGGTCGCCGAGTTGCCGACCATCTGGCTGGAACGCCACGCCGGCCTGTCGAACTTCAAGCTCGCGCAGTGGATACCGCGCTACCTGCACTGGTACTTCTTCGCGTACGGCCCCCGGCTCACCGTCGAGGAGCTCCACGCGAAGACGCGAGCCGACGACTAGGGGGTGGCTCGTGGATCATCAGCCTGCTGCGCGACGCTCGCACCGGCGCCTCGCCGCGTTGCCGTTGTCGATGGCGCTGCCATCGGCTCCTCCTCCGCCTTGCGATCCACCGCCGCGGCTCGCCGCTCGCGACGGCCATGACCCACGAGACACCCCCTAGAGAGGCACCCGTGGAGAACGTTCTCGTCACCGGCTCGGCCGGGTTCATCGGCGGCTACGTCGTCGAGGAGCTGCTGCGCCGCGGGTACGGCGTCGTCGGCGTCGACAACTACTCGAAGTACGGCCCGGTCACCCGGTCTTACGACAGCCATCCGGCGTACCGTTTCGTCGAGGGCGACGTGCGCGACATCGGGCTGATGCGCGACCTGCTGCGCGACTGCGACCACCTCATCGCCGGTGCGGCGATGATCGGCGGCATCTCGTACTTCCACGCCTACGCGTACGACCTGCTCGCCACGAACGAGCGCATCATGGCCGCCACCTGCGACGCCGCGATCGCCGCGCACAAGGAGGACCGGCTCAAGAAGGTCACGTACATGTCGTCGTCGATGGTGTTCGAGTCGGCGCCGACCTGGCCGTCCTACGAGGGCCAGGAGCGCGAGATCCCGCCGCCGCTGTCGTCGTACGGCTTCCAGAAGCTCGCCGTCGAGTACTTCGCCCGCGCCGCGTGGGACCAGTACCGGCTGCCGTACACGGTCGTCCGGCCGTTCAACTGCGTCGGCGTCGGCGAGGGCCGGGCGCTCGGCGACGTCGAGGTGCTCTCCGGCAACGTGAAGCTCGCGATGAGCCACGTGGTGCCGGACCTCGTGCAGAAGGTGCTCAAGGGCCAGGACCCGCTGCACATCCTCGGCGACGGCTCGCAGATCAGGCATTACACGTACGGCGGCGACCTCGCCCGCGGCATCGTGGACGCGATGGCCAGCGACGCCGCGCAGAACGACGACTTCAACCTCTCCACCGCCGCGTCCACGACCGTGCTGGAGCTGGCCGAGACGATCTGGCGCAAGGTGAAGGGGCCGGACGTGCCGTTCCGGTACCTCTCCGACGACCCGTACGAGTACGACGTGCAGCGCCGCGTCCCGGCGACGGAGAAGGCCGAGCGGGTGCTCGGCTTCACCGCGACGACGACCCTGGACGAGATGCTCGACGAGGTCATCCCGTGGATCGAGCAGGCGCTCGCCGACGGGCGTCTCTAGTCCCGTGGCGACGACGGCGCGGCCGGCCGACGCCGCCGTCGCCGGCCGGCTACCGCGGCACGTGCCGTTGTGGCTGCGGATCGTCGGGTTCGCGGCGCTGTCTGTCCTGCTGGCCGTCCTGACCTGGCCGGTCGAGTCGCTGCACGGCAAGGCCGACCTCGACGGGTCGTGGCAGCAGGCGTTGCACATGGCCGCGCGCGACGGCGTGGACTGGGGGTCCCGGCTGCAGTTCACCTGGGGGCCGCTCGGCTTCCTCGGGCAGCCGCGGTGGGCGTACCCGGCGACGACGGCCGCGGCGTTCGCGTTCCAGCTGCTCGGCCGGGCGATGCTGTGCGCGACCGTGCTCTACGCGCTGCGCCGGCGTTGGTGGCTGGCCGTGCCCGTCGCGCTGGCGGTGTCGTTCCTCGTCCGCGTCGAGCTGCCCGAGGTGCTCGGCACGCTCGTCGTCGTGTGGTGCCTGCTCGCGCTCGGCCGTGACCGGCCGTTGCCGCGCGGCGCCGTCGAGGCGGGGGCGGCGTTCGCCGTCGTCGTGCTGCTCATGAAGTTCAACTCGGGGCTCGTCGCCGTCGGCGCGGTGGCGTTGACGGCGGTGGTGGTGGCGCCGTCGTTCGCGACGCTGTTGCGGCTGGTGGTCGCGGGCGTGGGCACGTTCGTCGCCTGCTGGGCCGGGACGGGGAACGCGCTCGGCGACGTGCCGGCGTGGGTGCACGGGTCGGTCGAGGTGGCCCGCGGCTACTCGCCGGCCATGGGCATCGAGGCGGGCCCGTCGTCCGACTACCCGCTGGCGTTCGGCGTCGTGGCGGCGCTGGCGGTCGTACTGCTGCTGGCGACGTGGCGCGACCGCACGCTGCGCCGGCTGGCGGCGTTCGTCGTCGTGGCGGTGCTCGTGTTCCTCAAGTACAAGCACTCGTTCGTCCGGCACGACACCGTGCACGCGCACGAGCTGCTGACGGCCGCGCTGCTGCTGCCGATCGGGCTGGTGCGCCGGCGCCGTACCGACTACGTCGCCGTCGCGCTGACGGCGGCGTTCGCGGTGCTGCTCGGGGCCACCGCGGCGCGGCTCTACGCGGTATCCGACCTGGCGGCGCCGCGCCGGTTCGCCGCCCAGGCGGCGGACGTGGCGCTGCCGTCGCGGCGCGCGGCGCTCGACGCCGAGGTGCGGGCGGCGTACCGCGCGTTCCGGCCGGTCGACCCGGCGCTGGTGGCGATGGTCGGCAACCGCGACGTGCACGTCGATCCGTGGGACACCACCGTCGCCTGGGCGCACGGGCTGCGGTGGGACCCGGTCCCGGTGTTCCAGTCGTACAGCGCGTACACGCCGTACCTCGACGACCGCAACGCCTCCGCCGTCGCCGCGCCCAGCGGTCCGGACGTGATCCTGCGGCGCGTGCCGCCGCCGGCGATCGACAGCCGCGCGCCGACGTTCGACTCCCCGGCGTACCAGGTGGCCGTGGTCTGTCACTACCGGCTGGCGGCGGAGCGCGGCGGCTGGCAGCTGCTGGAGCGGACGGCGAACCGCTGCGGCACGCCGGTCGAGCTACGGGCGGCGGCCGTCACCCGCGGTGGCACCGTCGCGGTGCCCGCGCCCCGGCACCCGGACTCGCTGGTCGTCGCGCGGTTCGAGCTCGACCTGCCGCCGGACTTCGCGCGGCGCGACCTGCTGCTCAAGGCGCCGGCCGTGCGGGTCGAGCTCAACGGCGTTCCGCGCCGGCTGGTCCCTGGCACCGCCGGGCAGCCGCACCTGCTACGCGCGTCACCGGCCGACGAGGACGTGCCGCGCGGGCAGTTCCGCGAGGTGCGCTCCGTTCGAGTCGTGTCGCCGGAAATGACGTGGCGCGTGCGCTTCTACGAAGTGCCGTTCCGCGCCAGGTAGCCACCCGCGTCATGGCACTCGCCCTGCGGGAGTGACCCTGACGCGCACTCGCAGATCGCGCGGCGGTAGAGTCGGAAGGCAATCTCCATCCGCGCACTCGAGTCGGAGGGGCACTGTGCCCAAAGGCACGCTCTACCGCGGCCGCGAAGGCATGTGGTCGTGGGTGGCGCACCGCGTCACCGGCGTCCTCATCTTCTTCTT
>DATLNJ010000051.1:0-42731 GCA_035536815.1 Frankiaceae bacterium
GACACCGGCCCGGCCGGCGGCGAGCGCACGCCGCGCAAGCCGGGCCGCCGCCGCGCGACGGTCGACGCCATGCCGCCGGTCGCCTCCCCGGGCCCGGCCATCGACGCCGCGACCGGTAGCACGGGCGGCACGGGCCGAACGGGCTCCGGCGACGCCCCGGCCGCCCCGGCGCCCGCCGCTCCGGCCGCCTCGGCCGAGCCCGCCGACGCCGGCCTCGACGTCCTCGGCTCCCGCGATGAACCCGCAACGGCACCGCCCGGTACGCCGGACGCGGGGACCGCCGCGATCGACGCGTTCGCCGCCGCTGTCCGGCCGCGCCGGGGGTTCCGCCGCCGCTGACGCGCCGCCGCGTCCGCTGCCGTCCGGCCCCGCGCGCGGCTCCGCGCCGCTGACGCGCGTCGCGCTCAACCCGGCCGGCCAACCCGCCAGCAACAGGGGTCGGGGAAAGAGTCGTCCCGTACGTCACACGCGCCCCACCGACCACTACCGTACGTGCGCATGCCGCTACACCCGCTTGACGGGCAGCACATCCCAGGACTGTAATTCCACCCATGTCATTCGTCCCTCAACCCCGCCGCGTGTCGCGGCGCGCGGTTGCCGGGCGACCCGGCGCGTTCGGCCCCGAGCGCCCGGCGAGAAGCGGGAAGGGCGTTCCCGCGGAGGTGGAGGCGCGATGACGCTGCCGATGGTCGAGCTGGACGTGGTTCAGGACCCCGAGCTGGCGTGGCAGGAGCGGGCGTTGTGCGCGCAGACGGACCCGGAGTCGTTCTTCCCGGAGAAGGGCGGCAGCACCCGGGAGGCCAAGCGCATCTGCGTCGGGTGCGAGGTCAAGGCGGAGTGCCTCGCATACGCGCTGGCGCACGACGAGCGGTTCGGCATCTGGGGCGGTCTCTCCGAGCGCGAACGCCGCCGGCTGAAGCGCCGTACCGCCTGATCCGGCCGTGCCCGCCCGGCGCTCAGAACGACCGGGCGTGAAGTGGGCCCCCTCCGGGCGTTAGTCTTGCCGTCGCCGGATGCGCTCCGGCTCCCCCACGGCACCCACCCTTCGGAGGGTCATGCCCCCGCGTCCGCGCATGGCGCACCCGCACCACCGGGTGACCGCGATCGTCGTCGCGCACGACGGCGCCCGCTGGCTCCCCGAGGTGCTGACGGCGCTGACGAAGCAGGCGCGCGCGGTCCAGCGGATCGTCGCCGTGGACACCGGCAGCACCGACGACTCGCACCGGCTGCTGGTCGCGGCGCTCGGCGAGGAGCGGGTGCTGTCGCTCCCCAGGGAGACCGGCTACGGCGCCGCCGTCGCGGCCGGCCTGCGGCACGCGGACGAGTTCGCGCCGCTCGCGCCGCTGCCGCGCCGCCGGGCGAGCGACGCCGACCGCAAGGAGTCGGTGGAGTGGCTCTGGCTGCTGCACGACGACTCGGCGCCGGAGCTGGACGCGCTGACCAAACTGGTCAACGCGGCCGAGGACATGCCGTCCACGGTGCTGTTCGGGCCGAAGGCCCGCGACTGGGACGACCCCCGGCTGCTCGTCGAGATCGGCGTCACGATGGACCGCGCCGGCCGGCGCGAGACCTGGCTGGAACGCCGCGAGTTCGACCAGGGCCAGCACGACGCCGTACGCGACGTGCTCGCGGTCGGCTCGGCCGGCTCCCTGGTGCGCCGCGACGTCTTCGAGGAGCTCGGCGGCTACGACCCGCGGTTCGCGCTGTTCCGCGACGACGTCGACTTCGGCTGGCGTGTCAACGCGCTCGGGCATCGGGTCACGGTCGTCCCCGACGCGCGCATCAGGCACGCCCGCGCGGCCACGATCGGCAAGCGCGGGGTCGCCGCGACGCACGGCCGCCCGCACGGCATCGACCGCCGGCACGCGCTCGCCGTGCTGCTGACCAACCTCCCCACGCTCGCCGCGGTCTTCGCGGCGCCCCGGCTGCTGCTCGGCGCCGCGCTGCGCACGATCGGCTTCCTGCTCACCCGGCAGGTCGCGGAGGCGCGCGACGAGCTGGCCGCCGTCGCGTGGAACGTCACCCACGTCGGCGACCTCCTGCGCGCCCGCCGGCAGCGCGCGTCCACCGTTCCGTGGCAGGCCGTCCGCCCGCTGTTCGCCGGCCGGGCCGCGCGGTTCCGCGGCTACCTCGAGCAGTTCGGCGACTGGGTCACCGGCGGCGCGGGCGAGCCGCTGGCGGGGGAGGGCGACGACGAGGAGCTGCTGCCGCCGCGCCCGCGCGGCCACCTGCTCACCTCGCGTCCCGGCCTCGCGCTGTTCCTCGGCCTGCTCGTCGTGACGATCGCCGCCGCGCGCGGGCTCCTCGGCGGCGGCCGGCTGGTCGGCGGTGCGCTGCTGCCCCCGCCGGACGGCGCCTCCGACCTGGCGGGGACCTACGCCGCGTCGTGGCGTTCCGCGGTCGGCCCCGGCTCCGCGACCGGCGTCGCCCCGGGCGTCGCCGCGCTTGCCGCGCTCTCCGCGTTGCTGCTCGGCAAGGCGTGGCTCGCCCTCGACGTGCTGCTGCTCGGCTGCGTGCCGCTGGCCGGGCTGTCGGCGTACCTCGCGGCGGGCCGGCTCACCGAGTCGCGGCGGCTGCGCGTCGCCGCCGGCGCGGTCTACGCCCTGCTGCCGGTCGGCATGGGCGCGGTCGCCACCGGCCACCTCGACGCCGCGGTCGCGCTCGTCGCCGCGCCGGCGCTGCTGGTCGCGATGCACCGGCTGCTCGGCGACGACCCGCGCTACGCCGGGTGGCGCGCGCCGTTCGGCACCGGCATCGGGCTCGGCGTGGCGGCGTCGTTCGCGCCGCAACTCTGGCTGCTCACCGCCGTCCCGCTCGGTCTCGGCTCGCTCGCCGTGCTGCTCGGCGCCACGCCGGCCAGCCGGGCCGGCGCCGTACGCCGCATCCTCGGCGTGGCGTTCGCGCTCGGCACCGCGCTGGCCGTGCTGTTCCCGTGGTCGCTGCACCTGCTGTCGGAGCCCCGGCTGCTCGTCGGCGGCGTCCCCGCCGCCCGCGGCGGCCCGGCGCCGCGCACGCTCGACCTGCTGCTGCTCCGGCCCGCGCCCGGGGTGACCACGGTCGGCTGGGTCGCGGCCGGGCTGGTCGTCGCCGGCCTCGTCGCGCTGGTCCGCGACCGCAAGGTGACGCACGCCCTCGGCTGCTGGTGCGTGGCCATCACCGGCTACGCCGTCGCGCTGGTCAGCACCCGCGGCGCGGGGGACCTGCCAGCGGGCTTCCCCGGCGTCCCGCTCGCGATGACCGCGGCCGCCGTCACCGCCGCCGCCGTGATCGCCGCCGACGGCGCGCAGCAACGCCTCGCGATGCGCTCGTTCGGCTGGCGGCAGCCGGCCGCCGCGCTCGTCGCGCTCGCCACGCTCGCCGGCCCGATCGCCGGCACCGCGGCGTGGGTGCGGCGCGGCGCCGACGGCCCGCTCGACCGCCGCGTCCCGACGCCGCTGCCTGCCGCCGCCGTCGCCCAGCTCGACCGCGAGCCGGGCTCGCGGGTGCTGTGGCTACGGCCCGAGGCGACCGACCGGGTGTCGTACATCCTCAGCCTCGGTGCCGGACCCACCCTCCCCGACGCCGACCTCCCGCAGCCCGGCGCCGCCACCCGGCTGCTCGACCGGCTGGTCGCCGACCTCGCGGTGCCGCGCGGCAGCAACGCTGCCGAGGGCCTCGCCACCTACGCCGTCCGCTACGTCGCCGTGCCCGACCCCGTACCCGGCTGGCTCGCCTCCGCGCTGGACGCGCAGCCGGGCCTGGCGCGGGTGACGTTCCAGGGGGACGTACGGATCTGGCGCACGCTGACCCCGGCCGCGCGGCTCACCGTCGTGCCCGCCGCGCTCGCGGACGTCGCCCGGCGAGGCGACTTCGCGACCCGCGACCAGCTCCGGCTCACGCCGACCGTGCCGCTGCCGAGCGCCAGGGAGGCGGCCGAGGTGCGGGTCGAGCCGGGGGAGCCTGGCCGGCTGCTCGCGCTGTCCGAGCGCGCCCACCGCGGCTGGGTCGCCACCGTGGACGGGACGCCGTTGCGGCGGGTCACGGTGTGGGGCTGGGCGCAGGGGTTCGAGCTGCCGCCCGGCGGCGGCGCCGTCGAGCTGCGCCACGACACGTCGCGCCGGACCGCCTCCCTCGCGGTCCAGGCGCTGCTGCTGCTCGTCGCGGTCGTGCTCGCCGCCCCGTCGGTCCGCCGCGGCGACGACGCCCCGGACGCCGACGCCGACGACTCGACGTTCGAGCCGCAGGCCGACTCGCGGCTCGCCCCCGCAGGCAACGTGAGGACGCTGTAGATGAACCGCCCGCCGATCGCCCTGTTCTCCGTCGTCGCCGTCCTCGGCGTCGGTCTCGCCGTCGGCCGGGCCGGCGACGAGCGCGCGACCGCCGCCCGCCCGGCCACCGCCGTGCGCGACACCCGGCCGGTGGACGGCGCCGTGGCCGTCTGCCCGGAGCTGCTCAAGGAGGGCGAGGACGTCGTCAGCCGGCTCACCGCCGGCGTCGCAACGCCGGGCGAGGTCAGTGTCCGCGCCGCGACGCTCACGCCCGGCGAGGGGCTCGGCGCGGTCGTGCTCGACCAGGGCGCGAGCGTCGGCGCCCTCAACCTCAAGTCCGCCTCCGCCGTCGCCGCGATCATCACCGCCACCGGCCCGCAGTCCGGCGGGCTGGAGGTCGAGCAGGTCTCGCGCGGCGCCGACGGCCCCAACCGCGGCTGGGCCGGCACCCGTTGCGAGGCGCCGACCGCCGACTCGTGGTTCCTCGGCGGCACCACGGTCGCCGGGCACAGCTCGCAGCTGGTCCTCGTGAACCCGTTCGACGACCCCGCCCTCGTCCGGGTCGAGCTGTACGGCGCCAAGGGGCTGATCGACGTACCCGAGCTCGACGGCATCGTGCTCAAGCCGCGCGCCCGCAACGTCAAGGAGCTGGCCAACCTGGCCCCCGACGAGCCGCTGCTCGCGGTGCACGTCGTCGCCCGCGAGGGCCGCGTCGCGCCGGCGATCCGCGTGCACCGCACCCGCGGGACGTTGCCGCTCGGCGTGGACTGGCTGCCGCGGCTCACCGAGCCGGCCACCCGGATCGACATCCCCGGCATCCCCACCGGCAACGGCGCCCGCCGCCTCTACGTCTACGTCCCCGGCGAGGACCCCGCCTACCTGCGGGTGCAGCTGACGCTGCCCGACGGACAGATCGTGCCGGCCGGGTTCGAGGACGTCCGCGTCGACCCGGGGCAGCCGGTCGTGCTCAACCTCGCCGACGTCCTCACCGTCGTGAACCAGCGCACCGCCGAGAAGACGATGCGCCCGGTCGCCCTGCGGATCTACGCGGAGGGCGGACCGGTGTTCGCCACGGCGTTCGCGGACAGCAAGTCGCGGTTCCTCGCCATCAGGGAGATGTCGTTCGTCGGTCCGGCCGAGCCGTTGACCGGGCCCACGCTGGTCACCGAGGCGCGCAACAAGGGGAAGATGGACTGCGCGCTGCTGTTCCACGCGCCCGACGGCCCCGCCCGGCTGACGATCCGCACGCTGCTGTCCCGCGGCGAGAAGGGGAAGTCGGTCACCAAGGTCGTCGACGTCCCCCAGGGCCAGCTCGTCGTGTACCCGTACTCGCGGCTGCCCGAGGACCCGTTGCAGTCGGTCGTCATCACGCCGGAGCCGGACATGGCGCCGGTCTACGCCAGCCGGTACATCTTCGAGGTCGGCCGCCGCGGCCCGCTGTTCACGACGCAGGCGCTCGTCACGCAGCCGACGGCCGGCTACGACGTGCCGCTGGTGCAGTCCGACCCGACCGCCGCCCTCCCGGTCCGCCCCGCGGAGTAGCCCGCGACGCCGGCCGCCCCGTCGCCCCGTCCCGAACTGACAGTGCGGCCGAGCACGCGTGGGGTGGCCCAGGCACTGTCAGTTGGGACGCGGCCGCCGGGCGAACCGCGGCCCGCGCTACTCGTCGTCCGGCGGGTCCAGCACGTCCGGGTCCACCCCCAGCGCGCGGGCGACCTCGGTGACCACGACCTCGAGCACCAGGTCGGCCAGGTCGGCCGGGTCCACCGCCCGCGCCTCCAACGGCCGCCGGTAGACGACGACCCGCGCGGGCGTGCCCGGCACGGCCGGGATCAGCCGGGACAGCGGTACGACGTCGGCCACGATCGCGTCCGGCGGCGGCACGTCCTCGACCGCGAACTCCAGCTTGGCCAGCTCGTCGACCCACTGCTCCTCGAGGTGCTCCACGGCGTCGAGCACGAGGTCGTCGAACCGTTCGGCGGGCGTCCGGGACAGGGGCAGGTGGGGTGGCGCGAGCGGTCCGCGCAGGCCGCGTCCGCGCCGGTCCCTCCGCGCCCGGCGCGCGCGCGCCGCGTTGGCCTCCACGTCCCAAGACCCTAGTCACACGACACGTGCCGCAACCTCACCCGTAACGGGCCCGCGCGGCGTTACCGTTCGCCGGTGACCCCTAACCGCCGCTGCTCGCGCACGGCGTGCACCGCGTCCGCGGTCGCCACCCTGACGTACGTCTACGCCGAGTCGCAGGCGATCGTCGGCCCGCTCGCGCAGGTCGTGGAGCCGCACCAGTACGACCTCTGCGAGCCCCACGCCGCCCGCCTCACCGCCCCGCGCGGGTGGGAGGTCGTCCGCCTGGACGGGCCGCCGCTGCCGCACGTACCGACGTCGGACGACCTCGAAGCGCTGGCCGACGCGGTCCGCGAGGCGGCCAGGTCGTTCGAGGGCGCCGAGGCGTTCCGCCGGGGCCACCTTCGCGTGCTCCGCTCGCCGACCCAGGCGTAAGGCGACCCGTTCTCTGGAGTCAGAGGCCGGGCTCCCGCGTGGTGATCTTCACGGAACGGCGGGCGGGCGGCCGCGCGCGGCCCGCGGGTCAGGCGCCGTACGCCATCGCGATCCAGTCGAGAAACACCAGGAAGTCGAGCGCGACCGGCACGCCGTCGTCGCACCGCTTGTGCTGCACCTGGAAGCCGGTCGCCGTCTTCTTGAGCACGTTGAAGTACGTGCACACGGTCGTCGGCGAATAGCCCGCGGTGTCGCGCTGCTGCACGGTGACCGAGTAGTCGGCGTTCGGCATCGGCGTCGTGAACGTGACGAAGATCCCGGCGCTGCCGACGGGGAACGTCGCGCTGTCGGCGCGGTGCTCGTGCAGGAGGTGGGCTTCGCTGGGCGTCGGCGCGACGGTGCTCCAGCCGATGAACCCGAGCAGCGCGACGGCGGTCGCCGTCGCGATCGTGGCGGTGGTCCGGCGCAGGCGGATGGTTCGGGACATGCGGCCTCCTCGGTGGTCCGGTCGAGCGGGGCGCGGGCGGCCCCGCCTACTACACGCGGGAGGGCCCGCGGCCTTACCGGATCGGCTCCGCTGAACGGCGGGCCGGGAGCCGCTAAAGGAATTAGGCCGTTCGGCCGATCAACTCTTCCAACACCCCGATGCGGACGGCTCCCAGGGAGCCGAGGGAGAGGTACGTACTCATGTCGGCCCACTGCAACGCCTGCACCAGCACCGCGGTCACCCGGATCTCGATCACCATGGCGGAGGGCGACGTCGTCGACTTCACGTCGTGCCACCGCTGCGAGCACAAGTCGTACGCCTCGGACGGCGCGCCCATCGAGCTGTCCCGCGTGATCTCGCTGGCCGGCCGCAAGAAGTAGCGCCGCCGCGCCACGCGGCGCTCCCCGGGTAGCATCGCGGCGTCCGTTCGCCGCAGCCGGAAGTGAGCGCCCGTGCCCGACGTCTCCGCGATCGTCAAGGCGTACGACGTCCGTGGCACCGTCCCCGACCAGCTCAACCCCGAGGTCGCGCGCCTGTTCGGCGCGGCGTTCGCCGACCTCGTCGGCGGCCCGGCCGTCGTCATCGCGTACGACATGCGGCCGAGCAGCCCGGACCTCGCGGACGCGTTCGCCGAGGGCGTCACCAGCCAGGGCGTGGACGCCGTCATCGCCGGGCTCGGCAGCACCGACCTCCTCTACTTCGCCAGTGGCAAGCTCGGGCTGCCGGGCGCGATGTTCACCGCGAGCCACAACCCCGCGCAGTACAACGGCATCAAGCTCTGCCTGGCCGGCGCCGCCCCCGTCGGGCAGGACACCGGCCTCGGCACGCTGCGCGACGCCGTCAACGCCGGCGGCCCCGCCCCCAAGGACACCCGCGGCAGCGTCACGCGCCAGGAGCTGCTCGCCGAGTACGCCGCGCACATGCACGCGCTCGTGGACGTCTCCGGCAGCCGCCCGCTCAAGGTCGTCGTGGACGCCGGCAACGGCATGGGCGGGCTCACCGTCCCCGCCGTCTTCGAGGGCCTGCCGCTGGACGTCACGCCGCTGTACTTCGAGCTGGACGGGACGTTCCCCAACCACGAGGCGAACCCCATCGAGCCGGCCAACCTCGTCGACCTGCAGAAGGCCGTGCTGGAGAACGCCGCCGACATCGGCCTGGCGTTCGACGGTGACGCCGACCGCTGCTTCGTCGTGGACGAGCGCGGCCAGGTCGTCTCGCCGTCCGCGATCACGGCGCTGGTCGCCGCCCGCGAGCTGCGCCGCGCACCCGGGTCCGCGGTGATCCACAACCTGATCTGCTCGCGTTCGGTGCCCGAGGTCATCAGGGAGAACGGCGGCACGCCCGTCCGCACCCGGGTGGGGCACTCGTTCATCAAGGCCGAGATGGCCGCCACGAACGCCGTCTTCGGCGGCGAGCACTCCGGCCACTTCTACTTCCGCGACTTCTGGCGTGCCGACTCCGGGATGCTCGCCGCGCTGCACGTGCTCGCCTCCCTCGGCGCGCAGGACGGCCCGCTGTCCGCGCTGCTGGCGGCCTACGACCGGTACGCCGCCTCCGGCGAGATCAACACTCGCGTCGCCGACGCGCGCGCCACGATGGCCGCGGTCGAGGCGGCGTACGCCGGCCGGGACGGCGTCGAGGTCGACCACCTGGACGGCCTGACCGTCAGCGCCGCCGCGTGGTGGTTCAACCTGCGGCCGTCGAACACCGAGCCGTTGCTGCGGCTGAACGCCGAGGCCGTCGACACCACCACCATGGTCCAGCTCCGCGACGAGGTGCTCGCGCTCGTCCGCGGTCCCGAAGGAGCCTCCGCATGAACCTCGACCCGTCGCTGCTCGAGATCCTCGCCTGCCCGGCGTGCCACGGGACGCTCGCCGTCAACGACGCCGAGTCCGCCCTCGACTGCACGGAGTGCGGGCTGCGCTACCCCGTCCGCGACGACATCCCCGTGCTGCTCGTCGACGAGGCCGTAGCCACCAAGTGAGCGCCCCCACGGAGTACCTGCTCGACGAGCCCGCCGACATCGAGGCCGCCGACCCCGACGGGATGCTCCGCTACGTCTGCGCCGCGCCCGCGCTGTTCCGCGAGGCGACGTCGATCGCGTACGAGGCCGGGCTCGACGCCGTCGCCGACGAAGGGCGGCCGCGCGCGGTCGTCGTCGTCGGCATGGGCGGCTCCGCGATCGCCGGCGACGTGCTGGCCGCGGTCGCCGGGGCGACCGCGCCGGTACCCGTCCTCACGCACCGCGGCTACGGCCTCCCCGGCTGGGTCGGCGCGGCGGACCTCGTCGTCGCCGTGTCCGCGTCGGGCCGTACCGAGGAGACCCTGTCGGCCACCGAGGAGGCGGTCCGCCGCGGCGTGCGGACCGTCACCGTCGCCGCCGCGGACTCGCCGCTGGCCGACCTCGGCGCGCGCGGCAGGGGCCCCGTCGTGCCGGTCCGCCCGGGTGGTGTCCCGCGCGCCCGGCTGTGGTCGCTGGCGGTGCCGCTGCTAGTCCTCGGCGACGTGCTCGGCGTCTGCCGCGCGCCACGCGCCGACCTCGACGCGACCGCCGACCTGCTGGACGAGCTGACCGAGCGGTACAAGGCCGGCAAGGAGACGTTCCTCAACCCGGCCAAGGACCTCGCGGTCAAGCTGGTCGAGCCGCTGCCGGTCATCTGGGGGTCGTCGGCGCTGGCCGCCGTGGCGGCGTACCGGATGGCCTGCCAGTGCAACGAGAACTCCGACCGGCACGCGGTCTGGGGCGCGATCCCCGAGGTCAACCACAACCAGGTGGTGGCGTTCGACGACCCGCGGGCGGCCGACCGGTTCCACCTCGTCTACCTGCGCGACACCGACGAGCACCCGTCCGTCGCGCGGCGGGTCGAGGCGTCGCAGGAGCTGGCCCGCGAACGCGGCATCGCGTACGACGAGGTCGTCGCGGAGGGCGAGACGCCGACCGCGCGGCTCGCGTCGCTGGTGTCGTTCGGGGACTTCATGACGACGTACCTGGCGCTGGTCGGCGGGGTGGACCCGTCCGGCATGGCGCCCATCAACGAGCTGAAGGCGAGGGTCGCGGAGTGAGCGCGGGCGGCGGGCACGGGCGCAAGGCGGTCATCGCGGCGTTGCTGGCGAACGCCGGCATCGCGGTGGCCAAGCTGGTGGCGTTCTTCCTCACGAGGTCGGCGTCGATGCTGGCCGAGTCGGTCCACTCGATGGCGGACTCCGGCAACCAGGGCCTGCTGCTGCTCGGCGCGGCCCGGGCGAACCGGCAGGCGGACGAGGAGCACCCGTTCGGGTACGGCGCCGCGCGGTACTTCTGGTCGTTCGTCGTCGCGGTCGTGCTGTTCACCGTCGGTGGCGCGTTCGCGCTGTACGAGGGGATCCACAAGTTGCGCGACCCGCACGACGTCGGCAGCTACGGCATCGCCATCGGCGTGCTCCTCGTGGCGATCGTCCTGGAGATCTTCTCGTTCCGGACCGCGATCCTCGAGACCCGCCCGCTGCTCAAGGGGCGGTCGTACTGGCGGTTCATCAGGGAGTCGAAGACGCCCGAGCTGCCGGTCGTGCTCATGGAGGACCTGGCCGCGCTGGTCGGTCTGATCATCGCGCTGGCCGGCGTCTCGCTGACCGCGACCACCCACGACCCGATGTGGGACGCGATCGGAACCATCACCATCGGCGTCCTGCTCATCGTCGTGGCGATCATCCTGGCCATCGAGATGCACGGGCTGATCATCGGCGAGGCCGCCGCCCCGTCGGACCTCCAGGCGATCCGCGACGCGCTCGTCGCGGTGCCGGACTTCGAGCGGGTCATCCACCTGCGCACGATGCACCTCGGGCCGGACGAGATCCTCGTGGCGGCCAAGGTCGCGACCCCCGTCGGCGGCAGCACCGAACGCCTCGCGCAGCAGATCGACGACGCCGAGAACCGCATCCGCGCGGCCGTACCGACGGCCAAGCTCATCTACGTCGAGCCGGCGCTGTACCGGCCGTAGCTGCGCGGGTCAGGCCCCGCGCAGCAACGCGATGACGCGCTGGCGGGTCACGCCGAACAGCCGGGCGATCTCGTCCAGCGTCAGCCCCTCCGCGCGCAGTGCCTTCGCCTCCGCGCGGCGGAACCGGGCGCCCGCCTTCACCACCCGATCCTGCGAGTCCCGCAGCATCTCGACGATGAGTGGGCGCTGCTGAGCCGTCACGACGTCCCGGTAGCCCGCGCCGCGCCGGCGTGCTCGGCGCAGCGTCTCCGCGCGCCGCAGCATCGCCCGCGTGTCCTCGACGCTGAGCTTCAGCGCGACGACCAGGTCGTCCAGGGCGTCGAGCACCTCGTCGTCCACGAACCGGACATTACCGTAGGAATCCCCGTTACGTCACGCCGGTTACGTAACTGGTGTTACGTTCGTTCACGAGTCCCTCCGCCCCTACCGAGGAGCCCGCGATGCCGACGGACCGCTTCCCCGCCGACCCGGTAGGCGCCCGCGCCGCGCGCCGTTTCGCGCGGCAGGCGCTGTGGGACCTCGGCCCGGTAGCGGAGGTGGCGGAGCTGCTCGTGTCCGAGCTGGCGACGAACGTCGTCCGGCACGCGACGACGCCGTTCACTGTCGACGTCAACCCCGGCGACCCGGTTCGGGTGGTGGTGTCCGACGGGGTGGGGGTGGACCTGCAGGCGACCGCCGCGGCGCCGGACGACACCTCAGGCCGCGGTCTGCTGATCCTCGACTCCCTCGCGCACCGGTGGGGCGTCGAGCGGACCGACGCGGGCAAGCGGGTGTGGTTCGAGCTGCGCCGCGACGCCGTCCCGTGGGGGAGCTAGCCAGATTCGTCGGCGGGCTGCTCGCTCGAACTTCCAGTGATGCCGAGCACGAGTGGGGGCTCAGGTGCACTGGAAGTTGGCGCGCGTCCGCCGGGGCCTACGAGAGCTCGATCCAGGCGACGTAGTGCGGGCCGGCGTCCGGCAGATCGAACTCCTCGCCCTCGACCGTGAAGCCGTGCCGCTCGTAGAACCCGATCGCGCCGGTGCGCGCGTTGCACCACACTCGCCGGGCCCCGCCGGCGCGGGCGTGGTCGAGCGCCGCGGCAAGCGCGACCGCGCCGTACCCCTGGCCGCGCACCTCGGGGTCGCTGGCCATCCCGCGTAGCCGCCAGTCGCCCGGCCGCGGGTCGTCCGGCTTCGCCTCTGGGCGGACCGACGCGCACGCGACGACCCGCTCGCCCTCGAACACCGCGACGCCAGGCAGCCCGTCGCCGGCCGCGCGGACCTGCTCCTTCGTCTGGTGTGGGCGGAGCACCCGCTGCCGCAGGTCGAGCGTCACCTCGGGGTCGACGACGCGAACTTCCGGCACAGCCGCACCCTAGAGTGCGGCGCATGCGACTGTTCGACCTCACCGGCAAGGTCGCCGTCGTCACCGGCGGGACCCGCGGCATCGGCCTGATGATGGCGCGCGGGTTGCTGGAGGCCGGCGCGTCGGTCTACGTCTGCTCGCGTGACGCAGCCGCCGTCGCGGCCGCCGAGGCCGAGCTGGCGCCGTACGGCACCGTCACCGGCCTCCCCGCGAACCTGCAGACGGAGGAGGAGTGCGTCGCGTTCGCCGCGGCGGTCGCGGAGCGCGAGCAGCGGGTGCACGTCCTCGTCAACAACGCCGGCGCGACGTGGGGCGCGCCGCTGGAGGAGTTCCCGGCGGCAGCGTGGGACAAGGTGCTGAACCTCAACCTCAAGGCGCCGTTCTTCCTGACCCGGGCGTTCCTGCCGCTGCTCGAAGCGGCGGCGACCGACGACGACCCAGCCCGGATCGTCAACGTCGGCAGCATCGACGGGATCCGGGTGCCGCCGATGCCGACGTACTCGTACTCGGCCTCCAAGGCCGCGATCCACCAGCTCACCCGGGTGCTCGCCCGCGAGCTCGGCCCGCGCCGGATCACCGTCAACGCCGTGGCGCCCGGGCCGTTCCCGTCGAAGATGATGGCGGTCACGCTCGACGCGTTCGGCGAGGTCATCGCGGCCACCGCGCCATTGCGGCGCATCGGGCAGCCGGACGACATGGCCGGCGTCGTGGTCTACCTCGCGAGCCGGGCGGGGTCGTACGTCACCGGCGCGGTGATCCCCGTGGACGGCGGCATCGCGCTGACGTCGCAGATATGAGCATCTTCCGCCGGCGCCGGCCGGAGCCGCCGAAGGAGAACCCGTACGAGGGCCTGCGCGCGATGGTGCTCGGGCTCGACCCGGACGCGGCCGGGCTGCCGCGGCGCGGCCGGGTGTGGGGCGCGTTGCTGGAGATGACCTACGACTCCGGCAGCGCGACGCTGGTCTGCCTCGCCGACGGCTCGACCAGCCTGTACACCAGCACCGGCGGGGGCGTGATCGGCGGCGGCGACCACGAGGAGGTGGCGGCCGAGACGGCGCGCTTCCTCGACGCGGTGGAGGAGGCGCTGGAGGCGTTCGGGCCGGACCCGGACGCGGCACTGCCGCCGCCGGGCGGCGCGGTGATCCGGGCGCTCACCCACGACGGCCGGTACGCCGTGTCCGGGCCGGAGGTGGACTTCGGCGAGGACCGGCATGCGCAGTCCGGCGTGTTCCATGCCGCGCACCGCGTCATCACGCTGCTCCGGCTCGCGACCGGGGGCTGACGGGTCAGCGGCGCAGCCTGAGCAACTGGCGGGCCTTCGCCGCCTCGAAGTCGAGCGCCTCGATGGCGTTCGGGCTGATGCCGGGGCGGGCGAGGACGCCGAGCGTGCGGACGTCCGCGGCCACCGCCGGCTCGGCGAGGACCCGCAGCGCGAACGCCAGCGCGCCGGGCGGGACGCCGTAACGTTCCTCCAGCTCCGTCGCGCAGCCTGCGGCGAGCAGCTCCCGCTCGCCGAACACCCGCCGGCTGCCGCCGGACCGGGGCGGCGCGAGCAGGCCCAGCGACTCCCGGTAACGCAGCTCGCGGGGCGTCAGCCCGAGCCGTTTCGCCGCCTGCGAGATGGGCTCGCGCAGGCCGGGGCGGACGCCGTAGCGGGCGCGGACGCGGTCGATCAGCACGAGTTGACAATATATTGTCAACTCGGCTTGACCCTGCGCGCAGGTCGCTGGGATGGTGCCTAGACACGACGTCAACGTTGAAGGAGCCCGAGTGGCTGATATGCCGAAGCACGACATCGCGGACCTCTCCCTCGCGGCCGCCGGCCGCAAGCGGATCGAGTGGGCCGAGCGCGCCATGCCGGTGCTGCGCCAGATCAAGGAGCGCTTCGAGAAGGAGCGCCCGTTCGAGGGCGCCCGCATCGCCGCGTGCATGCACGTCACGACCGAGACCGCGAACCTCATGCGCGCCCTGATCGCCGGCGGCGCCGAGGTCCACCTCTGCGCGTCCAACCCGCTCTCCACGCAGGACGACACCGCGGCCTCGCTCGTCAGCGACTTCGGCGTCAACGTCTACGCCCGCAACGCGGTCGACCGCGACGGTTACTACTCGCACATCAATGCGGCCCTCGACTGCGAGCCGGACTACGTCTTCGACGACGGCTGCGACCTCGTGAACACGCTGCACACGACGCGTACCGAGCTGCTCAACGGCATCAAGGCCGGCTGCGAGGAGACCACCACCGGCGTCATCCGCCTCAAGCAGATGGCGAAGGACGGCGCGCTGAAGTTCCCGATGATCGCGGTGAACGACACCGACACCAAGCACATGTTCGACAACCGGTACGGCACCGGGCAGTCGACGATGGACGCGATCTTCCGCGCGACGAACACGCTGCTCGCCGGCAAGACCGTCGTCGTGGCCGGCTACGGCTACTGCGGCAAGGGTGTCTCGGACCGCGCCCGCGGCATGGGCGCCAACGTCGTCATCACCGAGATCGACCCGACCAAGGCGCTCGACGCCAAGATGCAGGGCTTCTCGGTCATGCCGATGAGCGAGGCCGCGCGGATCGGCGACGTGTTCATCACGGTCACCGGCAACCGCGACGTCCTCCGCGCCGAGCACTTCGAGGTCATGAAGGACGGCGCGATCTTCTGCAACAGCGGCCACTTCGACATCGAGATCGACGTGGCGTGGCTCGAGGCGAACGCCACCGAGAAGCGCGACAAGATCCGCCACCAGACCGACGAGTACGTCATGGCCGACGGCCGCCGCCTGCTGCTGCTGGCCGAGGGCCGCCTGGTCAACCTCGGCGCCGCCGAGGGTCACCCGGCCGCGGTCATGGACATGTCGTTCGCCGACCAGGCGCTCACCGCCGAGTGGCTCGTCACCGCGCACAAGGACCTCACGCCGGGCGTCCACGACGTGCCGGAGCTCATCGACAAGGAGGTCGCGGCCGTCAAGCTCGCGTCGATGGGCGTCACCCTCGACACGCTGACGCCGGAGCAGGAGGAGTACCTCAACTCCTGGGAGCACGGCAGCTAGTCGCCTCGCTCCGTTGCCACGCGGCACGTACCACCACCTCGACCCCGGCGGGACCCTCGCCGGGGTCGAGGTGTTTTCCTGCGCGCCCGGCCCGGCCGGGTGGCGTTACGTCTCGCAGACCTACGACGCCGACAACGCGCCGATGGGGCGGGTCGACGTGACCGTCGACGACCGGTGGCGGCAGGTTCGCGTTCAGGTGACCGCGGGCGGGTGGACGCTGCGCGGCGGGCTCGCGGGCGCGGACGCGGTGTGGGTGCGGACGCCCGCCGACGCCGTTGCCGGGTCGGCTTTGGGCGAAGGGGAGGAGCAGACCGCGCGGGCGGTCGGGTTCACCGGGCGGTCGCCCGCGTTCACGGTCGTGACCGCGCGGCTGCTGGGGCTGGCGTTGCTGGACCGGCGGCGGGTGCGGCTGCTCGGCGTGACCGAGCCGGCCTGCGTGGCGTTGCCGGTGGACGAGGGCTGGGCGCTGGTGGACGTCACCGACCACGAGACCGACTCGGGGCAGTTACGGGTGGAGCGGTACGAGGTCGCGGACCTGGCGACGGCCGAACGCCGCGTCGTCCACCTCGCGGGCGACGTGGTGGTGGAAGCGCCCGGCCTGGAACTGGTCGACCTGGAGTCCCCGCCCAACCTGTGACCGCGTTGCGCCCGGCGGTATTCTGGCTATACTCATGGCTATGAGTTCCGCGGCCGAGCACCTGCCCCTTGCCGACGTGAAGAACCGGCTGTCCGAGGTGGTCGAGCGGCTGGAGCGCGAGCACGGGCGGGTCGTGATCACCAAGCACGGGCGGCCCGCGGCGGTCGTTCTCAGCATCGAGGACCTCGAGGGTCTCGAGGAGACGCTGGCGATCCTGTCGGACAAGCCGCTGATGCGTCGCGTGCGCAAGTCGCAGGCCGAGGCCGAGGCCGGCCAGGTCGAGGAGCTGAGCAAGGACGAAGCGCTGGCGCTGGTCCGCGGGCGCCGCTGATGGCCGACCCGTACCGGGTCGAGTGGACGCCGACGGCGAAGCGGGACGTCGGGCGACTACCGGAGAAGGTCGCGACCGCTGTGGTCGAGTTCGTCTACGGCGCGTTGCGCGACAACCCGCAGCGCGTCGGTCGCCCCCTGCACCTGGAGCTCGTCGGGTTCCACGCCGCGCGGCGCGGTGACTTCCGCGTCATCTACGCGATCGACCCGGACGAGCGGCGCGTGGTCGTCAAGGCGATCAGCCACCGCGCGGACGCGTACCGCACTCGCTGAGCCCATCGGCGAGCGGCCGCAGGTGCCGCGCCCGGTGAAGCCGGTCAGTCGGGCGCCGCGAAGCCACCGGCCGGCGCGGCGGGGCGGGCTGGCTCGTCCGGTGCCCCGCGACCCGGCGTGCGGGAGCGGCGCGCGGTGTCCGGCGCGCCCCCGTCGGCCGGTGCGCCGGGTGGGGCCGACGGCGGCACGGGGGCCGGGCCCCACTGGGGCGACGGCGCCGACGGCAGCCGGGGCGGCCCGGGGTCGTGCGGAGGCGAGCCGAGCGGGGGCGGCGGGCCGACCGACGGCGGCGAGCCGGTCGGCGGCGCGGACGCCGGCCAGGGCGAGACGCCCGGACCCGTACCACCGCCGGACCACCCCGGTCCGGGCGACTGCTGCCACGGCGTCGGGCCGCCGCCGGAGGCGGCGAGCGAGGCGGTGCGGCCGGCGACGCGGGCCTCGTCGCGGCGGCGGCGCTCGGCGACCACGGCGGACAGGTACGCCCACCCCGGAGTGCCCTGCGGCGGCGGTGGGGTGACGCACGAGCCGACGGCGGCCGCCAGCTCGGCGCCGAGCCGGTCGCGGGCCTCCGGCCGCAACGCTCCCGCCCGGCCGAGGAAGCCGCGGACCGCCAGCGCGAGGTCGTCGGGCAGCCTGCTGAGGTCGAGCGTCGCCGCCCACGGCGCGAGGTACGACGGCATGTACACCGGCGCGATGTGCTGGCGGGGCACGCGCTCCTGGATGACGAACGTGCCCGCGACGATGTCGCCGGTCCGCTTGCCGCGCTTGCTGAGCAACGACGTGATGACCCCGACGCTCGCGAACGTCAGCCACAGGTCGACGAGGTTGAGCAGGCCGCGGGTCAGCGCGTGCCGGAACCGGATCGGCCCGCCGTCGTCGCGTACGACGCGCAGCCCGAGCGCCGCCTTGCCCGGCGTGAGCCCGCGCCAGAACGTCTCGAACAGCACCGGGTACCCGACCATGAACAGCACCGCGGTGATAAGGCCGAGGGCGAAGCCGATGTCGGCGTCGCCGACGGCGACGAGCGACGTGACCAGCGACATCACCCACAACGCCACCAGCTCGATGCCGATGTCGAGCGCGCGGGCGAGGATGCGCGACGCGATCCGGGCGGGGCGCAGGTGCAGCAGGACGGCCTCACCGGTGACGAGCTGGCTCACCGCACCTCCTCCCTCCGCGGGCACGTACCCGGCCGGACGACGCGCCGGGAACGGGCGCCGGCGACGAGAAGGAGTCTCGCACCCCCGTGTGACGAGTTCGGAGCGGGTAGCGTGATCGGCCACGGCGAAGGAGGGCTGCGGTGGACATCGACGCGTTCGTCGCGGCGCACTCCGCGACCTGGCGCCGGCTGGAGGAGCTGACCAAGCGCGCGCAGCGCGGCCGGGCCTCAGGTCCGGAGCTGGACGAGCTGGTCGACCTCTACCAGCGCACGTCCACCCACCTGTCCGTCGTCCGTACGTCCTCACCCGACCCGCTGCTGGTCGACCGGCTCTCGTCGCTGATGATCAGGGCGCGCAGCGTCGTGCTCGGCGGCCGGGTACGCGGCTGGCGCGAGGTCGGCCGGTTCTTCACGGCGACGTTCCCGGCCGCCGTCTACCGCAGCCGCTGGTGGGCGCTCGGCGCCGCCGTCTTCGTGATCGCGGTCGCGACCGGCTTCGGCGTCTGGGTCGCGACGCACCCCGAGATCCACGACAGCATCGCCGCGCCGGAGGAGATCCGGCAGATGGTCGAGCACGACTTCGAGGACTACTACAGCAGCGCGCCGGCCGCGTCGTTCGGGGCGAAAGTGTTCTTCAACAACGCCTGGGTCGCGGCGGTGGCGTTCAGCCTCGGCATCCTGCTCGGGCTCCCGACGATCTGGGTGCTGTTCATGAACGCCGCCAACGTCGGCATCGCCGGCGGGCTGATGGCCGCGCACGGCAAGCTCGGGCTGTTCTTCGGGCTGATCACGCCGCACGGCCTGCTGGAGCTGACCGCGATCTTCGTGGCGGCGGGCGTCGGGCTGCGCATCGGGTGGACGGTGATCGACCCGGGCGACCGGCGGCGCGGCGACGCGCTCGCCGAGGAGGGCCGCGCCGCCGTGGCGGTCGTGCTCGGGCTGGTGGCGGCGTTCGCGGTGGCGGGCTTCACCGAGGCGTACGTCACCCCGTCCGGCCTGCCGACGTGGGCGCGGATCGCGTGGGGTGTGGTCGTGGAGGTGGCGTTCATCGCCTACGTCCTCGTGCTCGGCCGCCGGGCCGTCCGCAACGGCGAGACCGGCGACCTGCTGGCCAGCCTGCGCGGCGACCGGGAACTCACCACCTGACGTCGCCCGATTCTGACCTGCTTGTGAGATCCCCAAGGAACACGGGCCGAAGTTCCGGTCGCGACCGGTAGGCAGGCCCCGCCCGGGTGTCGAAAATCACAACCACGCCTGGGTTACTCACGACCCGGGCGGGGCGTTCGACGAAGGGGTCCCGCCGATGCGCAGGAACGACCGACGCAGGCTGCGGGCCGGCGTCGCCCTGCTCATGCTCGTCACCACCGCGTGCAGCGGTGCGCAGCTGAAGAACGGGCAGGGCCCGGTCAGCGGCATCGGTCAGCAGTCGTTCAACCCCGACGCGCCACCGCCGTCCGGCACACCGGACGCGTCGGCGTCGGCGTCGGCGTCCGCCAAGCCCGGGGGCAAGGGTGCCAAGCCGGGCACCCCCGGCACCTCCGGCGCGCCCGGCGCGCCCGGGGTCTCGCAAGGGCCCGGCGCACCGGGCGGCCGGGTGCCGACGTCCGGCGCCCCGCAGCCGCCACGGGACGTCCCCGGCGACCTCAACCTGTTCGCCGGGGCGTTGAACACGCGCGGCATCACCAACGACCGCATAACGCTCTGCGCGCACGCGGCGCTGACCTACGCCGACGCGTTCCAGACCAGGCCGGAGGACTTCAACGTCTTCTGGTCCAACGTCAACGACAACGGCGGCATCCACGGCCGCCGGGTCGAGATGACCTACGAGGACGACGCGTACGACTCCCAGCAGGCCAAGGTCGCCGCGACGACGTGCGCCAACAAGGACCCGTTCGCGATCCTCGGCGGCATCGGCTTCGACCAGATCCCGGGCGTGCGGGACTGGGCCGAGGCGCACAAGGAGCTCTACATCCACCACGACGCGACCGAGCAGGGGCTCGCCGGCAAGCAGTACTCGTTCACGCCGATCCCCACCGTCGAGAAGCTCGGGGCGATGTTCGCCGAGCTGGCGAACGCGAAGTTCAAGGGCAAGCGCATCGGCGTCGTCTATCGCGACTCGGTGTTCTGGAAGCCCGGCTTCGACGGCTTCAAGGCGGCGGCCAAGCGCTACGGCCTCGACGTCGTCCGCGAGCTGGGCGTGCAGAAGAACCAGGCCAACTACGGCCAGCAGCTGCTCGACCTGCAGCAGAACGACGTCGACGTCGTCTTCGCGTGGGAGAACGCCCTCGCCGCGACCGAGATGATCAACCAGTCGCCGCCGGGGTTCACGCCGAGCTGGATGGTGTTCCCCTTCAACCTGACGACGCAGACGCTGACCAACCGCAACCTCGACATCTGGGGCATCGCGTCGTGGCCCGCGTACTCGCACCGCGACACGTCGGGCCCGTTCGCCAGCTACGCCGCGGACATCAGGGAGTTCGAGCGGCAGTACGCCAAGTACCGCCCGAACGTCGACCTCGCCGGCGTCGGCGGCGACCTGCTGTTCCTCAACTGGGTCTCGCAGAAGGCCTTCGCCGACGTGCTGGTGAAGTGCGGGGCGGCCTGCACGCGCAACCACTTCGCGACCCTCATGACGCGCTACAAGGGCACGGTCTCACCCAACTGCTACGCGGACTTCCCGCGCTTCGGCGGGCACCTCGGCAGCCAGGCGGTGAACGTCTTCCGCACCTACGTCGGTCCGAGCGGCAAGCTCGGCTGGAAGCCCGAGCACCGCTGCGTCGAGAAGCTCTAGCGCGATGACGCCACTGACTCTCGGCGTCGTCTACGGCGCCATCTACGGGCTGATCGCCGTCGGCATCGTGCTCATCTACCGCGGCACGAAGGTGGTGTCGTTCGCGCAGGGCGAGATCGGGACGTTCTCGCTCTACCTCGCCTGGCTGCTGACGACGGAGCGCGGGCTGCCGTGGTGGGTCGGCGCGTCGGCGGCCATCCTCGGCGCGACCGCGATCGGCGTCGGCTTCGAGTTCTTCGTCGTGCGGCGCATGGTGCACGCCAACCGGCTGTCCATCGCGGTCGCCACGATCGGCCTGGCATCGCTGCTCGCGGCGGTCGAGCTGAAGCTGTGGGGCGTCACCCCGCGGCACCTGCGGGCGCCGGTCGGCGGGATCGGCGTCAAGGTCGGCAGCGTCTACGTCACGCCCACGCAGATCATCTCGCTGGTCGTCCTCGCCGGTCTCGGCATCGGGCTCGCGCTGCTGCTGCGCGGCACCGACTTCGGTCTCGGCATCACGGCCGCCGCCGACGACCCGACGGCGGTACGGCTGGTCGGCGTGCGGCTGTCGCACGTGTCGATGTTCACCTGGGGCGCGGGCGCGGCCCTCGCGTCGATCGCGGCGCTGCTGCTCGAGCCGACCATCACGGTGTTCGCGCCCGACTACGCCGGGCGGTTGTTCGTCGCCGGCATGGTCGCCGCGCTCGTCGGCGGGCTGTCCAGCCTCCAGGGCGCGTTCGCGGGCGGCATCGTCGTCGGCGTCATCGAGGCGTACGTCCGCCAGCGCACGCTGACCAGCGACGTGCCGGGCCTGACGACGGTCGCGATGTTCGCGCTGATCCTGGTCGTGCTGCTGGTCCGGCCGCGCGGTCTCCTCGGGAAGGCGGCGGCATGACCGGCCTGACGCGGGTCCCCGCCGCCATCCGCATCGCCGTCGTCCTCGTGCTGTTCGGCGCGTTGCCGCCGCTGCTCGGCCGGACGCTGCCCGACCTGCTCACGGCTCCGCGCGCGCAGACGCTGTCCTACGGCGCCGCGTTCGCCGCCGCCGCGCTCGCGCTCAACCTGCTGATGGGCTACGCGGGGCAGATCTCGCTCGGGCACTTCGCGCTCGTCGGCGTCGGGGCGTTCGCGACCGGGCTCACCGCGTCGCCGCTGCGGCTCGGGCTGCCGTTCCTGCTCGCGGTCCCGATCGCGGCGGCCGCGGGCGCGTTGGTGGCGTTCGTGCTCGGGCTACCCGCACTGCGGCTGCGCGGCATGTACCTGGCGATCGCGACGATCGCGTTCTCGTTCGCGATGGTCGAGTCGGTGTTTCGCATCAGCGGGCTCACGGGCGGCTCGGGTGGCATCGACATCCCGCGGCCGTGGTTCGGCGACTTCGAGCTGCTCCAGGAGCACGACTACCTCGCGGTCGCGCTGCTGCTGCTCGCCGGGCTGTGGCTGATCGACCGTAACGTCACCCGCACCCGGCTCGGTCGGGCGTTCCAGGCGATCCGCGCCGACGAGGACATGGCGCAGGCGTACGGCATCGACATCGTGCGCTACAAGCTGCTCGCGTTCGTGCTGTCGGGGGCCTTTGCCGGCGTCGCCGGGGCGATGTACGGCGCGTTGTTCCTCGGCGCCAACGCGGAGAACTTCGAGCTGCGTTTCTCGCTGCTGCTCGTCATCGTCGTCGTCGTCGGCGGGCTCGGCAGCCGGGGCGGCGTCGTCACCGCGGCGCTGATGTTCGCGGTGCTGCCGCGGCTGCTCTCGGCGATCCGCGGTTGGGAGCTCATCGTCGGCGGCGCGCTGCTCATGTACACGGTCGCCCGGCACCCCGGCGGGTTCCCGGAGGCCATCGCCGAGGCGCGTGAGAAGAAGGCGATCAAGGAGCGCGAGCGCAGCGGCGAGCCGGAGCCGGCCCTGCCGACGTTGCCGGACATGCCGCGGCCGTCCGGGCTGGCCGAACGCCCCCGCGAGGCGGCCGGCCGGCCGCTGCTGTCGGTGCGCGACGTCAGCGTCGCGTTCGGCGGCCTGCAGGCGGTCGACGGCGCGAGCCTTGACGTGCCGCGCGGGAAGATCGTCGGCCTGATCGGCCCGAACGGCGCCGGCAAGACCACGCTGTTCAACGCCGTCTCGGGACTGGTGAAGCCGCAGTCCGGCACCGTCGAGCTGCTCGGCCGCGACGTCACGAACCTCGCGCCGCACGCCCGCGCGGCGGCCGGCATGGGGCGCACGTTCCAGCTCATCGGGCTGGCCAAGGACCTCTCCGTCACTGAGAACCTGCTGCTCGCCCAGCACTCGGTCGCCGGCTACACCGCGCCCGAGGCGCTGGCCTGGACCGGCCGCACGCCGAAGGTCGAGCGCGAGCTGCGCGAACGCGCGTCCGAGGCAGTGCACGCGCTCGGCTTCGAGCGGTACGCGCACACGCCGGTGAAGTTCCTCTCGCACGGCCAGCAGCGCATCGTCGAGCTCGGCTGCGTGCTGGTCACCGCGCCCGAGCTGGTCATGCTCGACGAGCCGTCGGCCGGCATGTCGCCGGGCGCCGCCGAGAACCTCGCCGTCCGGCTCGCCGACGTGCGCGACGCGCTCGGCCGGACGGTGCTGCTCATCGAGCACAACATCCCGCTGGTCCTCGACCTCTGCGACGACCTCTATGTCCTCGACGCCGGCCGGGTCATCGCGTCCGGCCCGGCGCGCGAGGTCGCGGCGCTGCCGGAGGTCGTCGGCGCCTACCTCGGGGAGACGGTGCTCGTATGAACCAGGCGCTGCTCGAAGTGAAGGACCTGGTCGCCGGATTCGGCGCGACGACCGTCCTGCACGGCCTGTCGTACGACGTCGGCTACAGCGAGATCGCCGGCATCTTCGGCCTCAACGGCGCAGGCAAGTCGGTGTCGATGAAGGTGCTGGCCGGCATCGTGCCCGCCCGGTCCGGACAGATCCTGTTCGACGGCCTCGACATCACGCGGATGTCCGCCGAGGAACGCGTCGCGAAGGGCATGGCGCACGTCCCCCAGGGCCGCAACGTCTTCGCCAACCTCACCGTCGAGCAGAACCTCAGGCTCGGCGCGTACACGCTGCGCCGCCGCGCGCCGCGCAAGTACCAGGGCGTGCTCGACGGCGTCTACGACCGGTTCCCGCTGCTGCGCGAGCGCCGCACCCAGATCGCAGGGACGATGTCGGGCGGCCAGCAGGCCTCGCTCGCGGTCGGTCGCGCGCTGATGGCGGAGCCGTTGCTGATGCTCGTCGACGAGCCGTCGGCCGGCCTCGCGCCGCTGGTCGTGCAGGAGCTGTTCGAGACGTTGCGCGGGGTCGCGGCGGACGGCGTGACGATGGTGCTCGTCGAGCAGAACGTGTCGTTCGGCCTGCAGCTCGCGCACACCGCGCACATCCTGCAGACCGGGCGCATCGTGCACTCCGGCCCGGTCAGCGAGCTCGACCAGGCCGAGGTGGCGTCGTACCTCGGCGTCGGTCGCCTGCTGACCGCCGGCGTCGCCGGGTCGCTCGACGCGCGCCGCCCCGACGACCCGGACGAGCCCGACGGCGCGGTGGCCGAGGTCGTGCCCGCGAAGAAGCCGCGCAGCCGCCGCGTGAAGGCCGTCACGTGACCGAGTCGAACGTCCGCCCGCTCCCGTCGCGCGCGCTCACCGCGGTCGCGACGAGGGTGCTCGCGGACGTCGACGCGCTGGTCGACTCGATCGGCGAAGCGCTGCAGGCGGAGATCCCCGAGTACGGCGCCATGCCGGCCGCCGTCATGCACACCGACGTGCTGCCGGTCACCCGCCGCGTCGTGACGTCGTTCTTCGACGCGGTCCTGTCGGGGGCGCCGGTCGGCGGCAAGGTGGTGCGCGGGTTCGAGGAGTCGGGCCGGGTGCGGCTCGAGATGGGCGTGCCGCTGGAGTCGATGCTGCACGCGTACCGGATCGCCGGCCGCGTCACGTGGAGCGCCGTCACCGCCGCGATGAAGCCCGGCGAGGAGCACCTGCTCGCCGACCTCGCGGCGCGCTGGATGGACTACATCGACATCGCGTCGTCGGCCGTGGCGCGGGCGTACATGACGGCCTCGGCCGAACGCCTGCGCTCGCTCGACGCGCGCCGCCGCGAGCTGGTCGAGGCGCTGCTGACCGCGACCGACCCGGGCGAGGTCGCGGCGGTGTCACTGCGGTTCTCCACGATCCTCGCGTCGTCGTACGTCCCCGTGCTGGTCTGCGGCGACGGCGTCGCCGGACGCATCGACGCGCTGCTCGCGGCCGCGCCGCCGCGCTCGCTCGGCGGGCACCGCGGCGAGCGGGTGCTGCTGCTGGTGCCGGACGCGCTGCCGTCGGGGACGGCGCTCGCGACCGGTGACGCGCTCGTCGCGTGGGGCCGCCCGGCCGCGCCGGGGACGGCGTTGCTCGACGAGGTCGGGCACGTCGAGGCGTTGCTGGAGGCCGCGCTGTCCGAAGGCCGGACGGCGGGCGCGTACGGACCCGACGACCTGCTGGTCGAGCAGCTGCTGCTCGGCAACGAGCGGGTGGCGGAGGCGCTGCGCCGGCGGGTGCGCGACCTGCTCGCCGCCCGCGACCCGGGCGGTGCCATCACCTCGACGCTGCGCGCGTACCTGGAGACCGGCTCGGTGCCGGAGACAGCGCGGCGCGAGGTCGTGCACGCGAACACCGTCGCGTACCGGCTAGGCCGGGTCCGCGACCTGACCGGGCTCGACCCCCGGGTCCCGGTCGACGCGACCCTGCTGGTGCTGGGTCTGGGGATCGGAGACAGGCCATGAGGGGGCTGATCGGCGGCCAGCCGCTGACCGTTCGGACGATCTTCGACCGGATGCGGACCGTGTACCGCGACGGCGAGGTCGTGGACGCGCGCGGCCGCACGACGTACGGCGAGCTGGCCGACCGGGTGCTGCGGCTGGTGACCGTGCTGCGCGACCTGGGCGTACGCCCAGGCGACCGCGTCGCGTCGTTCGCGAACAACAGCGCGCGGCACGTCGAGCTGTACTACGCCGTCCCGCTCGCGGGCGCCGTGCTGCACATGGTGAACATCCGGCTGCACGACGACCAGATCACCTACGTCGTCGGCCACGCCGGCGACACCGTGCTCATCGCCGACGACGACCTGATGGACCGGCTGCCCGAGCTGCCCGGCGTGAAGCACGTGCTCGGCATGGACCACGTGGCGTCGCTCGTGGACGCCGCCGCGCCGTGCGCCGACCTCCCGTCGCTGGACGAGGAGGACCCCTGCGGCATCTGCTACACCTCGGGGACGACGGGGATGCCGAAGGGCGTGGTGTTCAGCCACCGCGCGACGTACCTGCACGCGATGGCCGCGTGCATGGCCGACCACCTGGCCATCTCCGAACGCGACCGGGTACTGCCGGTGGTGCCGCTGTTCCACGCCTGCGGGTGGGGGCTGCCGTACGTCGCGCCGTTCACCGGGGCCGAGCTGGTCTTCGCCGGCGCGGACACGTCGCCGGAGAACCTCGCGCGGGTCATCGAGACCGAGCGGGTGACGTGGGCGGCGGGCGTGCCGACGATCTGGACCAACCTGCTGCCGCTGGCGCAGCGCGGGGTGTTCGACCTCTCGTCGCTGCGGCAGATCGGGATCGGGGGCGCCGCGACGCCGAAGCCGTTGATGGAGGCGTGGGACGCGCTCGGCGTCCCGATCCTGCAGATCTGGGGGATGACCGAGACGGCGCCGGTGGCGTGCACGTCGCGACCGCGCCGCGCGCACCGCGGGCTGTCCGACGGCGAGCTGCGGGAGGTGCGGCTCAAGACCGGCACGATCTTCTCCGGGCTGGAGGCGCGCATCGTCGGCGAGGACGGCGCGCCGTTGCCGTGGGACGGGCAGTCGGTCGGCGAGCTGGAGTGCCGCGGCCCGTGGGTCGCGACCGGCTACTACGACGACCCCGGCCTCGGCGACCGCTTCCACGACGGCTGGCTGCGGACCGGCGACATGGCGTTCATGGAGCCGGACGGCTACTTCAAGATCGTGGACCGGTCGAAGGACCTGGTGAAGTCCGGTGGGGAGTGGATCTCCTCGCTCGACCTGGAGGCGGCGATCATGTCGCACCCGCTGGTGCGCGAGGCGGCGGTGGTTGGCGTTCGCAGCGTCAAGTGGGACGAGCGGCCGGTCGCGGTGGTGGCGCCCGTGGACGGCGTCGCGCCTTCGTTGGCGGACCTGCACGCCCACCTCGCGGGCCGGGTCGCGAAGTGGTGGCTGCCCGACGACGTCGTCGTGGTGGACGAGATCCCGAAGACGAGCGTCGGCAAGTTCGACAAGAAGACGATCCGTGCGTCACTGGCCGAGAAGGTGCTGCCGTGAACGAGGAGACCTTCACCGTCACCGCCGACGACGGCGTCCGGCTGAACTGCGTGCGCTGGGCGGCGTCGTCGCCGGACGCGCCCGTCGTGCTCGGCATCCACGGCCTCACCGCGACCCGGATTGGCATGCTGCCGGTGGCGCGCGCGCTGGCCGGCCAGGTGACGTTCGTGGCGTACGACGTGCGCGGGCGCGGGCTGTCCGACAAGCCGGCCGACCCGGCGGCGTACGGCTGCCGCCGCAACGGGAACGACGCCGCTGCCGTGCTGCGCCACCTGGGCGTCTCCGACGTCGTGGTGGTCGGCCAGTCGAACGGTGCGTGGGCGGGTCAGCAGCTCGCCGCGCACCACCCGCCGCTGGTGCGGGCGCTGGTGTTCGGCGACGGCGGGTACTTCCGCCCGCTGGAGCCGGGCGAGGACCCGCGCGACCGGCCGAAGGCGATCATGGGTCCGGAGTGGCTCGACCGGCTGCGGATGACGTTCCCTTCGCGCGAGCTGGTGCTCCAGACGTTCAAGTCGTTGCCGAACTTCGCGCCGTGGTGGAACGACGACGTCGAGGCGCTGCTCGACGCGGGGCTGGTCGAGGTTGAGGGCGGCGTGCGGTCGCGCTGCCTCGACACCGCGGCCGACGTGGACTCCATCGACTACTTCACCTACGTGCGCGACGACCTCGCGCTGGTGAGGTGCCCGGCGCATCTGGTACGCGGCGAGCACGGCTTCGCGGTGTCGCCGGAGACTCTGCCGCCGATGATCAGCGACGCGGAGGTGGAGCAGTTCCAGGAGCTGCTGCCGCAGCTCACCGTCGAGACGGTGCCCGGCACCAACCACTACTCGGTCAACTTCGCCCCCGAGGGCGCGGCCGTCATCGCCGACGCGGTCCGGAAGTTCCTGTGAGGCGGCTCGTCGCGCTGGCGTTGGCGTTCTTGTTGGTGGCGCCCGCCGTGGCGGTCGGCGGGGAGGTGCGCGGGCAGCCGCAGGGGCCGGCGAAGGTGCGGTTCGCGAAGGACTTCCCTGCGCTCAAGGACGCCGAGTGGAAGTTCCGGCTGGGCGGGTTCGGTGGCGTCCGGCGCAAGGCGGCGTTGCGGCACGTCCCTGTCATCTTCGTGCACGGCAACAACGTCGACCACGCCGACTGGTACCCGGTGCGCGACGCGTTCAGGAAGGCCGGCTGGTCCGACCAGGAGCTGTGGGCGCTGTCGTACAACGGCCTCGGCGGCAACAACGGCAGCGCGCTGCACACGCCCAACCCCGAGCGCGACGCCGAGCACCGCGAGATGGGCTGGGACGGCACCACGCGCGTCACCTCCAACGACGTGAACGTGCCTGACCTGTATGCGTTCATCCGCGCCGTGCAGGCGTACACGGGGACCCGGCGCTTCTCGCTCGTCACGCACTCGCTCGGCGTGACGGTGGCGCGGAAGACGTTGAAGGTGCACCCGGCGCTGCGTCGCGACTTGGTGGCGTTCGTCGGGATCGCGGGGGCGAACGACGGCACGACGTTCTGCCCGGAGGGAACGCAGGGGCAGGTGGCGTCGTGCGACGAGATCCGCGCGGGGTCGCCGTGGCTGGCCGCGCTGAACGGGCCCGACGGCAGGGACGAGACGTTCAAGCCGGCGAAGTGGCTGACCGTCTACGACGGCAGCGGCTACGGCGACCCGGGGTTCGTGGGGCCGACGTACGCGGCGTCGCCGGAGCTGAAGGGCGCGACGAACAAGTCGTTCCCGGGGACGTACCACAACGACCTGCGGCTGGACCCGGCGATCGTGACGTACTACCGGACGTTCCTGACGGCAGCGGAGCGCGGCGTCCGCCGGTAGCCGGACGCCCGCGTCGTTCGCAACCGGGTTGCGTCTCGTGCGGCGAAGTGACGCGGAACGCACCCCGATGGATCCGCCGCCCGCGCGGGCCACCGTCGCGGTTCCGTAACGCCGCCCTTACCTCGCGGTTCGTTCACCGCTCCTCGGGGCACGTCCTGAGCGTGTTGGTACCCGAGGGGCGGACCAAGCGGCGTGGCCGCTTGGAGAAGAACGGCTTCACGGCCGGCCGCGGGCTGAAGATGCTCGCGCTGTGCGCGATCACCGGCGTGCTGCTGGCCGGGCTGGCGTTCCCGGTCGTCGGCTCCCTCGGCCTGGTCGCCCGCGCCGGCGCCGAGCAGTTCGAGTCGATCCCCGAGGACCTGGTCGAGCCGCCGCTGCCCCAGTCGTCGCGCATCCTCGCGTCCGACGGCTCCACGCTGGCCGTCGCGTACTTCAACGAGAACCGCGTCGTCGTGCCGCTGGCCCGCATCCCGAAGGTCATGCGCGACGCGATCCTCGCCGTCGAGGACGAGCGCTTCTACGAGCACAACGGCGTCGACGTGAAGGGGCTCGTCCGCGCGGCCGTCCGCAACAGCCAGGCCGGCGAGGTCATGCAGGGCGGTTCGACGATCACCCAGCAGTACGTGAAGAACGTCCTCATCGCGATCGAGAGCGAGGGCGGCGCGAAGCGCACGGTCGCCGAGCGCACGATCGCGCGCAAGGTGCGCGAGGCGCGGATGGCCATCGCGCTGGAGCGGCGTTACTCGAAGGACGAGATCCTCGAGAAGTACCTGAACATCGCCTACTTCGGCGGCGGCGTGTACGGCGTCGGCACCGCCGCCCGTTTCTACTTCGGCAAGCAGGTCGAGAAGCTCACGCTCCCCGAGGCCGCGCTGCTCGCCGGCATCGTGAAGAACCCGCGCCTGTACGACCCCGTCAACAACGCGCGCAACGCCCGCCTGCGCCGCAACGTCGTCCTCGACCGGATGCTCGACGTCGGCGCCGCGTCGGCGAAGCGGATCGCGACCGCGAAGCGTTCCAAGGTCAAGCTCAAGGTCACCCGCGAGCGCGGCATCGAGAACAACGAGGAAGCCCGCTACTACCTCGACTACGTCCGCACGCTCGTCATCGACGACCCGGACGGGACGATGGCGGCGATCTTCGGCGACACCCCGGCCGAGCGGGCGCAGAAGCTTTTCCAGGGCGGCCTGACGATCCGTACGGCGCTCGACGCGCGCCTGCAGCGCACCGCGCTCGACGCGATGCGGCAGACGCTGGGCGAGAAGACCGACCCCGCGTCGTCGGCCGTCGTCGTGCAGCCCGGCACCGGCCTGATCAAGGTGATGGCAGGCCTGAACCACGAGAAGAAGAGCCGCAAGGTCAACCTGCCGCTGGGCGGCAAGTACGGCTTCCAGGCCGGCTCGACGTTCAAGGTGTTCGTCCTCGCCGCGGCCATCGAGCAGGGCATCCCGCTGTCGACGCGGATCAAGTCGCCGGAGACGTACCACTCGAAGACGTTCCTGAACTACGTGGACGGCCGGGTCGTGCCGTACCGCGTCAGCAACGCGGGCGACAGCGAGCAGGGCGTGTTCGACGTGTGGCGCGCGACGTGGGACTCGGTGAACACGGCGTACATCCAGCTCGAGGAGAAGACCGGTCTCGACGCTCCGGCGCGGATCGCGCGCGACATGGGCGTCCGGTCGTTCCCGGTGAAGAAGGTGCCGTCGCTCGTCCTCGGCTCGAACGAGGTCAGCCCGCTCGACATGGCGAGCTCCTACGCCACGCTCGCCGCGCGCGGCCTCTACTGCAAGCCGATCGCCATCACGGAGGTCGTGGACGCCAACGGTGACGTGCTCGGCCGGGTCGACCCGTCCTGCCGCCAGGTGATGGAGCAACACGTCGCCGACACCGTGACCGCCGTGCTGAGCGGCGTGCTCACCAAGGGCACCGGCAAGGGCGCGCAGATCGGCCGCCCGGCGGCCGGCAAGACCGGCACCACGAACGGCCCGACCGCGGCGTGGTTCGACGGCTACACGCCGGACCTGGCGGCGGCGGTCTGGGTGGGCCACGTGACCGACCCGATGAAGCGGCCGTTGCGCTGGGTGAAGGGCGTGCCGATCGTCTACGGCGGCGGGTTCCCGGCGACGATCTGGCGCATGATCATGTCGGCCGCGCACGACGGCCTGCCGGTGCGCGACTTCGTGGCGCCGACGCTGTCCGAGCTCACCGCTCCGGCCACGACCGCGCCGCGGCCGCCGTCCACCGGGCCGTCGCCGGCGGTGGCGAGCCCGGAGCCGCTGTCCGACACGGCGACGGCGGCACCCGACGACAAGTCGCTGTCCGACCGGCGCTGCCGCGGCCGCAAGTGCAAGAACTGACCGGTTAGAGCCGGCCCGCCGCCTTCAACGCGAGGTACGCGTCCGCCACCGCGGGCGCGAACGTCTCCGGCGGCGCGTCGACCACCTCGACGCCGCGGCGGCGCAGCAGTGCGACCAGCCGGCGGCGTTCGGCGGTGGCTCGCTCGGCGGCCGCCGCGCCGTACACCTCGGTCACCGTCTCGCGGCCGTGCAGCATCTGCTGCACCCGCGGGTCGGCCACCGCCGCGACGATCACGGTGTGCCGCTGGGTCAGCGCCGGCAGCGACGGCAGCAGCCCCTCCTCGACCACGGCGCTGTTGAGCTCGGTGAACAGCACGACCAGCGCGCGCCGCCGGTGCCGTTGCAGGACGGCCGCAACGATCCCCGCGTGGTCCGCCTCCAGCAGCACCGGGTCCAACGGCGCCATGGCGTTGACGAGCTGCGGCAGCAGCTCCGCGCGCGAGCCGGCCGCGACGCGGGCGCGCTGGACGCGGTCGTACGCCAGCAGCTCGACCTGGTCACCCGCCTTGGACGCGAGCGCACCCAGCAGCAACGCCGCGTCCATCGCGTGGTCGAGCCGCGGGCTGTCGCCAACCCGGCCGGCCGACGTACGGCCGGTGTCGAGGACGAGCACGACGCGGCGGTCGCGCTCGGGGCGCCAGGTGCGGACGACGACGTTGTCGCGCCGCGCGGTGGCCCGCCAGTCGATGGAGCGCACGTCGTCGCCGACGACGTAGTCGCGCAGCGAGTCGAACTCGGTGCCCTGGCCGCGGCCGCGGATGAGGACGTTGCCGTCGAGCTGGCGCAGCCGGTTGAGGCGTTCGGGGAGGAACTTCCGCGACGTGAACGGCGGCAGCACCCGCACCTGCCACGGCGATACGTGCCGGCCCTGCCGCGCCGCCAACCCGAGGGGGCCGACCGACCGGACGGTGATGCGTTCGGGGCGCCGGTCGCCGCGCCGGGTCGGCGTCAGGACGGTGGTGAGGCGACGGCGTTCGCTTGCCGGAACGTCGACCCGGTGCACCCGCGGCGCCGCCCCCGCCGATGGCGGCCACGCGTCGCGGACGTGCAGCCGGGCGCGCCGGGAGCCGCCGTTGACGACGGTCAACGTCACCGTCGCTGTCTCGCCGAGCCGCGCCGCCTCGTCGCCCGACCGGGACAGTGACAACCGCTTGACGCTCGCCGCCAGCGCGAGGTCCACGCCCGCCGCCACGACCAGCCACAGGTTGGCGATCCAGAACGTCCCCCACCCCGCGTCGGGCACGGCGAGTAGCACCGCCGCGAGGACCGCGGCGACGAGCGCGAGCCGGCCCGTGAACGCCATTACGCCGTGCCTCCCGGGCCCGACGCCTGCTGCGCGGAGGCGAGCACGGCGACTCGCCGCGTTGTCGTCGTCGCGCGTAGCTCCGCTACGCGCTCCTCCTCCGCCTTGCGATCCACCATCCTCGCCTCCGCTCGCGACGGCGCCGACCCGAGAGACACGGCGCTACCGGGGGACCGGCACCGAGCCGAGCACGGTGTCCAGCACGCCGTCGGCGGTCACGCCCTCCAGCTCGGCCTCCGGCCGTACCGCGACGCGGTGCCGCAGCGCCGGGCGGGCCAGCGCCTTGACGTCGTCCGGCGTGACGAAGTCGCGACCGGACAGCCAAGCCCACGCCTTCGCGCAGTTGAGCAGCGCCGTCGCGCCACGCGGCGACACCCCGAGCGACAGCGACGGCGACTGCCGGGTCGCGCGGGCGACGTCGACGATGTAGGCGAGCACCTCGGGCTTCACCGAGACGCCGGCCACGGCCAGCCGCCCGGCCTCGAGCTCGGCGGTCGACGCGACGGCGCGGACGCCGGCCGCGGCGAGGTCGCGCGGGTTGAAGCCGGCGTGGTGGCGTTCGAGCACCGTGATCTCGTGGTCGCGCGCGGGCAGCGGCATCGTCAGCTTGAGCAGGAACCGGTCGAGCTGCGCCTCCGGCAGCGGGTACGTGCCCTCGTACTCGACGGGGTTCTGCGTCGCCGCGACGACGAACGGCTCGGGCAGCGGCCGCGGCACGCCGTCCACCGTGACCTGCCGCTCCTCCATCGCCTCCAGCAACGACGCCTGCGTCTTCGGCGGCGTGCGGTTGATCTCGTCGGCGAGCAGCAGGTTGGTGAAGACCGGACCTTCGCGGAACGAGAACTGCGCGGTCCGCGCGTCGTAGACGAGCGAGCCGGTGACGTCACCCGGCATCAGGTCAGGCGTGAACTGCACCCGCTTGGTGTCCACGTCGAGCGACGTCGCGAGCGCGCGGACCAGCAGCGTCTTCGCGACGCCCGGCACTCCTTCGAGCAGCACGTGCCCGCGGCAGAGCAGCGCGATGACCAGGCCGGTGACGGCGGCGTCCTGGCCGACGACCGCCTTGCCGACCTCCTCCTTCACGGCGACCAGCGCGGCGCGCGGGTCGGCGGCGCCGGTGCGGCGGACGGGCGCGCGGCGGCGCGGGGCGGCGGGGGTCTCGGTCACAGGGCACGCACCTCGTTGTCGAGTCGGTCGAGGTCGGCGGCGAGGCGCACGAGCGCCGCGTCGTCGGCCGGTTGGCGACCGTACAGGAGGTCGCCGACGGCGACGGCCTCCCGTCCGGTCCGGGCGGTGATGGCCGCCACCATGGTCTCCGGGGTCGCGTCCGGCGCCAGCCCGAGCACGCGGACCAGCCGGTCGCGCAGGCCGGCACGCAGCGCGTTCGCGGCCTGGTCGCGGGCGTGCGAACCCTCGTACAGCCGCGCCCGCCCCTCGACCGCCTCGGCCGCGCGGACGACGACCGGCAACGGCTCCACGACGACCGGGCCGAGCCGCCGGCCGCGCCACAGCGCGAGCAGCAGCAGCACCACGAACACCTGCGCGGTGGCGACGATCACGCGGTGGGGGAGCAGCTCGACGAGTGCTTTCTCCTCGCCGTCGGCGGCGCCGAACTCCGGCTCCCGCGGGTACACCCACTCGACCCGCGGGTGGCGGGTCAGCAGGCGGAGGGCGAGGGCGGCGTTGCCGTCGTCGTCCAGGTGCTCGTTCGTCATGAAGGCGGGCGTGCCGAGCAGCGTCACGCGCCGGGCGCCCTCGGCCAGCTCGACGAACGACGCCAGGCCGCCGGAGACGTAGCAGGGGACGGCGTACTCCGGCGCGCCGAACGTCACGCCGCCCAGCCGGGCCTTGCCCGCCGCCACGGCGTCCGGGTGGTCGCACCCCGGGTCGATCGGCTCGACGTCGATCCGTTCGGCGACGCCGGCGTCCACGTCGAGCATCTCCAGCTCGGGGTCACCCGGCGCCACGACGACCAGCGCGCGGGAGATGCGGGCCGACGACAGCGCCCCGGGGCGCATCATGTTCGCGCGGACCGGCTCCGGCACGAAGACCGTGGTGTCCGGCGCGCCCGTCGGCTCGTCCACGACCGCGACCTCGATGCCGCGGTCGCGCAGCAACGTCGCGAGCGCCATCGCGCCCTCGTCCGTCGCCGAGTCGGGGTCCATCCGGCCGACCGTCGAGCCGCCGGCCGTGACCGCGTGCAGGAGCGCGACGAGGACCAGCGCGAGCCCGAGCGCCAGCGGCAGCCGCGCCTTGCGCCAGGCCTCGCGCGGTTCGACGGTGGCGAGCGCCGACCGGGCGTCCGCCTCCTCCTCGGCCGGCGTGTCGAGAACGGCGGTCATGTCGCCGCCACCGCGAGCCTGCTCGACGCGATGCGCTCGTCGGCCGCGCGCACCGTGGCGTAGTCGTCAGCGGCGGCGGGGCGGCGGCCGTACCAGATCTCGTCGAACGTCCCGGCGACCGTCCGCAGGTCCGCGCCGATCGCGGGCACCGCGGCGCCGCCCTCGCGGGCGATCTCGCCGGCCGTGCGGCCGGGCCGTTCGTCGAGGACGGCGCGCAGCTCAAGCTCGCGGATGATCGCGCGGAACCGCGCGCGCACCGCCTCTTTGAAGTCGCCGCCGGCGGCCAGGCGCTCGGCCTCGGCGCGGTACTCCTCCGGCGACAGCGCGCGGCCGCCGCGGCGGCGGTCGGTGAGGGCGTCGCGCAGGTTCGCCGGGCCGAGGCCGAGGCGCAGCGCGATCGCGACGAGGACGAGCGCGACGACGACGAGGAGCAGCGAGGGGAGGCCGCCGGGGGTGACGCTGACGACGTTCCCGATGAGGTCGTTCAACGCCTCCATGATCTCCTCGATCACCCGCTCGACGATGCCCTCGTCGTCGCGCCGGTAGATCGGCTTGCGCAGCTCGCGTTCGGCCTCGTCGCGCGCGCCGTCGCGCGTGATCGGGTCCTGGAGGAACGCGAGCACGGTCAGGCCGTACCCGCCTGCTGCGCCGCCGCCTGCGCCAACGTCACGTCGAGCCCCTCGGCGCGCATCCGCCGGTCGATGTAGAGCAGCGCGAGGACGCCGGAGGAGAACGGCGCCGTGATCGTGCCCGCGACGATGCCGCCGAGCGTGATGAGTGTCAGCGGCAGCAGGCCCATGTCGGGGTTGCCCTCGAAGAACGCCGCCCCGACCGCGAGCAACGTGATCGGCATGACGATGATCGACTGCAGGACGCTCGCGATGATCGTGGCGAGTGCGCGGATGCCGAACACCCGCCAGAAGTCCGGCACCGCGAGCCGCCACGAGCGCCGCGTCGACTCGATGACGCCGCTGCGTTCGAGGACGACGACCGGCGTCAGGAACGCCCACGCGCCCCACATGAACATGCCGGGCAGCAGGCAGAGCACCAGCCCCAGCGCGGGCACGACCGCGCCGAGGATGCCGGCGCCGAGCAGCGCCCAGAACTTCGGGCGGATCCGCGCCCACGTCTCGCCGATCGTCGTCGGCCGGCCGAGCACCGCCTCGCCGACGACCGACGTCAGCATGCCGGCGAGAACGACGACGCCGATGCCGCTGATCAGCCAAGCGAGGATCTGCGCGATCGTGATGCCGCCGAACGCGTCCGGGTCGGCGTAGCCGGTGTCGAGCGCGGCGGGCAGCTGCGTCGCGAACGTGATGAGCTGCGTGATCGTCGTGACGATCGCGGCCAGGCCGAGCGTGACGCGCGGATACTGCCGCACGATCGCGAAGCCGCCGTCGAGGATCTCGCCGAGCGCCAGCGGTCGCAGCGGGACGATGCCGGGCTCCGGCGCGGCCGGCCGCCCCCAGCCCGCGGGCGCGCCCCAGCCGGGCTGACCGCCGTAGCCGGGCTGGCCGCCGTAACCGGGCTGCGCGCCCCAGCCGGGCTGCGCGCCGTAACCTGGCTGGCCGCCGTAGCCGGGCTGGCCGCCGTAGCCACCCCATCCGGGGGGTCCCTGCGGCTGGCCGCCCCAGCCCGGCGGGCCGGACTGCTGGCCGAACGACCCGGGCGGGCCGTAGCCGTGCGGGGCGCCGGGCGCCGGTCCGCCCCAGCCGGGCGGCGCGCCTGGCGGAGGGCCGGGCTGGGGGCCCTGCGGGGGACCGGGCGGCGGTCCCTGCGCGGGGCCGCCGGTGCCGCGCGCGGCGCCGCCCGAGCCGGACCCGGACGCGTCCGGGTCCGTCGGCGGCGTCCACCCCGGCGTGTCGGTCATCCGTCCTCCCGTCGCGCGCCGTGCCTGCCGGCGCGACCCGGCCATCGTGCCACGCACCGTACGCTCCGGGGCGTGGACCGGCTGCCCGCGGTGGCGTGGCGCGACGGCGCCGTCGAGCTGCTCGACCAGACGGCGTTGCCCGCGACCGAACGCGTCGTCCGCTGCGCCGACGCGGCCTCCCTCGTCGACGCCATCCAGCGACTCGTGGTCCGCGGGGCGCCCGCGCTCGGGGTGGCCGGCGCGTACGGCGTCGCGCTCGCGCTGCGCGACCCGGCCGGCGTCGAGGCCGCCGCCGAACGCATCGCCGCCGCCCGCCCCACCGCCGTCAACCTGCGGCGCGGCGTCGAGCACGCGCTGGCCGCCGTGCGCGAGGGGCGCGACCCGCTCGCCGCGGCCGACGAGCTCGCGGCCGCGGACGCCGCCGCGAGCCGGGCGATGGTGGCGTACGGGCTCGACCTCGTCCCCGACGGCGCGCGGGTGCTGACGCACTGCAACACCGGCTCGCTCGTGTCGGCGGGCGACGGCACCGCGTACGCCGTCGCCCGCGCCGCGCATGGCGCCGGGCGGCTGGCCCGGCTGTGGGTGGACGAGACGCGGCCGCTGCTGCAGGGCGCGCGGCTGACGGCGTGGGAGGCGGCGCGCGACGGGCTGCCGTACGCCGTGCTGCCGGACAACGCGGCCGGCTCGCTGTTCGCGGCGGGCGAGGTGGACGTCGTGCTGGTCGGCGCGGACCGCATCTGCGCCGACGGCAGCGTCGCGAACAAGGTCGGCACGTACCCGCTCGCGGTGCTCGCGCGGGCGCACGGCGTGCCGTTCGTCGTGGTCGCGCCGGTCTCCACCGTCGACCTCGCGACGGCGACGGGGAAGGACATCGTCATCGAGCAACGGTCCGCCGACGAGGTCACGACGTTCGGCGGGACGCGCGTGGCGCCGGAGGGTGCGGCGGCGTACAACCCGGCGTTCGACGTGACGCCGCCACACCTCGTCTCCGCGATCGTCACCGAGCGCGGCGTGGTCAGCCCGGTGACCGAGCAGAAGGTCCGCGCCGTCGCGGAGTGACGCCGGCGAGGCGACGCCGCGCCCGGGACCCGCTCCGTACAGCAACGCCGCCGTGACCTGGCCGCGACCCCCCGCGCGCACGCTTCGGCCATGACAAGCGCGCAGGCACCCGCATGGCAGGCACAATGGACGTATGACCCGCGTGCGCACGCGCGACCGCTACTGCCCCCGGCCGGGTATCCGGTGAAGGGCCGCGTCCTCGTCGTAGACGACGACCCCGCCCTCGCCGAGATGCTCGGCATCGTGCTGCGCACGGAGGGGTTCGAGCCGTCGTTCGTGTCGAACGGCGAACGCGCGCTCGCGGCGTTCCGCGAGACGAAGCCGGACCTCGTCCTGCTCGACATCATGCTGCCGGGCAAGGACGGCCTCGAGGTGTGCCGCGCGATCCGCGCGGAGTCCGGCGTGCCGATCGTGATGCTCACGGCGAAGAGCGACACGATCGACGTCGTGCTCGGGCTGGAGTCCGGGGCGGACGACTACGTCATGAAGCCGTTCAAGCCGAAGGAGCTCATCGCCCGGGTGCGCGCGCGGCTGCGCCGCAACGACGACGTGCCCGCCGAGCCGTTGCACATCGGCGACGTGGAGATCGACGTCGCGGGCCACCGCGTCCTGCGGGAAGGCAAGCAGATCCAGCTGACGCCGTTGGAGTTCGACCTGCTGGTCGCGCTGGCCCGCAAGCCACGGCAGGTCTTCACCCGCGAGGTCCTGCTGGAGCAGGTCTGGGGCTACCGGCACGCCGCCGACACCCGGCTGGTCAACGTGCACGTCCAGCGGCTGCGCGCGAAGGTCGAGCGCGACCCAGAGCACCCCGAGGTCGTGCTGACGGTGCGCGGTGTCGGGTACAAGGCCGGGCCCCCCTGACGCCTCGCTCTCTCCTGCGGGCGCCGGCGCGACGGTGGCGGCGGTCGTTGCGTACGCGCGTCGTCACCTCGACGCTGCTCGTCTCGCTGACCGTCGTCGCGGTGCTCGGCGTCCTCGTGATGGACCGCGTGACGCGCGACCTGCTCACGTCCCACCGCGAGCGCGCGCTCGCCGAGGTGGAGTCGAACCTCCGCTACGCCGCCGCCTTCCTCGCCGACCTCCCGACCGACGCGACGCCGGACACCGTCGACGTGCGGCTCGACCAGCTCGGCCAGCAGCTCGCCACGCGGGCCGGCCCGACGGGGACGTACGGCGTCACCGTTCTCGGCGAGACCGTCGACTACGTCAGCGGCGAGGCGCCGGAGCGCGCGCAGATCGCGCCGGACCTGCGCGGCGCCGTCGAGCGGCAGGGGCAGATGGCGTACGCGTACGCCGAGTTCCGCGCCGGGCGGAGCGGCCTGCTGGTCGGCGCCCCGCTGTACTCACCGGGCCGCAGCAACGAGCTCTACTTCTTCTTCCCGCTCGACGTCGAGGTCGCGACGCTCAACGTCGTCCGCAGCGCGCTCGCCGGCGGCGGGTTCGCGCTGACGCTGCTCGTCGCCGGGGTCGCGTACCTCGTCAGCCGGCAGGTCGTGTCTCCGGTACGCGCCGCGGCGCGGGTCGCGGACGAGCTCGCGGCGGGTCACCTCGACCGGCGGATGCAGGTCAAGGGTGAGGACGAGCTGGCCCGGCTGGGCGAGGCGTTCAACGCGATGGCGGTGTCGTTGCAGCAGAAGATCGACGAGCTGGAGGGGCTGTCGCGCCTGCAGCAGCGGTTCGTCTCCGACGTGTCGCACGAGCTGCGGACGCCGTTGACGACGGTGCGCATGGCGGCGGACGTGCTGCACGCCGCGCGCCAGGACTTCCCGCCGGAGGTCGCGCGGTCCGCGGAGCTGCTGCAGAACGAGCTCGACCGCTTCGAGGTGCTGCTCGTGGACCTGCTCGAGATCTCGCGATTCGACGCGGGCGCGGCGGTGCTGGACGCGGAGGTGTTCGACCTCACGACGTTGCTGCAGCAGGTGGTCAACGCGCTCGGACCGCTCGCGGCGCGGCGCGGCAGCGAGGTGACTGTGCGCTCGACGGACAAGGGTGAGGTGCTGGTCGAGGCCGACCCGCGGCGTATCGAACGCGTCCTGCGCAACCTGCTCGCCAACGCCATCGAGCACGGCGAGGGGCTGCCGATCGAGATCTTCGTGGGGTCCGACGCGGACACCGTTGCGGTCGTCGTCCGCGACCGCGGCGTGGGCTTGCGGCCGGGCGATGCGAGCCGGGTGTTCTCGCGGTTCTGGCGCGCCGACCCGGCGCGGGCGCGGCACAGCGGCGGGACCGGCCTCGGCCTGTCCATCTCGCTGGAGGACGTACGGCTGCACGGCGGCTGGCTGCAGGCGTGGGGTGAGCCCGGCAAGGGCTCGGCGTTCCGGGTGACGCTGCCGCGGCGCACGGGCGACGAGGTGCGGGCGTCGCCGCTGGCGCTGGAACCGGTCTCGGTGGGCTTCAATGGCTAGCCGGCTGCTCGGCGTCCTCGTCGCGCTCGCGGTCGCGACCGGGTGCACCGGCGTGCCGTCGCAGAGCGGCGCCCAGGTCGTCCGCCGCGTCCCCGCCGAGGACCCGGGCGCGCCGGAGCCGCGGGTCAGCCGCCGGCTCCCGCCGCCGCCGCCGGACGCGCGCCCCGACGAGATCGTGCGCAGCTACCTCATCGCGCAGAACGACCCGGGCGACGACTACGCGGTCGCGCGCCGGTACCTCGCGCCGCAGGCCGAGTGGGTGACCGAGGGGCGGGCCGTCGTCTACGCCTCGCGGTCGCTGCGCCCGCCGCGCGTCAGCGGTGACCGCGCGTCGGTGGCGGTGCGGCTCGCGCCGGTCGGCGCCATCTCGCCGTCCGGGGAGTTCCGGTCCGTGTCGGCGCCGGTGGACGTGACGTTCCGGCTGCGGCTGGTCTCCGGCGTCGGCTGGCGGCTGGTCGACCCGCCGGCCGGGCTGCTCGTGGGTCGCGAGGAGGTCGGGACGTCGTTCCACCGGGTGACGCTGTACTGGCCGGACCAGGCGCGGCGGCTGGCGCCCGACGTGGTCTTCCTGCGCGCCAACGAGCAACCGGTCACCGCGATCGTCCGCGCGCTGCTCGCCGGGCCGCGCGGCTGGCTCGCGCCCGCGGTGCGCACCGCGATCCCGAAGGGCACCGAGCTGCTCGGCCCGCCCGACATCAACGAGCGCGTCGTGACCCTGAACTTCTCCCGCGAGATCCGGTTCGTCCCGCAGGAGACCCTCGGGACGCTGGTCGCGCAGGTCGTGTGGACGCTGACCGAGCAGCCCGACGTCGAGGCCGTCCGCCTGCTCTCCGAGGGGGTGCCGCTCCCGCTGCCGGCGCCGCCCGGCGTGCGCCCGTACCGGCGGGCCGACTGGGAGGCGTTCGCGCCGGTGCCGCCGACGGCCGACCGCCGGCTGTTCTTCGTCATGAACGGCGCCCCGTACGCCGTCGACGACGACGGGCGGCGCTCGCGGGTGGCGGACACTCCGCCGCTGGAGTCGTACGCGGTGAACCGCGCAGGCACCACGCTGGCCGGCGTGACGCGCGCGGCCGACGGGCGGCAGGCGCTGGTGTTCGTCGACCTCACCGGCGCGGAGCCGCCGCGGTTCGCGCACAGCGCCGATCGGATGAGCGCGCCGACCTGGGAGCCCGGCGGCGACGTCGTCTGGGTCGTGCAGTCCACCGGCCCGGCACAGCAGGTCGTAGCGGTCCCCGCCGCCCGCGGCGTCTACACCGTCGTGCGCGCGCCGACGTCGCTGCCCGGGCCGCTGACGTCGTTGCGGCTGTCGCCGGACGGCGCCCGCGCGGCGATCGTGACCGGCTCCGGCCGCGCGGCGTCGGTGTGGCTGGCGCGGGTCGAGCGGCCCGCGTCGGGCGGGCGGTTGCTCGGCGAGCCGCGACGGGTCGTGCCGGGCGTGCGCGGGGCGACGGCGGTGGCGTTCGACGGCCCGGGGGCGCTGCTGTTCGCGACGCTGGCCGGGCGGCGCCCGGCGCTGTACCGCGCGGGCGTCGACGGCTACGGCGTCGAGCCCGTACGCGACGCCGGGCTACCTGCCGGACCGATAACGGCATTGGCCGTCTCGGCGGGTGCGTCGCTGGACCGCGTGGCGTTGTCGGGCGGCCGGCTGTGGCGGCGTACGCCGGGCGCCGACTGGGCGGCGTTGAGCTGGAAGGCGGGCGCGCCCGCCTTCGCCGGCTGATCTGGCTGATCCACAGCCGCGCGTTCTTCGTCCACAACTTCGGTCGGCGGTCGTTGCGGCCGCGCCGCGCGGCGCACGCTGGAACACGTGATCGGCGCGCTCCTCGACCTGCTGCTCCCGCGCACCTGCCCGGGCTGCCGGTGCCCGCTGCCCTCGTCGTCTCGGGGCGCGGGCGGTCGCCGCGTGGGTGGTCGCCGCGCGGTCCTGTGCGCGCGTTGCGCGGCGGCGCTCGCCGCCCCGCCGGCGCGCGCGGTGCCGCGGCCGTGCCCGCCCGGGCTGCCCGTGGTGTGGGCGGCGGCCGTGTACGAGCCCCCGGTCCGCGACGTCGTCGTCGCGCACAAGGAGCGCGGCCGGCTGGCACTGTCGGCGCCGCTCGCGTGGGCGCTCGCGCGGTCAGCGGTGCGGCTACGGCCCGAGGCGCTCGTGTGGGTCCCGTCGCGGCGCGCGGCGGTGCGCGCCCGCGGTTACGACCACGCCCGCCGCCTCGCCGTCCGCGCGGCGCGGGTGCTCGGCGTGCCGGCTGTCCCAGCACTTCTTGTCGTTCGCTCCGTGTCGGACCAGGCCGGGCTCTCGGCCGCGGGCCGCGCCGCCAACCTCAGCGGGGCGTTCCGCGCCGACCCGCGCCACGCCGCGTCGTTGCGCGGCCGGCGGGTGGTCGTCGTCGACGACGTCATGACGACCGGCGCGACGCTCGCCGAGGCGGCCCGCGCGCTGCGCGCGGCCGGCGTCGACGTGGCGGGTGCGGCGGTGGTGGCCGCGGGTGCCCGCCGGCCGCGTGCCGTCCGCCGGTCCGCCGTCGCGGCCGCCGC
>DATLNJ010000052.1:0-24826 GCA_035536815.1 Frankiaceae bacterium
CCGTCCTGCGGTAACCAACCCGCGCATATCAGTCTGACCGCGCGTCGACCCGACACGCACGCCCGACAGGCACCGGCCGACCCCCGACCACCCGCGCCAGGCCAACAACCCGGCGCAACACCGCGCTGCCCCTTGACAGGACCGATCTACATATCAGTCGACGAGATTTGGCACATGCACATCCTCGACACCGTCGCGTACGCCAGCGACTCCGCGAAGATCTTCGGCTTCTTCCTTCACCACTTCCCGTACTTCGGTATGAGGGGTGCCGAGGATGCTGCGAACCTCGTATCTGCGTATGACACCACCGTGGAACGCTACGTCGATGCGTTCGGTGACCCGCCGGAGGGCGTATGGCGCCCCACGGCCTCGAAGCGATGCCGAACGGCGTGTAAGCCCGTCAAGTGCAAGTGACGTAACAACGTACGAACCAGTGAGGCCCGGCGATCCCGGGCCTCACTGGTCTAACTAGAGGCGGGGCCGTCGGCGTCAGCGGGGCCGGCTTCCTGCGGCCCGCGCGGTACGCCGTGCAGGGGGTCGCCCATCGCCGAGTCCGGCTCCGGCGCCGACGACAGGTGCCACGGCACGCTGGTCACCATCACGCCCGGCTGGAACAGCAGGAACGCCTTGATCCGCAACGCCGACTGGTTGTGCAGGAGCTGCTCCCACCACTTGCCGACGACGTACTCCGGGATGATGACGGTCACGACGTCGTGGTCACCGGCGCCCTGGCGCAGCCGCCGGACGTAGTCGAGGACCGGCTTCGTGATCTCGCGGAACGGCGACGCGACGACCTTGAGCGGCACGTCGATCCCGGTGTTGTCCCACTCGTCCTGCAGGCGCTTGCTCTCGGCCTCGTCGACCTCGACGTAGAGCGCGGTCAGGGTGTGCGCCTTGATCGACTTGGCGTAGTTCAACGCGCGCAGGGTCGGGTTGTGCAGCTGCGAGACGAGCACGACCGCGTGGTTGCGGGCGGGCAGCACAGGACGCGTGGACGCCAGGCGCAGCTCCTCCGCGACCCGGGCGTAGTGCCGGTTGATGCCACGCATGATCGTGAACAGCACGGGCATCGTCGCCACGACGATCCAGGCGCCGTGCGTGAACTTGCTGAGCAGCACGATGACGAGCACGACGCCCGTGGTGGCCGAGCCGACGGCGTTGATCAACCGGGCGCGCTGCATCCGGCGCCGGTCCTCCGGCGAGTGCGACGGGTCGCGCAGCTTGCGCGTCCAGCGCAGCACCATGCCGCCCTGGCCGAGCGTGAACGACACGAAGACGCCGACGATGTAGAGCTGGATCAGCTTCGAGACGTTGGCGTCGAACGCCACGATCAGCAGCGACGCGAACGCCGCCAGCGCGACGACGCCGTTGGAGAAGACCAGCCGGTCGCCGCGGTTGTGCAGCTGGCGCGGCAGGTAGCGGTCCTGCGCGAGCAGCGAGGCGAGCCGCGGGAAGTCCTGGAACGCCGTGTTCGCGGCCAGCACCAGGATGCCCGCCGTGAAGAACTGCACGTAGTAGAAGAGCGGCGTCCGGTCGCCGAACACCGCGGCCGCGATCTGCGCCACGACCGAGCGGCCGGAGCCGTGGCCGTGGCCGGGGACGCGGACGTCCGAGGCCATCGCGAGCGTCGTGATCCCGATGAACATCGTGATCGCGATGGCCGCGAGCATGAGCAACGTCTTGGCGGCGTTCTCGGACTGCGGCTTCTTGAACGCGGGGACGCCGTTGGCGATGGCCTCGACGCCGGTCAGCGCGGTACAGCCGGAGGAGAACGCGCGCGCCAGCAGGAACGCCGCCGCGAAGCCGCCGAGGTGATGCTCCTCGACGGGCAGGTTGGCGCTCTCCGCGACGAGGTCCCCGCCCGTCGCGATCTTGGCCAGGCCGACGACGAGCATCGTCATGATGCCGAGAACGAAGCCGTACGTCGGGATCGCGAAGAACGTGCCGGCCTCCTTCACGCCGCGCAGGTTCATCAGCGTGATGAAGACGATGAACCCGAGCGCGAAGGCCACCCGGTGCCTGGTGACCGGGCTGTCAGGGAACGCGGACGTCAGCGCGTAGACGCCGGCCGCGATCGACACCGACACGGTGAGGACGTAGTCGATCAGCAGCGCGCTGGCGGCGACGAGGCCGGCAGACTTGGAGACGTTCTCGTGCGCGACCGTGTAGTCACCGCCACCCTGCGGGTACTCGCGCACGGTCTGTCGGTACGACGCCGTGATGACCATGAACAGCAGGACGACGCCGAGCGCGATCCACGGGGTGGACGTGTAGTACGCGAGGCCGCCGGCGGCCAGCGCGAGCAGGACCTCCTCGGTCGCGTACGACACCGACGACATCGCGTCGCTGGAGAACACGGGCAGGGCGAGCTTCTTCGGCAGCAGCGTGTGGCCGACCGCGTCGCTGCGGAGGGGCCGGCCGACGAAGATCCGCTTCGGGATGTCGAAGAGAGCCACGGGTCGGGATGCTAGTGCCCCGTCCGGCGACGTCGGGCGTCGCGCAGCAGGGCGAACGTTGCTGGATGGGGCACCAGCCCGGGGTTGTGACAGAGTTGGCGCGCCCGCTCTCCGCGAAGGAGCTCCGAACGTGCACGTCGTGATCATGGGCTGCGGCCGCGTCGGTTCGACGCTCGCGCTGCGGCTCGAGAACCTCGGCCACACGGTCGCCATCATCGACCGCGACGCGGCGGCGTTCCGCCGGCTCTCGAAGGATTTCCAGGGCCGGTCGGTGGTCGGGATCGGCTTCGACCGCGAGACGCTCGTCGAGGCCGGGATCGAGCAGGCGAGCGCGTTCGCCGCGGTGAGCAACGGCGACAACTCGAACATCATCGCGGCGCGGGTGGCGCGCGAGCAGTTCGGGGTCGAGCACGTCGCCGCGCGCATCTACGACCCCCGCCGCGCGGAGGTGTACCAGCGGCTCGGCATCCCGACCGTGGCGACCGTGCGCTGGACCGCCGACCAGATGCTGCGCCGCCTGCTGCCGGCCGCCGCGGACGACGAGTGGAACGACCCGTCGGGCCGGGTGGCCGTGGCGCAGCTCGACTTGGCGCCGTCGTGGGTCGGCAAGCGCTACACGGCGTTGGAGGAGGCCACCGGCGCCCGCGTCGCCTGCATCACGCGGCTCGGCGTCGGGACGCTCCCCGGCCGCGACACCGTCGTCCAGGAGGGCGACATCGTGCACTTCGCCCTGCTGAAGGAACGCTTGGCCGACGTCGACCGCGTCACCAGCGCCGGCCCCGAGGGAGGTTCGCACTGATGCGCGTCGTCGTCGCGGGAGCGGGGAACGTCGGCCGGTCCATCGCCGCCGAGCTGATCGGCAACGGGCACCAGGTCGTTCTCATCGAGAAGGACCCGAAGGCGATGAAGGAGGCGACGGTCCCGCAGGCCGAGTGGCTGCTGGCCGACGCCTGCGAGGTGTCGCAGCTCGAGAAGGCGAAGATCGAGGAGTGCCAGGTGGTCGTCGCCGCGAGCGGCGACGACAAGGTCAACCTCGTCGTGTCGTTGCTGGCCAAGACGGAGTTCGGCGTGCCGCGCGTGGTCGCGCGCGTCAACCACCCGAAGAACGAGTGGCTGTTCACCGAGGGCTGGGGCGTGGACGTCTCGGTGTCGACGCCGCGGATGCTGACCGCGCTCGTCGAGGAGGCGGTGACGGTCGGAGACCTGGTCCGGCTGCTGACGTTCCAGCACGGCGGCGCCAACCTGTCGGAGCTGCGGCTCGCGACGGACTCGCCCATCCTCGGCAAGACCGTGGGCGAGGTGGAGTGGCCGCCGGACTCCGCGCTGGTCGCGATCCTGCGCGAGGGCAACGTCCTCATGCCGTCGCCCCAGATGCCGTTGGAGGCCGGCGACGAGCTGCTCGTCGTGGCGACCAGCGACCGTGACGCCGAGCTCGACGTGCTGCTGTCGAAGCCGGGCCCGGGCTAGCGGCCGCCCGGCCCCTGTTGGCTTCAGTCGGCGCGCTGGGGGATCAGTTCGTACGACGGGTTGTAGATCGTGCGCCGCCCGGGGGTGCTCTCGGTGAGCCGGCCTTCGACGACGATCGAGACGCCGGCGCGGATGCCCTCGATGCGGCGGCGGCCGAGCCAGATGACGTAGACCGTGCCGGTGCCGTCGTAGAGCTCCGCCTCCAGCGCGGGCACGCCGCCCTGCGGCCGCAACGTCACGGCCTGCAGCGACCCGTGCAGCCGCACCTTCGCCCGGCCGGGGGCGTCGCTGATGAGCGAGCAGCCGTACTTCTCGGCGCCCTCCTGGAGATCCTCGGCGACGAGCTCCTCGTCGTCCGCGGTGAGCCGGCGCAGTGCGCGGCGGAAACGTCCCTCGGCCATGTCGCAGAGCGTACCTACGCCGCCCACTCCGCGAGGCGCGACGCGAGCCGTCCGTACGCGCCGGTCACCAGCAGCAGCCCGAGCGCGAGCAGCGCGACGCCGCCGACGCGGTTGAGGACGCGACTCGCGCTCGCGAGCCGCCGGGTGAGCCGCGGCGAGACCGAGACGGCGTAGGCGGCGGCCACGAACGGCACCCCGAGACCCGCCGAGTACGCCGCCAGCAGCGCTCCCCCGCGCAGCGTCGCGCCCTCGACCGCGCTCACGGTGAGGACCGCGCCGAGGAACGGCCCGACGCAGGGCGTGAACGCCGTCCCCGCCACCAGCCCGAGTGCGAACGGCGCCGACGCGCCGGCCCGCCGTACCGGCAGCCGGTCGGCCAGCCCGGCGAGCAGCGCGACGCCGAACGCCAGGACCAGCACGCCACCCAGCCGTTGCGCCACCCCGCCCTCCGCGCGGACGGCGCGGCCGACGCCGCCCGCCGCGAGCCCGAGCGACACGAACACGACCGAGAAGCCGAGGACGTAGAGCAGGCTGGCCGGCAGCAGGCGGCGGCCGCCGGAGGTGAGGACGCCGACGTACGCCGGCAGCAGCGGCACCGTGCACGGCGCGAGGAACGACAGCACCCCGAACCCGAACGCCACCACGAACGCCAGCATCAGCGGCCGAACGTGAACGTGAAGAACCGCACGCCGGGCGCCGTCGCCACCAGCGTGACCCGGCCCTCGCCGGGCGCGGGCGCGGTGAGCAGGTGGTAGAGGTCGTCGGTCCGGACGTCCACGTACGTGCGCCCTTCGCGTGCCACGACCGCGGCGCCGCGCCGGTCGGGCGGGACCGGGGCGTCGTTCCAGCGGACCTCGACCCGCTGCCGCGCGGTCGAGCCGGCGGGCGGGGCGAGGACGGCGTAGACGTCGCGCGCGGTGTAGTCCACGGTGACCGTCGCGCCGGGCGCGGCGGCGGTGACGTACTCCTCGGCGCCGGTGAACCGGCCGGCCAGGCGCACGCGGTCGCGCCGGGGCGGGTCGGCACGGTCCTCGGTGACGCCCTCGCGGACGAGGCCGCCGCGCAGGTAGCCGAGGTACAGCTCGGGGGTCTGCTTGCCGCGTGGCGGCTCGTGCTTCGCGCCGGCGCGGGCCGCCCCGGGGTCGCCGCCGTCGGCGAGCAGGCCGCGTACCGCGTCCTCGATCTCGGCCTCGTCGCCCTCGCCGACGTGCACCAGCCGGATCCGCCCGTGCCGGTCCACGAGGTACTTCGCCGGCCAGTACGAGTTGCGCAGCGCGTCCCACATCGCGCGGTCGGGGTCGTTGGCGACGGCCCAGGTGACGTCGAGGTCGCGGACCGCGCGCTCGACGTTGTCGGGCGACTTCTCGAAGTCGAACTCCGGCGAGTGCACGCCGATCACGGTCAGCCCGCGGTCGGCGTACGTCTCGTGCAGCGCCCGCAGGAACGGGAACGTCCGCCGGCAGTTCACGCACGAGTACGTCCACACGTCGAGCAGCACCACGCGGCCGCGCAGCCCGGCCATCGTCAGCGGCGGCGCGTTGAACCACTCGGTGATGCCGGTCAGCTCCGGCACCGGCCGGGCGTCCTCGGGCGCGACGACCTCGGCCGGTGGGCGGCCGGCCAGCCGCGCGGCGCGGCCGGCCCCGACGGACAACGCCGTCACGACCGACCCGGCGACGAGCAGCCCGGCGACGGCCGCCGCCACCGCGCCCCGCCTGCTCACCCGCACCCGCCTCCTCGCGTTCTCGGCCTTCTCGGCTCCCTCGGCAAGAATCGCACCGTGCGGTCGTGGCGGCTCGACGTGGGCGGGGTCGTGCTCGCCGTGACCGAGCGCGGCGACCCGGCCGCGCCCGCCGCGGTCGTCGCCTCCGGCGTCGGCTCCACGGGTGAGTTCGCGGCGCGGTGCTGGGCCGGGTGCGTCCCGGCGGGGTACCGGCTGGTGACGTACGACCTGCGCGGCCACGGCGACAGCACGCCGCTGCCGGACCCAGCCGACCAGTCGCTCGCGCACCACGTGCGCGACCTCGCGGCGGTGGCCGGCGCCGTGGGCGCGCGGGTGGTGGGCGGCACCTCGCTCGGCGCGCACGTCGCCGCCGCCTACGCCGCCACGGGCACGTACCTGCACGCCCTGCTGCTGGCCATCCCCGGCTGGCTCGGAGCGGACACCGACACCGCGCGGGCCAACGCCGCCGTCGCCGGCGAGCTGGCGGCCACCGGCGTCGCCGCGACGCTGGCGCGGATCGCGGCGGACGAGAGCGTGCCGCGCTGGGTGGTCATCGAGCTCGAACGCTCCTGGCCCCGGCACGACCCCGACTCGCTGGTGGCGGCGTTCCGCGCGGCGGCGGCCGACGCCGCGCCGGACCCCGCGATGCTCGCGACCGCGGACGCCCCGGCCGGTGTCGTGGGGCTGGTGGACGACCCGGCGCACCCGTTCACGGCGGCGGAGGCGTACGCCGGCGCGCTGCCGCGGGCGGCGTTGGAGTCGCTGACGCTGGCCGAGTGGGGCGAACGCCGTTCGATCCTCGGCGACGCGGCGCTCGCGGCGTGCCGCCGCGCCATCGCCGCGCGCTGACGTCGCGCGGTCGCGCGCAACTTCCAGTGCGCGCCAGCACGCGCAGGGCGGCCCGGACACTGGAAGGTGCCGCGGCGGCGCGGCGCGGCGCGGCTAGCGCGTCTCGGTGATCTCCGGGCCGCGCTCGAACGGGTTGAAGTCGTCGCCGCCCTCGAACCGGCCCCCCTCGTCGCCCTCCTGGCCGGCCTGCTCGGCCGCCGCGGCGGCGGCGGCGTCCTGCGCCTCCTTCGGCAGCCGGAGCGGGAGGACGTCGCGCGGCGCCATGGCCTCGTTGCCGCGGATCACCACGGTCCCTCGGAAGACCTCCTCCAGCAGCCCGGCCTGGCTCGGCTCCAGCGCGGCCGGACCGGTGATCAGCGCGCGGAGGAACCAGCGCGGCCCGTCGGCGCCGATGAAGCGCGCGGGCACGAACTGGCCGGGGCCGGCCGGGATGCGCGCGCGCAGCTCGCGCCCGAACGTCCCCTCGACCTCCTCGGCCTGGCCGTCCTGCTCGTTGCGCAGCGACTGGAGGATCTCCGTACGGACCTCGTCCCAGATGCCCTCGCGGCGCGGCGCCGCGAACGCGTTGATCTGCATCTGGCTCTGCCCGTGGACGGCGACCGCGCTCTGGACCTGGCCTTCCGGGCTCACGTCCACCCGCAGCTCGACGCCCTCGGGCACGGGCACCTTGATGCCGCCGAGGTCGAGGCGCGGGCGCTCGTCGTCGACGTCCGCCTCGTCGTAGGGCCCGGTCGTCGCCGCGAGCGGCGCCGCCTCCGGCGCGGTCTCCTCGGCGGTCGTCTCGACCTCGGGGTCCTCGCCCTTGTTCTTCTTCCGTCCGAACGGCACGGTCCGCTCTCCTCTATCTATCGCCCCGTCGAGCCGTGGCCGCCTTCGCCACGTTCCGACGCCGGTAGCTCGTCCACCTCGCGGAACACCGCCCGCTCCACCCGTTGGATCACGAGCTGCGCGATGCGGTCACCGCGCCGCAACGCTACCGGCTCGGCGCCGTCGGAGTTTCGCAGGATGACCTTGATCTCCCCGCGGTACCCCGCGTCGACCGTCCCCGGGGCGTTGACGATGGTCACGCCGTGCCGGGCAGCCAGGCCGCTGCGCGGGTGCACGAAGGCGGCGTACCCGTCAGGGAGCGCGATAGCCACGCCGGTCCCGACCACCGCGCGCTCCCCCGGAGCGAGCGTCAGGTCGGCGGTGACGTAGAGGTCGGCGCCGGCATCGTCGGGGTGCGCGTACGACGGCAACGGCAGCCCGGGGTCGAGCCGGACGAGCCGGACGTCGAGGGGCGCGTTTGCCGGTCCGTCCATGGGCGCAGACCCTACCGACATGAGGCATGTCGTCATCACGGGCGCCAACAGCGGCATCGGGCTGTCCACCGCCGTCGAGCTGGCGAGCCACGGCTACGACGTCATCGGCACCGTCCGCAGCGACGAGAAGGGCGAGACCCTCCGCGCGGCCGCCGCCGAGAAGGGCGCGAGCGTCCGCTACGTCGTCTGCGACGTCGCCGACGCCGAGTCGACCGAGCAGGCGTTCATCGAGGTCGCCGCGATGACCGCCGAGCACGGCCTCTACGCCGTCGTGAACAACGCCGGCTATGCCTTCGCCGGACCCGTCGAGGAGGTCGGCGACGACGCCGCCCGCGAGATCTTCGAGACCAACGTCCTCGGCCCCATGCGGATCTGCCGGCTCGTCCTACCGGGCATGCGCGAGCGCGGCGAGGGCCGCATCGTCAACGTCTCCTCCATCGCCGGGCGCGTCTCGACGCCGATGGTCGGCTGGTACTGCGGGACCAAGCACGCGCTGGAGGCGTTGTCGGACGCGCTGCGCCAGGAGGTCGCGCAGTTCGGTGTGAAGGTGATCCTCGTGGAGCCGGGCGGCTTCGGCACCGGCATCTGGGACGGCGCCAACGAGCGGCTGCCCGAGCAGCTCGACGGGCCGTACGCCGCGGCGTACGAGCGCGCCCGCGACCTCTCCACCGCCGCCAAGAGGCTGCCCGACCCGATCTGGGTGGCGCGCACGATCCGGCTCGCGCTCGCGGTGCCGTACCCGCTCGCCCGGTACCTGGTCGGCGTGGACGCGGTGGTCGGCACCGTCCTCGACACGCTGGCGCCGACGTCGGTCGCGGACTACGTGAAGGCGGCGTCGGCGGGCCTGCGCCGGCTGCCGTTCATCGGCTGACAGCGGGCTCCGACCCGGTCTCTGTCTCGGCGAGCAGCTCCTTGAGGCGGGTGAGCGCCGGGACGAGCGCGGCGCCGGACCGCGCCGCCGCCTGCTGCAGCCGCGGGTCGTCCAGGTGGGCGCTGACGCCGTGGAAGAGGTTCAGCCGGCACTGGTCGACCCACTGCGCGAGGTCCGGCGTCGCGAGCCACCGCCGGTACGACGCCATCGTCGCGACGAGCATCCGCGCCCAGTCGCGCGGCACCTCGGGGTACGGGTTGGCCGGGCAGAGCCGGTTCTGCTCGGCCACGTCGGCGGCGCGGGTCGCCTCGACGTAGCCGATGAGCGCGGCGTTGAACGTATGGGCGCACTGCCGCACCGGCTGGACCGTGATGCGGTCGGGCGCGAACACCGGGACCGGCGGCCGGCGCACGATGCCGCTGGCCGTGCAGTCCACGTACAGGTGCGGCCCGCCGGGCACGGAGCCCTGCGCGCAGACCACCTCGTCCGGGTCGATGCGCACGACGCGGCCGAGCCGCACGACGTCGCGCACCGACCGGAGCTGGGCCAGCTCGGTCTCCGTCACCGTCGCGCAGCGGTACAGCGTCGGCTCCACGTCGGGGTCGACCCGCAGCAGCCGGCCGCGTTCCTCGAGCCGCCGGTACAGGTCCGGCAACGACTCCGCGCCCGCCGCGGCCTCGAGGTCGAGCGCGAACCCCTCCATCGACATCCAGACGAGGTCCAGCGGCTGGAACGACCGCCGGTCGAGGAGCCACGCGTCGCGCGGCCGGACCCACGTGACGCGGTCGGCGGGGACGCCGTTGTCGAGCAGCCAGAGCACCGCGTCGATGCCGGTCTTGCCGCCGCCGAGCACGACGTAGCGGTCGAACGGCTCGCGCACCGCCGCGAGCCCGCCCACCGGGACCATCGCGACGCCCGGCGCCACCGCGAACGACGGCGTGTGGGTCGCCGGGACCGTGACCTCGCCGTACACCGTGTCCACGACCTTGCGCCGCACGGTGACCTCGACGGTCTCGCCGGTCAGCCGCGAGACGAGCCGGTGCGCGCCGTCCGGGCCGGGGACGTAGTCGTGCAGCCCGAGGAAGAGCACCCGGCCGGTCGGTAGCAGCCGGTCGGTCAGGACGCGGCTGAAGTAGCCGACGACCTCGGCGCCGGTGGCGCACTCGTAGAGGCCCGCGTTGGGACCGTGCCGGTCGATGGCGTCGTTGCCGAGGGTCAGCGACGCGACGCCGTAGTGCGCGGACGGCTGGTGCAGCCGTACGAACGGGTACGTGTCGAGCCAGTGCCCGCCGACGCCGTGGCGGCGGTCGACGAGCAGCACGTCATGGGACGAGTGGTCGACCAGCGAGTCGGTGAACGCCAGCCCGGACGCCCCCGCGCCCACGACGAGGTAGTCGGTCTCCAGCAGCACCGCGCGACGGTACCCGGCGGCCCGCGCTGTGGACAGCGACCGGGCGCGGTGTCATGTTGTCCACAACTTCTGTCTACCCACTCGACGGCGCCGTCTACGTCATCGACGGTCGGCCGGTGACGTACCGCGAGGTGATCCGCCGGATGAAGGAGCGAGCGTGTTCGGCCGAACGCGTGCGAGTGGTGGGCTCCCACGAACGCTGGGTCGTCGACAGGCACTGCGGCGTCACCGTGCCGCGCCACCGCGGCGACCTCACGCCGGGCACGCTGGCGAGCATCCAGCGGCAGGCGGCGCACTGCCTCGGGGACGGGTGGCTGCGGTGACGACCTACCTCGCGCGGTACGAGCGCGAGCGCGGGGCGTGGACGGTGTCGTTCGCCGACCCGGACGTCGCGACCTGGGCGCGGACGCTGGAGCAGGCGCGCCGGCACGCGCGCGAGGCGCTCGCCGTGACCCTCGGCTACGACTCCGTGGACGCGATGTCCGCCGCCGGCGTCGAGGTCGTGGACGAGGTCGCCGGGCTGCCGGACGACGTGGCCGAGCTGGCCGCCACCCGCATCGACCTCGAACGCCGCCTCGCCACCGTCCGCGAACGCAGCGACGACGCCGCCCGCAACCTCGCCGCGCGCGGCTGGTCGCTGCGGGACATCGCCGGGCTGCTCGGGGTGTCGTACCAGCGGGTCGGCCAGGTCGTCGGAGCAGCGCCGCCGCCGAAGCGCACCCGTCGCCGGGCGACCTGACGGCCGGGCGCTGCCTACGGCAGCGCGCCCGCGTCGCGCAGGATGTCCACCACCACCGGGGCGGGCGCGAACGCCGTCCGCACGTCCTCCGGCGTCGCGACCCGGTGCGCGTTCTTGTTGACGTAGCAGCGCAGCATCTTGTCGAACGCCGCCGCCCCCACCTCGGCGCGCGACACCAGCAGCATGCCGCCGCCCTTGGCGTAGACGAGGCGGCCGTAGTTCTCCTCGTCCTCGTCCCAGTGCGACATCGGCCGTCCGACCGCGCCGCCCGCCGACGCCGTCGCCACGAACTCGTCGCCGCTCGCGCGGTTGACCAGTCCCTCCGCGTACGACGCGAACGACTCGTCCAGCCACGGGTGGTCGCCCTGGTCGTTGCCGACGAGGCCGTAGAACCACAGGTGCGCCAGCTCGTGCGGCACGACGACGTCGTAGCGCCGGGACCCGACCCAGAAGAACGCCGGGTACTCCACCCCCGCGCCGCGGATCGAGTCGAGCGCGACGACGGTCAGCGACTCGTACGGGTACGACCCGAACAGCCGGGTGAACGTCTCCATCGACCGCACGGTGTCGGTGACGACGTCGTCCAGGATGCGCTCCGCGCGGGTGCCCGTGGCCAGCTCGTCGGACACCGCGAACCGCGCGGGCACGCCGCCGACCTCGCGCGTCCGCGTCGTGAAGCGGCCGACGGTGACGGCGACGTCGCGCGCCACGTCGTTGACGAAGCGCCAGCGGCGCTTGCCCTCCGCCGTCGCGACCGGCTCGTCGGGGATCGCGATGCCGAAGACGGTGTCGCCGAACGGCGCGACGACCGTGACGTCGTAGCGCGCGGTCTCGTTCGCCGCGGTCTCGCCGAGGATGCCGACCGCGGGCGTCGTGTCCCAGCCGCGGCCGCGCACCCACGCGAGCATCGGGTGCGCGCTCGCCCACCACGCGGTCTGCGCGGTGTGCCCCCAGCGGTCCACCTCGGCGCGCGGCAGCGTCAGCGTGAACGCGAGGTCGACGGTGATCGCCTTCCCCGCCGGCGACTCGGCGGGCAGCGCGAGCCGCAGCAACGTGCCCTGCGTCCCGCGCCCGGCGCCCGCCTGCTCGAACGCCATCGGCAGGCTCGCGCTCGTCACCTCGATCCGGCCGCCGTGCGCGACCGGGCCCGGGCCGTTCGCCCAGAGCCGGAACACGACGTCGCGCACCGGCGCGTCCGGCGTGAAGACGACGCGCTCGGTGCCGGTGACCCGCGCGTAGGAGGGATCGACGTCGAACGTCAGCGTGATGCGCGGGCGGTCGGGGTCGGGCGCGGCGTAGGTGGTCCGGCAGGGCGGCACGCTGACCGGCGCGGCCGGGGTCCGCGACGCGCGCGGTGTCTCCTCCCGCCGGACGCCGATCGTGCACGCGGGCGCGACGAGCAGCAGCAACGCGACCGCCGCGCGGGACCCCCGCGCCGTCCGACCCCGCGCCACGTCAGCCGCCCAGCACCGCGCGTTCCGCCAGCGCCAGCGGCAGCCGGCCGGACCCGCCGATCGCGTCGTGGAACTCCCGCAGCGACCCGCGCGCCTCGGCGAACCACCGGTCGCGGATCCGCGCGATCTCCAGCGCGCCGGTGAGGTACGACGCCGCCTGCGTCGGCCACGCGCAGTACCGCATGACCTCGGTCTTCGCGGTCGGCAGCGACAGCGACGTGTGCTCGACCATGAACTGCACGGCCTCGACGAACGTCATCTCGCCGAGGTGCAGCGACGTGTCGACCACGATGCGCGCGGCGCGGAACAGCCGCGCGTCCACCTGGCACAGCTCGTGCTTCGGGTCGGTGAAGAAGCCCTCCTCGCGCAGCATCGCCTCGGCGTAGAGCGCCCAGCCCTCCACGAAGTACGCCGTGCCGACGACCTTCCGCAACGGCCGCGGCTGCGCCTGCGACCAGGTCAGGTGCCAGTGGTGCCCCGGGTACGCCTCGTGCACCGAGATGGTCGGGATGGACGAGTACGAGTTCGTCGCGAGCCGCTTCTGGACGTCGTCGTCGCCGGCACCCTCCGGCGGGAACGGCACGAAGAAGTGCCCGGTGCGCCCGCCGCTGAAGGCGGGCGGGTTGACGTACGACGCCACCGCGAGCACCGGCCGTTGGAACGGCGGCGACGGCACCACGCGGCACTCCTCGCCCTCCACGAACGACACGAGCTGCCGCTCGCGGCAGAATGCCCGCGCCTTCTCGGTCCACTCCTCGTACGCCTCGCGCATCGCCGCGGGCGTCGGCGGGTGGTCGTCGTTGAGCTCGGCGAGCAGCGACTTCCAGTCGTCGTGGCCGGCGATCTCCTTGGTGAGCCGGCGCATCTCGGCGGCCAGCTCCTCGTACGCCGCACGCCCGCGCTCGCGCAGCTCGCGGGCGCCGTAGCCGAGCCCCTCACGCTCGCGCAGCAGCGCGGAGTACAGCTCCTCGCCGAACGCGAAGTCGCCGGTCGCCCGGTCCGCGAACTCGTCGAGGAACTCCGCGAACGACTCGTACGCCGCCGCCGCGACCTCCCCCGCCGCGCGCAGCTCCGCCTGCAACGCCGGGTCCTCGACCTCGGCCGCGACGACGTCGCGCGCGTAGCCGACGGCGGCGCGGGCCTGGCCAAGCGCGCGGATGACGAGGATCGACGGCGCCAGCGCAGGGTCGAGGTTGGCGCGGCCGGCGTCGAGCAGCGCCGGAACGGCGCGCAGCCGGGCCGCCGCCGCGCGGGCCAGCTCGGCGTCCGGGCGCAGCCGGTGCAGGAACAGCAGGAACGTCCCCTGCAGCGCGGGCCCGGTGTACGTGTCCGGGTTGCGCCGCCACGCCGCCCACTCGCGCTCGACCTGCGCGCCGCGCAGGGTCGAGATGGCGAGGTCGCGGTCGATGCGCTCGTCCGGCAGCAGCTCGTCGTCGGGCAGCGCGCGGAACCGTTCGAGCCACTCGTCCTCGGCCGCCGCCTTGCGCGCGAAGCCCTCGGCCGTGAGGTCGGGGAGCCGGTCGTCGTACCCCTCGACGCCGAGCACCGTCGCCATGACGGGCGACGTCTCCCAGAACCACGAGAGGTAACGGTCGACCAGCGCGTCGAGGTCCCGGTCGCCGGGTGCGCCGGCGGCGGCGGACGGAGCGATGTCGTGCGGTTCGGTCATGCCTGCGACCCTATGCTGGCGTCATGGCGGACGTGGCGGCGCTGTTCGACGAGCTCTGCCTCCGCTGGGTGCGCGAGGCGGACGTCGTCTTCCAGCAGAACGGCTCGGTAGCCCCGACGCTCGTCGTCCTCCCCCGCGACGCCGCCGCCGACGAGGTGGCGATCCGGGTGGACGGGCTGCGCGGCAACCTCGTGGACCGCGCCGCCGCCATCGTCGCGGAGCTACGGCCTTCGGTCGCGGCGCACGAGCCGGCCGGCCTGGTGTTCCTGACCGACGCCCGGCTCGGCACGGCGGCCGCCACGCCGGGCGCGGACGGCGTCGCCGTCTACGTCACCCTCGGCACGCCGGAGCTGCGGCGCGCGATCGGGCTGCGAGTGGTGCCCGGCGAGCCCCGTACCCTGGCCCGCGCGGACGCCGACCCGCCCGTCGCGCACTTCGAGTGGCTCGACGCGCTGCTCGCCCGCTGAGACGTTTCGCCCTCTCGTCCGTTCTCTTGGCAGCGCCGTGTCCCCTACACGCGGCGTCAGGGGACGGGAATCGTCCCGCCGCGCCCGCGCGTGGTGCCGCCCGCCCGGCGGCACCCGCGGGCGTGGCCCTCCGCGACCGCCCACCGGTGTCAGCCGCAGGCGTACTCGGGACCCTCGCAGCAGGGCGTGATGTAGCCGCAGTGCCGGCAGGTGTTGTGCGCGTGCTCCGGGGTCATCTGCTCGCCGCAGGACGGGCACGGGAGGTCGAGCGCCATGCGTACCATCGTGCGCGACGACAGGCAGCGGGGGCGGGAGGCGCGACGGCATGGCGTTCACGCGGATGGACGAGGGCACGCTCGACGACTGGATGGTCATCGCGCAGGAGACGGTGCCGTACCAGCAGCAGGTGGCCGACCGCGTCCTCGCGATGCTGCGCACGCTCGAAGGCTTCGCGGGCGGGTTCGGGATCAACCAGCTGGCGCACGCGTTGCAGACCGCGACCCGCGCGGAGCGGGCCGGCGCGCCCGAGGACCTCGTCGTCGGCGCGCTCTGCCACGACCTCGGCAAGGTCGTCAGCGTCGCCAACCACCCGGCCATCGCCGCCGAGATCCTCAAGCCGTGGGTGTCCGAGGAGACCTACCAGGTGGTCCGGACGCACCAGGACTTCCAGGGCCGGCACTACTACCACCTGATCGGCAAGGACCCCGAGGCCCGGAGTCAGTACGCGCACGAGCCGTGGTACGCGACGGCCGAACGGTTCACCGACGAGTGGGACCAGGCGGCGTTCGACCCCGAGTACGCCACCGAGCCCCTGGAGCACTTCGAGCCGATGGTCCGGCGGGTGTTCGGTGAGGTAAAGATCACCTGACGCCTAGTTCCCACGACCCTTACCGCGGCGTAGGGTCACCCGTAGGCCGGTACTCACCCAAGCGCTCGCCGACCTGCCGCTTCGCCGGATCTAGCCGTTCGCCGTCTCGACGCGCCTTTCCGTGAAAGGCCTTCGCGCGTCATGACCCAGATGCTGGCGGCACCCCCCTCTTGCACCGGCCATCGCACGCTGACGCCCTCCGGTGAGCTGGACCTCGCGACCGCCCCGCAGCTGCGCCAGGAGCTGGTCGACGCCAGCGCGGCCGGCTCGTCGCTCGTCGTGCTCGACCTGGAGCAGGTGGCGTTCCTCGACTCGGTAGCGCTCTCCGTGATCATCGGCGGCCATCGCCGGCTCCAGCACCACGGCGCCCGCCTGCACCTCGCCGCGCCGCAGACGATCGTCAAGCGGGTGCTCGGCATGACCCGCATCGACTCCGTGATCCCGACGTACGAGACTGTCGCCGCGGCTGAGGCCGGCTGTCCCACCGACCACTGACGGCCTACGGCACCAGCAGCACCTTCACCTCGTCGCTCCCCGGGGTCGCCAGCAGGTCCAACACCGCTGGCGCCTCCGCGAGCGGCCGCCGGGACGTCACCAGCCCGCCGGCCCTGACCGCGCCGTCCGCGAGCAGTCCCACCGCCTCGTCGAACGACGCCGGCCGGTAGCAGAACGACGCCCGCAGCTGCGCCTCCTTGACCATCAGCAGCAGCTGCGAGATCGGCACCGGCTCGTCCAGCACGCCGAGCAGCACGACGACGCCGCTCGGCGCGACCAGCTCCAGCGCCAGGCCGGGCGCCGACGGGTGCCCGGCGCACTCGAACACCACTCGCGGCGGCTCGCCGAGCGCGGCCAGCACGTTGTCGTGCACCCCCTCCAGCCCGAACGCCGCCCCGCCCACCCGCGCGCGCCGCGCGGCGTTCGGCTCGACGACCGCGAGCCGCGTCACGCCGCGGGCCCGCAGCGCGAGCGCGACCAGCATCCCGATCGGGCCGGCGCCGACCACGGCGCACGGGTCGTCGGGGCGTACGCCGCCGACGTCGAGCGCGTGCAACGCCACCGCCAGCGGCTCCACCAGCGCGCCGGTCTCGGTGTCCAGCCCGGCAGGCAGCCGCCACAGCCGGTCGGCGCCGACCACCGCGGCCTCGGCCAGCCCGCCCGCCGGGCCGCCGCAGCCGATGCCGGTCACCGACGCCGCCATGTCGTGGACCGGGCTCGGGACGAACGGGTACACCGCCGCGCGGTCGCCCTCGGCCCAGCCGGTGACCCCCGCGCCGACGGCGTCCACGACGCCCGCGAACTCGTGCCCCATGACGTAGCCGGGCGGCAGGATGCCCATGCCGCGCAGGTGCAGGTCGGTGCCGCAGACGCCGCACGCCGCTACCCGCAGCCGTACCTCGCCCGGGCCCGGCGCCGGGTCGGGTACCTCCTCGTTCGTCAGCGTCCCGCCCGCGCCGAGCACGACCGCCTTCATTGGCCGCCCCAGTCGTCGCTCACCGGCCGATCGTAGGCGCGCGCGATACGGCGCGGGACGTTCCCTCTCGCCCCGCCGGGCGGTACGGTTTGTCCCGATCCGAGGGGGTTTCCATGGCACGGACCCGAACGCGTCTCGCCCTCGCCGCCGCACTCGTCGCGGCCGCGCTCGCCCCGCTCCCGGCCGGCGCCGCACCGGCGCCGCGGCGCCCGGCGCTCACCGAGTGGGTCGAGGTGCGCGGCCCGCGGACGGGCTACCTGCCGGTCCGGATCGGCACCCCGGTCACCGTCGGAACCGCGCCCGTCGCCGTCACCGGCGACGGCGCTGTCGTGGCCGTCGCGCTCGTCAAGGAGCCGGTGGCGACGATGTACGCCGGCGCGGTCATCGGGCGGTTCTCCCCGACGTCGCCGGCGTTCTCGTTCGGCTTCGGTGAGGCGGTCCAGCTCGGAAACGGCAAGTCCCGGCTGCCCTCGGGCGACTACCGGCTCTACCTGCTGGCCGGCCGCAGCCCCGTGACGACCGTGAGGTTCCGGCTGGCCGGGCTCGCGCCGGGGACGACGCGGCTCACGCCGCGCACGCCAACGGCGTTCCTCGTCAACGCGCCGACGCCGACGGAGATGCCGGCGCCAGGGCGGTTCGTGTACATGGCCGGGTCCGACCACGCGGTGGCCGGCCCGATGCTGCACGGCGGCGTGCTGCTGTCCCGGCACGACGTGCACGCGGTCACCGACTACGGCCTCTGCGGCTACAGCGGCCACGAGCCCGGCCCGCCGTACCTGTACACGCCCGGCTGCCCGAGCACCGTGACGAACCACGGGACGTTCGCGACGGAGATCACGGTCAGCAAGAACCGGCTGGAGCCCACCGCGACGATGATCAAGTACGTCAGCGGGCCGTTCCCGACCGGCCACTACGGCTCCGGCGGGTGGTTCGCGGCGAGCACGCCCGCAACGTCGGCGGAGTACGTGCACTACTTCTTGACGCTGTAGGGCCGGCCGAAACGCAGACCGGGGCCGCGCGACCCGGAGGTCACGCGGCCCCGATGCGGTGAGCCGTCCGCCGCCCCTACTCGGCGTCCGTGCTCGACAGGCCGGCCAGCCGCCCCTACAACAGCTGGCCGGCCCGGTGCCGATCCCGGCAGCCGCCCCTACAACAGCTGTCGGTCTCGTTCTCGAAGCCGGTGGCTATGCAGCCGCCGCCTCCTCGAGTCCAGGTGGCAGGTGCCCGGTCGCCTTCTTCCAGGCGCCGGCGGCACCCCGTCGCGCGGCGAGCCGCGCGAGCGCGATCGCCACGCCGCTGGCCGCGGCCCAGCCGATCGCCTCGGCCCAGGTCGTGGACGGCGAAGCCGGGTTGGCGGGTGGATCGCTCCGCTTGATCTTGCGCCACCCGCCGGTGACCGCCTTGATGGTCAGCCGCGCGGCGACCAGCGACGACGACGTCGCCGCCAGCTTCCATCCGACTTCGGCCAGCACGTATCGCTCCGTTCTCTCTCTCGCGGTTCGCTGTCCCCAGCACCGGGAGGTCGCTAACTCACCCGGCGGTAACGTTCATGTCATGTTCCCCGCCGAGAACGACTACCTCGCCGAACGCCGGGCGTTCCTCGCCACCGTCGAGTCGCTGACGCCGGAGGAGTTCGAGACCGGGCCGACGCTGTGCGCGGGCTGGGCACCGCGCGACGTGCTCGGTCACCTGCTCGGCATCGACGAGGCGGTCACCGAGTACGTCAAGGCGGCCGGCCAGATCAACAAGGCGAACGCCCGCCTGGTCGAGCGCTTTCGCGCGCTGGACAGGGACGCGCTGCTGGCCCGTGCCCGGGAGTGGGCCGAGCACCCGGCGCTGCTGTCGCGGGCGGCGTCGTACGGCCTGCTCGGCGACCTCGCGGTGCACCACCAGGACGTCGTTCGCGGACTCGGCCGCCGCCGCGACGTACCACCCGCCTCGGCGCGGGCGATCCTGCGCGAGGGCACGATCATGGGTGCCGGGAAGCTGCGCCGGTACCGCGTCGAGGCGACCGACACCGGCCGCAAGATCGGCCGCGGCCAAGTCGTGCGCGGCACCGCCGAGCAGCTCGGCATGTGGCTGACCGGGCGCCGTTCCGTCGAGCCCGAGCTGGTGTTCGCCGGCCGCTAACGTCCTGAGCCTCTCGGGCACTAGGCCGAACGGACCCTTCGGCCGGCGGCGAAACCTGCCGACAACCCGGACGTGCCCGACGACCTGGACGGGTTGCCCGTCGCCTACGACCCCGCGCGGCCCGACGACGCCGACACCGGCGTGCCCACTACCTGGGTGCTGCCGGTCCACGGCATCCACGGCGACTCCAGCCGCGTACGCCTCGGCGAGGCGCTGGTCGAGGCCGGCGTCATCACGCCGACCCAGCTCGAGCAGTGCCTGCGGGTGCAGGAGTCGGAGACGCCGCGCCGCCGGCTCGGCCTCCTCGTGGTCGAGCTGGGCCTGGCGCTCGACGTGGACGTCGCGCAGGGGCTGTCGTCGATCCTCGGCTTCGACTACGTCGACCCGGCCACCCTCGACGTGCCGCTGGCCGTCGTGCAGCGGGTGCCGAAGTCGGTCGTCGAGCTGCTCGGCGTCGTGCCGATCGGGGCCGGGCCGACCTGGCTGCGCGTCGCCGTGGCCGACCCGACGGACCGGAACACCGTGGAGACGCTGCGCGAGCTGACCGGCCTGCTGAACATCTCCATGGCCGTCGCCACCCCAGAGTCCATCGCGACGGCGATCCGCCGGTTCTGGTCACCGGACTACGCCCCCTCGGACGACGGGCTCGCGCCCGTCGCGGCGGCCGGCGACGCGGCGGAGACGACGGCCGAGGCCGCGGCAGAGGCCGAGACGACGGCCGAGACGACGGCCGAGGCAGAGGCCGAGCCCGCCGAGGGTGGCTGGGAGTACGCGTTCGTGGGCGACGGCCTGCCCGAGGGCCACCCTGGCCGCACCTCCGACATCCTCGCCACCGAACGCGACCTCGCCCGGCTCGGCGCGCTCGGCTGGGAGGCCGTCGGCGTGTCGACCAGCGACGCGCGGATGACCGTGCTGCTCAAGCGCGCGCGGCCGGCCGCAGGGTCGTAGCGCGGCCCGGCGGCGGTGCTGCGGCAGGTGCGCCGCCCGCGCGGCGCGAAGGGGACGCCCTCATCCCCTACCGGAAGGCCACCCTCATGCGCCTCCCCCTCCTCGCCGCCGCCGTGCTCGCCGCGGCCGTCAACGTCCCCTCGGCGCACGCCGCCTCGACTCCCGCCTGCGCGACGGCCCTCGTCGACCCCGCGGTCGGCACCACGGCGCAGTGCGGGACGTACCTCCCGCAGTACGGCTACCGGGCGTGGCGGTACTTCGTCGTGCACGGGCTGACCGGCTCGGTCGATGCCGCGCTGATCTGCGACGGCACCGTGGCGACCAGCCGCCGGGTCGCCGCCGGCGCCACCGAGACGCTGGTCGCCAGCCGGGCCACGAACACGATCTGCATCGGCCGCCTCACCGCCGTCTCGGCCGGCTCGCGCGCGGCCGGCGTGAACACGATGGTGCCGGACCTCATCGACGAGCGCTGACCTCGGCAGGGGAACGGGCCGCCCCGCGCGGAAGGCACGGCGTCCCGTTCCCCGACCGCAAGGCGGCCGTAGTCCTACGCGGAGACGGTCTCCACGATCCGCAGCGAGCCGTGCGTGGTGCGCAGCCGCACCAGGGCGGCGAGCAGGACGTCGAACAGGTCCTTGCCGTCCTCGGTGAAGAAGCACTTCGACGCGTCGGGCGCCTCGCCGGCGGAGCGCCGCGGCGACGGCACCTCGGGCCGGTCGGCGTCCCACACCATCCGGCTGGCCGGCAGGAACGACAGCTCGCGGCGCGCGAGCATCAGCTCGGACAGCGCCGACTCCACGCGTTCCGGGCTGAGCTCGCCCTGGTAGAGCTCGTTCATCAGCGCGGGGAACCGGCTGCCCCAGCCCTGCGGCTCCAGGCGGACCGCGATCGTCGAGAAGAACGCGTGCAGCAGGTCGGGTGACCCGACGCGCCACGTCAGGTCTGCCGCGAGAATGCCGAGCGCCATGACGTGCCTCCGTTCGCGACCGCCCCGTGCGGCCCGTTGGAGGACTATCGACCGCGCGAGCGCCGGTTCTGGATGGGCTGGCAGGGTGAATCCCGGCAGGGTAGGGTTTGTGACACCCCGTTGCATCTCCTGCAAGTTAGTGTCAGAAGGAGTCCTCGTGACCGAGAACCAGCTGGTGATCCCCGAGGGCGGCTTCTGGCCGGCGCCGGAGATCCCGCAGCCGAACATCTTCCCGATGGAGTGGCGGGTCGAGACCGAGAAGCTCGCCGAGATCTACGAGAAGTCCAAGCAGCAGCTCTGGAACCCGAGCGACCTCCCGTGGGACGACCTGCACCCGGAGGACTTCAGCCGGGAGGAGCGGCTCGGGATGATGTACTGGTGGTCGCTGCTCGCGAACTTCGACGCGAGCGGGCCGGCGGTCTTCGCGAAGGCGACCATCCACTCGTTCGAGATGCACCAGGAAGACCCGGTGCGCAAGTGCTTCTTCTCGATCACCCGTGACGAGATGAACCATGAGGAGTGCTGCCAGCGCGCGATCACCAAGCTCTGGCCGGGCGGGCCGCTCGACTGGGAGCCGCAGGACGACCTCGAGCGCGCGGCGCACAACAACATCGCGTGGCTGTACCACAACGGCGGCCGCTACTGGAACGGCTACTCCAAGAGCCTCGGCAAGTACCCGATGGCCGTGCTCTTCACGTCGTTCATGATGGGCGAGGTCGCCTCCTCGACGCTGTTCCGCGGCATGGCGACCGGGTCGAAGCACCAGGTGTTCCACGAGGTGTTCAAGCGGATCGGCCGCGACGAGAGCCGCCACCTCCAGATCTGCATGACGCTGCTGGAGAACGACTGGCCGGGGCTGACCGAGGACGACAAGGAGCACATCACCCGCCAGCTGCGGGCCGGGTTCGTGTTCCTGTCGATGATCCTGTGGGAGCCGCCGCCGCAGTTCTGGGACCTGCCGCCGTACTTCCTCGACAACCACCGCGTGCTGATCGACTACGCCCGCCAGGCCGGCCTCGGTGTCCTGACGTACGAGGAGCAGGCCGAGAACTGGAAGGTCGCGATCGCGAAGGTGCGGGCGATCGTGGAGCGCTGGGGCATCGCGTTCCCGGCGATCCCCGAGCTCGACCTCGACGGCGTGGACGTCGGCGACATCTCGGCCGAGGACATCATCCCGGTCTTCTAACCGATGCGGTCACCGGGCAGCGATGACCGCGACGCTCCAGCGGGTGCCCCGCTCGCCGGCGACCAAGACGGTGACGTCCCGCTGCCGGCGCCCGCTCTCGACGGCGCCCGGCGAACCGTCGCCGCATTCGTGCGTACCCGACGACACCCCGACGATCTCGATGGTCACGGCGGTACCGACGCACGAGACCAGCACCTGCAGCCCGGCCGATGCGTCGACCGGGCCTAACGACTTGGTGCCGGTGCCGCGAGTGGCCGCGAGGACGCGCTCACCCGCCGTCGGCAGCGGCTGCACCGATGGCGTCGGCGATGCCGACGGCGACGCTGCTGTGGGCGACGGCGTGGGGCGAGGCGGGTCGTCGTCTGTGCACCCCGCCGTGGTGGCGACGGCAAGTGCCGCCGCCACCACGAGCGAGAAACGTGCGGAACGCAGAGGCCTCATTCGTCAGCTGGTCTTGAACGAGGCGACGTAGGGACCGTTCACTTCCACCTTGCCGAGGTTCTGCACGACGCAGTCGTCGTAGCGGCGGAAGTAGTGGCCCTCCGTGAACAGGTGCATGTGCCCGTACTTGATCCAGCCGGTGCTGTGCGGCGGCACCTGCACGGTCGCACCGCGCGAGTTCGAGCTGGTCCAGTCGGCCTTGAGCGTCACGTTGAACGTCGCCTTCACGCCCGCGACGATCACACTCTTCTCCACCGTGAACCCCGCCTGCACCGCGACGCCCGAGGTGAACGAGGCCGTGTCCGTGTAGGACAGCGTCGCGCTGTGGTTTCCCGTCTCGATGGCGTTGACGAATTTGCCGCGGAAGTCGCGGGACTTGTGGTTCTTGGGCTGGAAGAACTCTCCCTCGACGCACTGCGGGCCCGCGTCGGCGCCCACTGCGACGGCACGCACCGCCTCACGCGCGACCGGCGTCGCAGTCGCCGATCCTGCGGCCGCGACGTCGCCCACGACAGCGTCGGCGGGCTCCGTGTCCACCCAGCACTTCACAAGCCGGCCTTCCGCATTCTCGACCTCGTGCATGGGGTTCGAGAGATGGACCCCCACGCCCGGCCGCTCTGCGTCGCACCCGCGTACCTGCGGGACCGTCTCGGCGTGCACGGCGTTGAACGTGATGCTGCCCGTGACCAGCGACTTCACCGTCGTCGTCGTCTCGTGACAAAACGCACGGCGAGTGTTGGTGATCGAGTCGGTCGGGTCGTTCGTGAGCACCAGCTTGACCCGCGAGTTCGCCGCGGCGGGGTTAGGGATCACGGAGTCCACGACGACGCCAGCGGTCGTGACCGTCCACTCCGCAAAGGCGCTCGCGTTGTAGGCCGCGGACGCGAACGACAGCCGGCCCACGCCGGTGCCGTTGGAGCAGACGCCGTTCCCGTTGCCGGAGAGCGACAAGCTGATCGAGCCAAGGGGTACGCAGGGTCCGGACACGGAGATGGACAGCGACATGTTCTCCGCGGTGGAGACGGTCACGGGGCCCGTGGTGTGCGTTGCGGTGCCGGAGACGACACAGGTGCCGACCGGCAGCGATACCGCCGCGGACGCGGTGCTCGGGACCGCCAGGGCGGATGCAAGAACGAAGCCTGCGGCAAGCCGACGGGCAGGGGTGTGGGACGCGCGCAAGAGAAGGTGCCTTCCTGGGAGAGGGTCGCGTGGCCGAACCGATCGCGGCGCCACGCAACGAGAACGCCCGGATGCCCGGGCGCCATGAAGCAAGTTCGGCAACGTGTCGCGACCTCCTTCTGCCGAAACAAGGAACGTTCTCGCGACGCCAGCGCGTCTTGTCGGCATGACCGAGACGCGCGCGGAGTTCGACGAGTTCGTCCGCGCGCGCTACGAGCGGCTCTGCCGGACCGCGTACCTGCTCTGCGGCGACTGGCAGCACGGCGAGGACCTGGTGCAGACGACGCTGGCCAAGGCGTACGTCGCGCACCGCCGGGGCCGGATCGACAGCCTCGACGCGTACGTGCACCGGGCCCTGGTGACGACGCAGGTGTCGTGGTGGCGGCGGCGCTGGCACGGCGAGGTCGCGACCGGCGAGCTGCCGGAACACCCCGACGCCGACGCGTACGGCGCCGCCGACCGCCGCGACGCGGTCGTCCGAGCGCTGGCCACGCTCCCCGCGGCGGCCCGCGCGGTGCTCGTGCTGCGGTACTTCGCCGACCTCCCCGAGGCGGAGTGCGCCCGGCTGCTGAACTGCTCGGTGGGGACCGTCAAGAGCCGCGCGTCCCGCGCGCTCGCCACGCTGCGCGCCAGCGGCGTGCTGACCGAAGAGGTGGACCACCATGCCTGACCTCCGCGCCCTGCTCGACGACGTGACGGCCCGCCCCGTGACGCACCCCGACCCGGTCGGTGCCGTCCACGCGCGGGTTCGCCGGCGCTCGGCCCGCCGGCGCGCGGCGGTCGCGGCCGGCACGTCCGCCGCGCTCGCCACCGCGGGCACCGTTGCCG
>DATLNJ010000053.1:0-17404 GCA_035536815.1 Frankiaceae bacterium
GCATATCAGTCTGACCGCGCGTCGACCCGACACGCACGCCCGACAGGCACCGGCCGACCCCCGACCACCCGCGCCAGGCCAACAACCCGGCGCAACACCGCGCTGCCCCTTGACAGGACCGATCTACATATCAGTCGCCGGTGCGGCCCGCCGCATCGGCTCCTTCCGTGCGCCATCCGGCCGCATCGGCGACCTCCCCTCCCGGCCTCCCATGCGCCAGCCGTGCCAGACGGGGCCGATGCCCGCCCCCAGCCGGAAGCCTGCGCCCAGCGCGCCCGTGACGTACTCCTTCGCCGCCCGTACGGCCGCGGGCACGTCGTCCCCCAGCGCCAGCCGCGCGGCGATCGCCGAGGCCAGCGTGCAGCCGGTGCCGTGCGTGTGCCGGTTGTCCAGCCGGGGTGCGGAGTAACGCTCTCCCGACGGCCAGAGCAGGTCCACCGCCTCCCCCTCCAGGTGGCCACCCTTCACCAGCGTCCAGCGCGCGCCGAGCGCGTGCACCGCCGTCGCGGCCGCCGCCAGCCCGTCCGCCCCCGACACCCGGACGCCGGTCAGCTCGGCCACCTCGTCGAGGTTCGGGGTGACGACCGTCGCCAGCGGGATCACGCGGTCGCGCAGCACCGCGAGCGCGTCCGGCGAGAGCAGCGAGTCGCCGTGCTTGGACACGCACACCGGGTCCACCACGATCGGCGCCGTCACCCCGGCCAACGACTCCGCGACGGCCTCGGCCACCTCCGCCGTGCCGAGCATCCCGAGCTTCACGGCGTCCACGCCGATGTCGTCCACCACCGCGCGCACCTGTGCCCGCACCGCCTCGACCGGCAGCGGCCACCAGCCGTGCACGCCCACGGAGTTCTGCGCGGTGACCGCGGTCAGCGCCGACATGCCGTGGACCCCGAACGCGAGGAACGTCTTGAGGTCGGCCTGGATCCCCGCGCCCCCGCCCGAGTCGGAGCCGGCAATGGTGAGGACGCGCTTCACCCGAAGTGGTCGTACGAGCGCGGCACGACGTCCACCCCCTCCCACGTGATCCCCGGCTCGGCCACGGCCCGCCCGACGACGGCGTAGCCGGGCACCGGCGCCGGCAACGTCGCCACCAGCGCGTGGTCCTCCCCGCCCGCCAGCACCCACGCCACCGGGTCGAGCCCGAGCGCGGCGGCCGCCTCGGCCACCGCCGGGTGCCGCGGGAGCGCGGCCACGTCCACCACGAAGCCCACGCCGGACGCCGCGGCGACGTGCGCGAGGTCGCCGGTGAGGCCGTCGGACACGTCGATCATCGCGGTGGCGCCGTACGCCGCCAGCTCGGGCCCGGCGTCGTACGGCGGCGACGGCACGCGGTGCGCGGCCACCGCCGCCAGGTCGGGCCGCCCCGCGCGCAACGCCGCCAGCCCCGCCGCCGACCCCCCGAGCGTCCCCGCCACGACCAGCACGTCGCCCGGGCGCGCGCCGCCGCGCGTCACCGGCGCCCGCCCGCCGAGGTCGCCGAACGCCGTCACCGCCACGACCACCGTGTCGCACGCCACGACGTCGCCGCCGACGACGTACGCACCCACCAGCGCCGCCTCGTCGGAGAGGCCGCGGGCCAGCGCCTCCGCATCGGCCAACGGGAACGACGCCGGCGCGGCAAGCCCGCACACCAGCGCGGTCGCGCGCGCGCCCATGGCGGCGACGTCGGCGAGGTTCTGCGCGGCGGCCTTGCGGCCAACGTCGTACGGCGACGACCAGTCCAGCCGGAAGTGCCTGCCCTCGACCAGCACGTCCGTCGTCGCCACGACCCGCCCGTCCGGCGCGGCCACCACGGCGGCATCGTCGCCGGGCCCGACGAGCACGCCGGGACCCGTCGCGAGGCTCGCGGTCACCCGGGCAACGAGCCCGAACTCGCCCACCTCGCCCATGGACCCGGCCATACCGGCAGCCTACGGCCGACACGAAAAGTCACGCTCCCGGCAGCCGCCACACGGAGGAATCCGCGTATCCACGTGGAAAGCCTGTCGTTAGAAGCACTACGAGAGCCCCCTCGCAGACCGACCCCCAGGAGTGCACATGAAGTCGCGTCACATGATTGCGGCGGTAGCCGCCGTCGCCCTCGCCGGCTCGGTCGGCGTTGCCGACGCGGCCCCGAAGAAGAAGCCGAAGCCGATCAACGGCAGCAAGAAGGTCACGGACACCACGCCGGACCCGACGGCGAGCGACCCGAACAGCGGCGCCGGCTGCGACACGATGATCCCGCAGCTGCCGCGCGAGGCGCCCGTCCCCATCAAGATCCCGGGCCCCGGCAAGCTCAAGGTGTCGATCGACAACAAGCTGGACTGGGCGATCGAGATCATCGACCCGAAGGGCCGCGTCATCGCGGCCGAGGACGGCGGTACGCCGGAGGTCATGGAGTCCACGACCGCCAAGACCAAGACGGCCGGCACGTACAAGATGCTGGCCTGCAACCTCGGCGGCGAGCCGGAGGTCACCATGAAGTGGACCTGGACCCCCGCGTAGCCCCAGTACGTTCCGGAACCGGCGTCACCCTTCGGGTGACGCCGGTTTCGTCTGTCCTGACGGCGGTCGTGTAGCGTCGGCCGCTCGGAAGAAACGCGAAGGAGAGTGCCGAGTGGTGCAGGCGTACATCCTGATCCAGACCGAGGTCGGTAAGGCGGCATACGTCGCGAAGGCGATCCAGGAGATCAAGGGCGTCACCAACGCCGAGGACGTCACCGGGCCGTACGACGTCATCGTCCGGGCGGAGGCGCGCAACGTCGACGAGCTGGGCAAGCTGGTCGTCGCGCGCGTGCAGTCGGTCGAAGGCATCACCCGTACGCTCACCTGCCCGGTCGTCCACCTCTAGCAGAGGCGTGCGTACGGCGGCCGTCGCGGCCCTGGCCGTCGTGGCCGCCGGCTGCACCGGCAACGACCTCCCCACCGTCCCGGTGACCGCCGTCCCGACGGCCGCCAGCGCCGCCTGCGAACGGTTCGCGCGCGCGCTGCCCGACCACCTCGGCGAGGACCTGCCGCGCCGCGAGACCGAACCCGCGGACCCGCACGTCGCCGCCTACGGCGAGCCGCCGGTCGTCATCCGCTGCGGCGCCCCGACCACGCGGGACTACGAGCAGGGCGACCCGCTGTACGACGTCAACGGCGTGGACTGGTTCCCCGAGGAACGCGGCGACGTCGTCGTGTGGTCGCTGCCCAGGGCGTTCGTCAACGTCGAGGTGACGATCCCGCGCCGCTGGTCCGGCGACCGGCTCGCCCGGCTGGCCGACGCGGTCCGCGCGACCCGCTAACGCAGGCCGGTCCCGGCGCGCAGCGCGAGGCTCACCAGCCGGTCGACCAACTCGGGGTACGTCACACCGGTCGCCGCCCACATCCGCGGGTACATCGACTGCGGCGTGAAGCCGGGCATCGTGTTCACCTCGTTGACGACCAGCCCGTCCTCGGTGAGGAAGAAGTCCACCCGCGCCAGCCCCGCGCAGTCCAGCGCCGTGAACGCCCGCGCCGCGAGGTCGCGCACCTGCTCCGTCACCTCCGGCGGCACGCCGGCCGGGATGTCGAACTGCGTCGCGTCGTCGAGGTACTTCGCCTCGAAGTCGTACCAGTCGCCGGCCACCCTGATCTCGGCCGGCAGGCTGGTCTCAGGGCGGCCGTCCAGGCCCTGGAGGACCGCGCACTCCAGCTCGCGACCGTGCACCATCTGCTCGACGACGACCTTGGGGTCGTGCGCGAATGCCGTCTCCAGCGCGGCCGGCAGGTCCGCCGGGTCGGTCACCTTGCTGATGCCGAGGCTCGACCCCCCGCGGGCCGGCTTCACGAACAGCGGGTACTCCAGGCCGGTCACCTCGTCGCCGCGGCGGACGACGGCGTACGGGCCGATCGGCAGCCCCTGCGCGGCCAAGGCGAGCTTCATGTACGCCTTGTCCATGCACAGCGCGGAGGAGAGGACGCCGCTGCCGACGTACGGCACCCCGGCCAGCTCGAGCAGCCCCTGGATCGTGCCGTCCTCGCCGTACGGGCCGTGCAGCAGCGGCAGCACGACGTCCACGGCGGTCAGCGCGCGCGGCACGTCGCCGGGCTCCAGGACCAGCAGCCCCTTCACGCCGGGGTCGCCCGCCAGCGCGACCGCCGCGCCGGTGTCGTCGGTGACGGTGGGCAGCTCGCGGCCGCGCGCCTCCAGCGCCGCCGGGTCGTCGCCCGCCAGCACCCAGTGGCCGTCCGGCGTGATGCCGATGGGGACGACGTCGTAACGCTCGCGGTCGATCGCGCGCAGGACGCTGCCGGCCGACAGGCACGAGATCGAGTGCTCGGTGCTGCGACCGCCGAAGATGACGGCGAGGCGGGTACGGGGCACGACTCCGCAGCCTAGTGCCCCATCCAGCAGCGTCGACCGTCGCGAGCGGCGGTCAGGTGGATGAGCGGCAAGGCCGAGGTCGCGCCGACAGCAGCGCTATCGGGCGGAACCGAACGCGGGTCCCGGAGTGTCTTTCGGTCATGACGTACGACGAGCCCCCGGCGACGCCCGGCGGGACCGTGACGTTGGCGGGGCGCGGCGCGGTGTTCGCCTCGCCGGCCCGCATCACCGAGCTGTACCGGGCGCACCTGCCCACCGCGACCCGGCTCGCGTACCTGCTGACCGGCGACCGCGCCACCGCGGAGGACGTCGCGCAGGACGCGTTCCTCAGCGCCGCGTCCCGCCTCGGCGGCCTGCGCGACGAGGCGGCGTTCGGGGCGTACCTGCACCGCAGCGTCGTCAACCGGGCCCGCAACCGCGCCCGCCGGCTCAAGGTCGAGCGCCGCTACGCCCGCGCCGACGAGCCGGCGCCGTACGACCTGCCGGACGTCGCGACCCGTGACCGGCTGTGGCGCGCGTTGCAACGGCTCCCCCACCGCCAGCGCGCGACGCTCGTCCTGCGCTTCTACCTCGACCTCTCCGAGGCCGAGACCGCCGCCCGCCTCGGCTGCCGCCCCGGCACGGTCAAGTCCGCGGTCGCCCGCGGGTTGGCCGCGCTGCGCGCCGAGCTCGGCCCCGACTTCTCCCGCGAGGTGTCCGATGCCTGACCTGCCCGACGAGCTGGCCGCGTTGCTGCGCGAGCGCGCCGACCGCGCACCCGTGCCGCCCGCCGCCTCCGAAGCCGTGGTGCGCGCGGTGCGCCGGCGGCAGTACGCCCGAGCGGGCACCTTCGTCACCGGAACGGCGCTCGCCGTCGTCGCGGTCGTCGGCGTCGCCTCGGCGGTCGTACCGGCCGCGTCCCGCTCCATCACGCCCACCTCCCCCGGTGACCCGCCGACCCCGAGCCCGGGCGACCGCGAGACCGACTGCGCGTACCTGAACGCGCCGCACGCCAGCGAGTTCGCCCCCGCCGACGGGCTGCTGGTCGGCCCCGGCGGGGAAACCGTGTCACCCGGCGAACGCGAGACGCACGAGCCGCGCGCCACGGAGTCGGCGGACGACGAGCGGCCCGCCGAGTACGGCGTCGCCGTCGACGTGGACCCGGAGGCGCCGCTGTTCAGCAGCGGGTCGTACCGCGCGTACGAGGGCAGCACCTGCCTGTTCGCGTACAACCTCGGCGACACCGCGCACCTGCTCGAGCTGCGCGACGCCGGCGGCACCGCGGTCTGGCGCGGGCTGCGCCTCGACCCGAACGACACTGCGCTGCACGACGACCAGCCGCCGCTCGCCCGCGGCCGCCACACGCTGGTCTGCACGATCCACCCCGGGATGCGCGCGGACGTCGAGGTCGTTCCGGCGCCGTAGCCGGCGGGGCCGGCTCAGCCGAGCGCGCGCACGAAGTCCGCGACCAGGTCGTCCGGGTCCTCCAGCCCGACCGAGACCCGGACGGCCGACGGCGCGATCCCGGCCGCCCGCAACGCCGCGTCGTCGAGCTGCCGGTGCGTCGTGGACGCGACGTGGCTCACCTTGGTCACGGTGCCGCCGAGGCTGGTGGCGTTGTACGCGAGCCGCAGCCGGTTGCACATCTCCTGGCCCGCCTCGCGCGGCCCGCGCGGCGCGACGCTGACGATGGCGCCGTAGCGCGTCGAGCCGCGCCGGTTGTCGAACTGCTCGGTCGCCAGGTCGTGCGACGGGCTCTCCGGCAGCCCCGGGTACGACACGTCGGCGTGCTCGCGCAACGCCGTCGCGAACGCCAGCGCCGACTCGCACTGCCGGTCCACCCGAAGCGGCAACGTCGCCAGCCCCCGGTGCAGCAGGAACGCCTCGTCCGGCGCCAGCGACCCGCCGAGGTCGGACCGCAGCGCGCGCACCTGCCGCATCAGCTCGGCCGACCCGACCGCGACGCCGCCGGTGGCGTCGGTGTGCCCGCCGAAGAACTTCGTCGCCGAGTGCACGACGACGTCCGCGCCCCACTCCAGCGGCCGGCAGACAACCGGCGTCGCGAACGTCGAGTCCACGACGAACGGCAGCCCGGCGCCGTGCGCGACGCCGGCCAGCCCGGCGAGGTCGGCGACCTCCAGCGTCGGGTTCGCGATCGTCTCGCCGTAGACCAGTCTGGTGTCCGGGCGCAGCGCGGCCGCCGCCTCCTCCACCGACGCCACCTGCGTGGTCTCGATCCCGAACCGCGGCAGCACGTGCGCGAACAGCGAGTACGTCCCGCCGTACAGCGCCCGCTGCGCGACGACGTGGTCGCCCGCCGACAGCAGCGTCAGCAGCACGGTCGAGATGGCCGCCATGCCGGAGGCGAAGCACTGCGCCGCCTCGGCCCCCTCGAACATCGCCACCGCCGCGCCGAACGCGTCCACGGTCGGGTTGTCGATACGGCTGTAGACGTAGCCGGGCGCGCGGTTGCCGAGGACGTCGGCGTACGCCTCGGCGGTGTCGAAGCGGAACGCCGACGTGCGGTACGTCGGCAGCCCCACCGGCGGCTCGGCGGGCACGGCCGGCGGCGGGAGGTGGACCGCGCGGGTGTAGACGTCGCGATCGTCGTCGCCCGGTGGGGTCACCGGTTCTCCGGCTTGGCCTCGCGGGACATGAGCCCGCGCAGCATGTCCTGCGGCGTCAGGCCGTCGTGCACGACCTTGGCGACGTGCTCGGTGATCGGCATCTCGACGTCGTGCTTGGTCGCGAGGTCGAGGATCGACCGGCTCGACTTCACGCCCTCGGCCACCATCCGCATCTCGTCGATGATCTCCTGCAGCGGCCGGCCGCGGCCGAGCTGCTCGCCGACCGTGCGGTTGCGCGACAGCGGCGACGTGCACGTCGCGACCAGGTCGCCCAGGCCGGCCAGCCCGGCGAACGTCACCGGGTCCGCCCCCAGCGCCGCGCCGAGGCGGGCCATCTCGGCGAGGCCGCGGGTGATGAGCGACGCCTTCGTGTTGTCGCCGAAGCCCATGCCCTCGGCCATGCCGCAGGCCAGCGCGATGACGTTCTTGACGGCGCCGCCGAGCTCGCAGCCGACGACGTCGGTGTTCGTGTACGGCCGGAAGTAGCCGGTGAGCGACGCGGCCTGGAGCCGTTCGGCGGCACTGCCGTCGGCGCAGGCGACGACCGTCGCGGCCGGCTGCTTCGCGGCGATCTCGCGCGCGAGGTTCGGGCCGGAGACGACCGCGACGCGGTTCGCGGGGACGTCGGCGACCTCGCCGATGACCTCGCTCATCCGCTTGGTCGTGCCGAGCTCGATGCCCTTCATCAACGACACCAGCACCGCGTCGCGCGGCAGCAACGGCGCCCAGCGCGCGAGGTTGTCGCGCAGCGTCTGCGACGGGATGGCGAGGACGACGAAGTCGCTGCCGGCCAGCGCCTCCTCCGGGTCGCTCGTCGCGGTCAGCGACTCCGGCAGCCGGACGCCCGCGAGGTAGTCCGGGTTCTCGTGCCGGGTGCGCACCGCCTCGGCCAGCTCCGGCCGGCGCGCCCACAGCACGGTGTCGGTGCCCGCGTCGGCGAGCACCGCCGCGAACGCCGTTCCCCATGAGCCGGTCCCGAGGACCGCCGCCCGCGTCACGCGGACCGCCGCGAGTCGTCGTCGCGCGCTCGTTCGATCGCCCGCGGCGGCGCAAAGGGCGTCGCCGGCGGCTGCTCGCCGCGGATCTCCGCGACCAGCATCGTCACGTCGTTCATCACCGCGGTGGTCATCGCGCGCAGCACCTCGACGGACGGCTGCGCGCCGGCCCAGCGGGACAGGTCGACCGGCGGGCCGCAGCGCAGGCGCAGCGTCTTGCGCGGGATCGCCGCGAACTTCTTGTGCTTGCCGAGGAACTCCTGCGCGCCCCACTGCCCCAGCGGCAGGACCGGCGCGCCGGTCGCCAGCGCCAGCCGCGCGACGCCGGTCTTCGCGGCCATCGGCCACATCGCCGGGTCCTTGGTGACGGTGCCCTCCGGGTACACGACGACGCACTCGCCGGCCTTGACCGCCTCGATCGCCGCGCGCAGGGCGAGCCCGGCGTCGGAGGTGTTGCGGTAGACGGGGATCTGCCGGGCGCCGTTGAGCACCTGCTTGACGAACGGGATCTTGAACAGGGTGTGCTTCGCCATGAAGCGCGGGCGGCGCCGGTTGGTGTGCAGGAACAGCGCCGTCGCGAACGGGTCGGCGTACGAGATGTGGTTGACCGCGACGATGACGCCGCCGGTGCGCGGCAGGTTCTCGCTCCCCCGGAAGTCCGTCTTGAACAGCAGCCACAACAGCGGCCGGATCACGATGACGGCGAACCGGTACCACGGCTCCACGTACGACCCCCTCACCCGGTGTCGGTCGGACGATCCTCGCACGGCAGGATGGGTGCCGTGGAGGACGTGCGCTGGGTGGTCGTCGTGCCGGTGAAGGAGCTGCCGGTCGCGAAGACGCGCCTCGGCCTGCCCGACGACCTGCGGATGGACGTCGCGCTCGCGATGGCGTGCGACGTCGTCGCCGGGGCGGTCGCTTGCCCGGCCGTGGCCGGCGTTCTCGTCGTCACCAACGACCTGCGGGCGGCGGCGGCGTTGGAGCCGCTCGGCGCGCGGGTGGTCGCGGACAGCGCCGACGCCGGGCTCAACCCGGCGCTCGTCGACGGCGCCCGGTACGCGCGCGCGCTCTGGCCGCGCGACGGGGTCGCGAGCGTGTCGTCCGACCTGCCGTGCCTGCGCCCGGCCGAGCTGGCCGACGCGCTGCGCGCCGCGGCGGCGTACGAGCGCGCGGTGCTGCCGGACGCGCGGGGCGACGGGACGACGGTGCTCACCGCGCACCCGGGCGCGGAGCTGGAGCCGCGCTACGGCGGGTCCTCGCGGTCGGCGCACATCGTGGCCGGCGCCGTACAGCTGCCGATGGGCGCGTGGCCGTCACTGGAGCTCGACGTGGACACCCGCGCCGACCTGGCGGCGGCGCTGGCGCTCGGCGCGGGTGAGGCGACCACTAGACTCGCGCCGCGGTTGACCGGCTGAAGGAGCGCGCATGCAGGGCACGGTGAAGGAGTTCAGCGAGGAGACCCGGTCCGGGTCGGTGATCCTCGACGACGGCACCGAGATCGCGTTGCCCGCGCCGGCGTTCTCGCGGTCCGGGTTGCTCAAGCTGGCGGTCGGCCAGCGGGTGCGCTTCACCATCGAGGGCGAGGGCGCCGACCGGCGCGTCGCCGACCTCAACATCGTGACGTTGCGCTAGGTCGCTGCGTCGGCGTCGCCCCGGCGAACTGCCAGTGTCGCCGAGCACGCGTAGGGGTGCCCCCGCACTGGCAGTTGGCGCGCCGCCCGCGAAAGGCGGGCCGCCGCAGACGCCAGGAACGGCGGCGGGGCCCCGCCCCACCGAAGTGGAACGAGGCCCCGCAGGGGAAGTCACCCGCCGGCGCGGGCCAGGTCGTTAGCGACCCTTCTTCGCCGGAGCCTTCTTCGCGGCCGGCTTCGCCGCGGCCTTCGTGGCCTTCGTGGCCTTCGCGGCCTTCGCCGGCGCCGCCTTGGCGGCCGTCGCCTTCTTGGCCGGGGCCGCCTTGGCCGGAGCGGCCTTCGCGGCCGTCTTCTTGGCGCCCTTCTTCTTGCCGCCGCTGGCGACGAGCTCCTTGAAGCCCGAGCCCGCGCGGAAGCCGGGCACCGAGGTCGCCTTCACCTTGATGGCCGCACCGGTGCGGATGTTGCGCGCCGTGCGCGCGCCCCGCTCGCGCTTCTCGAACGTGCCGAAGCCGACGATGCCGACCCGCTCGCCCTGCGCGACCGCCTGCATGATGCTGTCGAGAACGGCTTCGACGGCGGTCGCCGCCGGGGCCCGGCCGCCGACCTTCTCGGCAACCGCGTCGACCAGCTCGGACTTGTTCACGTACGACACCTCCGTCTAGGTCGGCGGCACCGCGCCCCGACGCGGGTCAACCTACGGGCCGCGACGGCGCGTTACAACGACCACGCGCCCGGAACTCGTTGTGTCGCAACGGATCCCGCGCGGAACCGCCGGGAGGGAAAGGTGCTGTGGTAGCCCCGACCGGATTCGAACCGGCGCCGCCGCCTTGAGAGGGCGGTGTCCTAGGCCGCTAGACGACGGGGCCCTAGGGGTGGTGCGAGGTCGTACGAAGCTGGGGTACCAGGACTCGAACCTAGACTAGCTGAACCAGAATCAGCCGGGCTGCCAATTACCCCATACCCCACTGCTGTCCCAGCCGCCGACCCCGGACCTTCGCCCGGTGTCGCTGCGGGGACCGTACGAGCCTACCCGACGCCGCAGCCGGACGCCAAAGCCTTCCGAGAGCTCAGCCGCCGCGGACGTCGGTGATCGCCGCGTCCAGCCGGGCCAGCGTCGCGTCCCGCCCCAGCAGCTCCATCGACTCGAACAGCGGCGGCGAGATGGTCCGGCCGGTGACCGCCACCCGCAGGGGCCCGAACGCGTGCTTCGGCTTCAGCCCGAGCCCTTCGACCAGCGCCGCGCGCAGCGCCGCCTCGATCGCCGCCGCGTCCCACGTCTCCAACGCCGCCAGCGCGCGCCGCGACGCCTCCAGCGCCGGCAGCACCTCGCCCACCAGTGTCTTCGCCGCGGCCGCCGGGTCGATCGGCGCCGACTCCGTGAAGAGGAAGCGCACCAGGTCCGGCGCCTCGGTCAGCCGCGCCAGCCGGGTCTGGATCAACGGGATCGCGTTGCGCAGCGTCTCGTGCTGCTCCGTCGACGGCTCGTCCGGCAGCACGCCCGCGTCCTGCAGCACCGGCACGATCCGCGCCGCGAGGTCGCCCTCCGAGATGAGCCGGATGTGCTCGCCGTTGATGGCCTCGAGCTTCTTGACGTCGAAGCGCGCCGGGTTCTTCGACACCCGCGTGACGTCGAACGCCGCCACCAGCTCCGCCACCGAGAAGACCTCGCGATCCGTCCCCGGCAGCGACCAGCCGAGCAGCGCGAGGTAGTTGAGCATCGCCTCGGGGAGGAAGCCGTTGCGGCGGTACCAGGCGATGGACACCTCGCCGTTGCGCTTGGACAGCGGCTTGCCGTCCTCGCCGACGATGAGCGGCAGGTGCCCGAACCGCGGGAACCGTTCGCGCGGCACGCCAATGGCTGCGTACATGGCCATCTGCCGCGGCGTCGCCGCGATCAGGTCCTCGCCGCGGACGATGTGCGTCATCCCCATGAGGACGTCGTCCACGGTGGCCGCGAGCATGTAGAGCGGGTGGCCGTTCGAGCGCAGGATCGTGAAGTCGGGTACGTCCTTGTGCTCGATGGTGATCTCGCCGCGGACCAGGTCGTCCCACGTCGTGGACCCGTCCGGCATCCGGAACCGCATCGTCGCCGGCCCCTCGCCCGGCTCGGTCCGCGTCCGGCAGTAGCCGTCGTAGCCGGGCGTCTTGTCGCCCTTCGCCGCCTTGCGCGCGGTGACGTCCTCGGGCGCGCACCAGCAGGGGTACGCGTGCCCGCCCTCCTGCAGCTCCCTGACGACACCGGCGTAGGTCTCGAACCGCTCCGACTGCCGGTACGGCGCCGCCGGCCCGCCGACGACCGGGCCCTCGTCCCAGTCCATGCCGAGCCAGCGCAGCACGTCCACCGCCGCGTGGAACGCCTCGTCGGTGGCCCGCGTCGCGTCGGTGTCCTCGATCCGGTACACGAACTTCCCGCCGGCGTGGCGCGCCACGGCCCAGGAGAACAGGCCGGTGCGGACGTTGCCGACGTGCAGGTCGCCGGACGGCGCCGGCGCGAATCGGGTACGTACCTCGGTCATCGCGCGGCCACCCTGTTCGTCAACGTCCCGACCCCCTCCACCGTGACCGCCACCGTGTCGCCGACCTCCATGGGTCCGACGCCGGCCGGCGTGCCGGTGAGCAGCACGTCGCCCGGCAGCAGCGTCATGACCGCGGACACGTACGCCACCAGCGTCGGCACGTCGTGCAGCAGCAACGACGTCGGCGCGTCCTGGCGCACGTCGCCGTTCAGCGTCGTCGTCACCCGCGCCGCGGCCGGGTCGAGCTCGGTCTCGATCCACGGCCCGAGCGGGCAGAACGAGTCGTACCCCTTCGCCCGCGACCACTGCCCGTCGGTCTGCTGCTGGTCGCGCGCGGTGACGTCGTTGGCGCAGGTGTAGCCGAAGACGACGTCCAGCGCTCGCTCGCGCGGCACGTCGCGCGCCAGCCGGCCGATGACGACGGCCAGCTCGCCCTCGTAGTCGAGGCGCTGCACCGACGGCGGCCGGGCGATCGCGTCGCCCTCGCCGACGACCGCGGTGGACGGCTTGAGGAACATCACCGGCGCCGCCGGGGGCTCGCCGCCCATCTCGCGCGCGTGGTCGGCGTAGTTCTTGCCGATCGCGACGACCTTGCTCGGGATGATCGGCGCGAGCAGCCGGACCTCGCCCAGGGCGTGCCGGGCGCCGCTGAACGACACCGGCCCGAACGGGTGGGAGGCGAGCGCCGCGACCTCGTCCCCCTCGACGACGCCGAACGACACGTCGCCCTCGACGCTGAACCTCGCGATGCGCACGGGCGGCAGGCTACCGGGCGCGGTGCGAGTGGCCCGAATCGAATCGGCCGGTGTTGGATTGACGCATGACCGACCTCCCCACGCCTGAGCCGAAGCCGATCGACGAGGAGAACCACCTCAAGCTCCAGCACCTCATCGAGGACTCGATCCTCAAGGGGAAGCCGTACGGCGACGAGCGCTGCGACAACTGCCTGTACTACCTCGAGGCCGAGAAGGACATCTCCTACTGCTGGCACCCGAAGATCCGCATCCTGGTCGGCGCGGACTGGTGGTGCCAGTGGTGGGAGGAGATCCCCGCCAGCTAGGGATCCCAGCCACGCCGGAGGGCGGGCACGCCGCGACCAGCCGTCGCCGCGCGCCCGCCCTTCGTGCGTCAGCGGTCGCAGATGACGTACGGGCGGCCGGGCACCGGCGGCAGGCCAGGGATGCCGTGGTCGAAGAACGGGTCCTGCCAGTAGACGCGGCAGCGGCCACCGCCGGGACCGGGCGGCTCGGCCGCGGCCGGCGCGGCGAAGCCGGCGACGACGAACGACGCCGCCGCCGCCGCGAGCGCGCGACGGGTCCGCATCAGCAGACGATGTCGACGCGGGTCACCGTGACCGGGCCGACCTGCTCGTCGTAGAAGTACGGCTTGCAACGGCCGTCGGCCGAGGCGGCGGCGGGCGCCACCACCGCCGCGAGGAGCGCGGCGGACAGGGCGAGTCGGACAGTGCGCATGGCGGGGCTCCTTAGCAGGTGTAGTGCGGGTACCTGGGCGTGACCGTCACGTAGTGCGGCCCGTCCGGGTCGACGTGCACGTCCGGCTGGTGGACCGTGAACTCGCACGGCGGGTCGCCGCCGGGGTCGGCGGTCGCGGGCGTGGCGACGAACGCGGCACCGGCCGCGGCGAGCAGGAGCAGGGAACGGCGCACAGGGTCCTCCGAAGGGGTAGAGGTGGCCGCCCGTTACGGGCGGTTCGTCCCCCTTTCTACGCCACCCAACCCGGCCCGTGCGTCAGGAGTTGGCGTCGCGGGCGGCGACGAGGCGGCCGACCTGCCGGGCCAGCCGCCGCCGCGCCAGCAGCGCCGACGTGCCGAACAGCACGGCGCCGGTTCCGTAGAGCAGGGCGGGCAGGATGTCGCCGTTGACGACGGCGGTGACCGCCGCGAGCGCCGCTACGACGGCGGCCAGCGCCTGGAAGACCCGCCACACCGTGAGCCGGCCCGGCCGTACGACGTTCGTCACGCGGTCGAGCTCCCGCTGCGCGATGTGCGCCGCCAGCGCCCGGTCCGGTTCCGAGACCTCGTCCCCGCGGCGGACCGCGCGGATGAGCGCGCCACGCTGCCTGGCCGGCAACGCCTCCCACCGCTCCTTGAGCTCGGGCGGCGACGGCTCAGTCACGCACGTACTCGTTCCACATCTTGTAACGGTCGAGCCGGCCGGTCACCGCCTGCCGGTACAGCTCGACCATCCGGCGGGTGACCGGGCCGGGCGTGCCGGTCCCGACCCGGCGGTCGTCGATCTCGACCATCGGCACGACCTCCGCCGCGGTGCCCGTGCAGAAGACCTCGTCGGCGAGGTACAGGTCCGAGCGCACGATGCTGCGTTCGACGACCTCGATCCCCTCGTCGCGGGCGAACGTCATCACGGCGTCACGGGTGAGCCCGGCCAGCACGCCGTCCACGACCGGGGGCGTGTAGAGGACGCCGCGCGAGACGACGAACAGGTTCTCGCCGGACCCCTCCGCGACGTTGCCGGACGGCGTCAGCATGATCGCCTCGTCGTAGCCGGCCTTGAGCGCCTCGACCTTGGCGAGCGAGGAGTTGACGTACTGTCCGGTGCCCTTGCCGGCCGGCGGGATCGTGTTGAGGCCGAGCCGCTGCCACGAGGAGACGCGGGCGCGGACGCCGTTGGCCTCCGCCTCGTCGCCGAGGTACGTCCCCCACGGCCAGCAGGCGACCATGACGTTCGTCTTCGACGGCAGCGGGTTGAGCCCCATCTCGCCGTAGCCCAGGTACATCAGCGGGCGGATGTAGCAGGACTCCACCTCGTTGACCCGGACCAGATCCTTGGTCGCGGCGACGATCTCCGCGACGGTCCAGGCCGGCTCGAGGAAGTAGATGTGCGCCGAGCGGAACAGCCGCTCGATGTGCTCGGTCAGCCGGAAGACGGCCGGGCCGCGCGAGCCGGTGGCGTACGCCCTGATGCCCTCGAACACGCCCCAGCCGTAGTGCAGCGTGGGGTTGAGGACGTGGATGCGCGCGTCGTCCCAGTCGACGAGCTCGCCGTCCATCCAGATCTTGCGGGTAGGCGTCAGCGGCATGTCAGCAGACCCGGTGCAGCCAGCCGTGGGTGTCCTCGGCGCGGCCGAGCTGTAGGTCCAGCAGCGCCTGCCGGATGCTCGCCGTGACGGGGCCTGTGCCTCCGTCGCCGGTGACCGCCTCGCCGCCGCGCCAGCGCAGCACGCCGACCGGTGTCACGACCGCCGCGGTGCCGCACGCGAACACCTCGGTGACCGTGCCGTCGCGCACGCCGTCCTGCCACTCGCGGATGTCGATGCGGCGTTCCTCGACCTTGTGGCCGAGCTCCCCGGCCAGCTCGACGATCGCGTCGCGCGTGACGCCTTCGAGGATGCTGCCGGTCAGCTCCGGCGTGACGATCGAGCCGTCGTCGTGGACGAAGAACAGGTTCATGCCGCCGAGCTCCTCGACCCACCGGCGCTCGACGGCGTCCACGAACGCCACCTGCTCGCAGCCGTTCGCGATCGCCTCCTGCTGGGCGATCAGGCTCGCCGCGTAGTTGCCTGCGCACTTCGCGGCGCCGGTGCCGCCGGGCGCGGCGCGGATGTACTCCTCGGACAGCCAGATGGAGACCGGCTTCACGCCGCCGGCGAAGTACGAGCCGGCGGGCGAGGCGAGCAGCACGAACAGCGCCTCGTTGCTCGGGCGCACGCCGAGCCCGACCTCGGTACCCAGCATCAACGGCCGCAGGTACAGCGACGACTCACCGCCCGCAGGGACCCAGTCGCGGTCGGTCCTGATCAGCTCGTCGGCCAGCCCGACGAACCAGTCGGGCGGCAGCGGCGGGAGCGCGAGGCGTTCGGCGGAGCGGGCGAAGCGCGCGGCGTTGCGTTCCGGCCGGAACGTGTGGACCGAGCCGTCCGGGTGCCGGTAGGCCTTGAAGCCCTCGAAGATCGCCTGCCCGTAGTGCAGGAACGACGTCGCCGGGTCCAGCGACAGCGGGCCGTACGGCCTGATGCGCGCGTCGCGCCAGCCGCCGTCCTTCGTCCACCCGGCGGTGGCCAGGTGGTCGGTGAAGACGCGGCCGAAGCCCGGCTCGGACAACAGCGCGGCACGCTCCTCGGCGTCCCGCGGGGTGGTGTTGAGCTCGATGGCGAGGTCGAGATCCATGTACGGACGGTAGCGCGAGTCGGGACGCGGGTCGGCGGCGGGGTCAGGCGAGCGTCAGCGTGAACGCCACGCCGACCGCCCGGCGGATCTCCGCGGCGTGGGTCAGCGAGAAGCGGGCGGTGTTGCGGCCGCGTTCGGCCATCGCGAACTGCGGGTCGTACCCGCTCGTCCACGCCCACCGCGGACCCGTGACCTCGCTGACGTCGTTCCACCCGGAGCCGGTCTGGAAGAGCCCGGACCGCATCGGCGCCGGCACCGGCGGCTGCGGGCAGGCGGCGGCGCGGTTCACGCACACCTCGGCCTCGGCCAGCGCAGGCAACGTCCCCTCCGCGAGCAGCCCGGCGAACGTGAACGACCGCTGCGCCACCGGCAGCGCCGTCCGGCCGGCCAGCGCGTCGCCGGAGCGCGCGAGGGTTACCGCGCCGGCGGCGGCGGTAACGGGATGCTTGGGCTCCGGGTTGAGCCTCGTGGGCGTGTGGGTGTCGACCCAGACCGTCGTCGGACCGTCGGCGATCAGGTACAGCCGGACGACGCCCGGGTCGAACGCATCCCGGCCCACCCGCACCGGCTCCGGGTCGCCGCCGCTGGTGGTGAACGACCGCAGGTACAGCCAGCCCTGGGTCTTGCCGACGCTCTGCGGATTGATCGACTCGATCTGCTCGCCGTAGACCCCGGCGAAGCGGCCCCGCGTCTCGATCATGACGGAGCCGAGGTTGAGGCCACCGCCGCCGACCTTGACGTCGACCCAGGCGGTGCGGTTGCCGCGCAGCACGAACTCGTTCGGCGGTGCCGCACCGGCCGGCGCGGCGAGGGTGGCCGCGGCGGTCGCCAGCGCGGCGAGGGGGAGGCGGCGCATGCGTCCATTGTGCCGTGCGTGCGGGCCGGCTGGCTACGGCCCGGCGCTACGTCCCGACGAGGTCCACGCCGCGCGCCGAGTGCGCCCCGACCGCCTCGCTGATCTGGCCCAGCGCCTCCGGCGGGATCGCGGTGTCGACCGTGAGCGCCATGAGCGCGTCGCCGCCCTGCTGCGTACGCGACACCTGCATGCTCGCGATGTTGACGTTCGCGGCGCCGAGGATGCCGCCGACCGCGCCGACGATGCCCGGGCGGTCGTGGTAGGTGAAGAACGCCAGGTGCTCGGTCGGCGTGATGTCGACGTCGAAGCCGTCCACCTCGGTG
>DATLNJ010000054.1:0-16187 GCA_035536815.1 Frankiaceae bacterium
CGACACGATGGACGACCTGCACCGGCGGCTGTTCGGGATCATGCTGAGCCCCGGGTGGTCGCACGGGCTGGAGCCCGCGATCGACGTGACGCTGGTCGGCCGGTACTACGAGCGCTTCGGCGACCACGCGGTGTCCGTCGCTCGCCGGGTCGTGTACCTGGTGACCGGCGAGCGGGTCTCCGCCGACTAGCGCTGCCGTCCTCGTAGCCCCTTCTCGCGCGGAAAAATGCGTCCGCGTGTTCACCTGCTGTTCACCTGGGCGCCCCGGGCCGGTCAACATGGTTCCCTAGCCTGACACCCGTGATGACGAAGAGGACGACAGCGGTCTTGGCGGCCGCTTCGCTCGCTGCGCTCGCGACGAGCGCCTGCGGCAGCGACGACAACACTCTCGGCCGGGGGACGAACGCCGCCCCGGTCAACGTGACGTGCGGCGGCAGCGGCACGCTCACCGGCGCGGGCTCGACGTTCCAGAAGAACATCGAGCTGCAGTGGATCAAGGACTTCACCGGCGCGTGCGACGGCACGACGGTGGACTACAAGGCGACCGGCTCCGGCGCGGGCATCTCGCAGTTCGGCGAGGGCACCGTCGACTACGCCGGGACCGACTCGTTGATGAAGGACGACGAGCAGGCGAAGGCGGACGCGCGCTGCGGCCGGGGGAACACCGCGATCCACCTGCCCGTGGCGGCGGGCGCGGTGGTGTTCACCTACCACCTGCGCGGGCTGCCGGACGCGTTGCGGCTGTCACCGGCGACGATCGCGGGCATCTTCACCGGCAAGATCACCCGGTGGGACGCGCCGGAGGTCAAGGCGGACAACCCCGGCGTGACGCTGCCCACCATCGCGGTGCAGGCGGTGCACCGTTCGGACTCCTCGGGCACGACCGACGTGCTGTCGCGGTTCCTCGACGCGCAGGCGAAGGACACCTGGACGCTCGGTGTGGGCAAGGAGCTGTCCTGGCCGGGGGGCCAGGCGGCGAAGGGCTCCGACGGCGTCACCGGCGTCGTCAAGGCCACCGAGGGCGGGATCACGTACACGGAGCTGTCGTTCGCGAAGTCGAACGACTTGCCGTGGGCCAAGGTGAGGAACGCCTCCGGCGCGTACGTCGACGCGGTCGGCCTCAACGTCTCCGCGGCGCTCGCCACCGCCAAGCTGGAGTCGGCGCCGACCGGGGACCTGCGGGCCGACGTGGACTACGGCACCAAGGAGCCGGCGGCCTACCCGGTCGCCGCGGTGAGCTATGTCATCGTGTGCGACAAGGGCAACAAGAACGCCGAGCTGCTCAAGGCGTTCCTCGGCTACGCGGTCAGCGGCGGGCAGAGCGGCGCCGACCAGCTCGGCTACGCCCCGGTCCCGACGAACATCGCGGTCAAGCTCGGCCTCGCGGTGCAGGCCCTGACATGAGAGCTACCGGATGACACAGCTCGACACGCGCCCGAGCGGGTTACCACCCGCTCGGGCGCGGACGCGCCGGATGGAAGCGGCGTTCCGCGGGGGGACGGCGGCGTCGGCAACGTTGGTCTTCGTCGTCATCGTCGCCATCGCGGCGTTCCTCGTGCACAAGGCGGTCCCGGCGCTCGACGGCAACTCCGCGTCGTTCCTGACCGAGCGGCAGTGGCTGCCGGACCGGGAGCCGTCGCGGTTCGGGATCGCCGCGCTCGTCGCCGGCACGATCGTGACGAGCGTGGCCGCGCTGGTGCTCGCGGTGCCGGTCGCGCTGGGGGTGGCGCTGTTCGTCAGCGAGTACGCGCCGCCGCGGCTCAAGGCGCCGCTCGGCTACGTCACCGACCTGCTCGCCGCCGTGCCGAGCGTCGTGTACGGCCTGTGGGGCGTGTTCTTCCTGGTGCCCCGGATGCAGAAGCTGCAGGAGTTCCTCGCCGCGCACCTGTCGTGGGTGCCGTTCTTCAGGGTGACGCCGGGTGAGCCGGTGGGCGGGCGGTCGCTGTTCGCGGCGTCCGTCGTGCTCGCGATCATGGTGCTGCCGATCGTGGCCGCCATCTCGCGCGAGGTGTTCGTGCAGGTGCCGCAGTCGCACCGCGAGGCCGCGCTGGCGCTCGGTGCGACGAAGCTCGAGGCGATCAGGATCGCCGTCCTCCCCGCCAGCCGCCCCGGCGTGGTCTCCGCGATCATGCTCGGGCTCGGCCGCGCGCTCGGCGAGACGATCGCGGTCGCGCTGGTGCTGTCGGCGGCGTTCACGCCGTCGCTGCGGCTGCTCCGCGCCGAGGGGGGCAACACGATCGCCGCGAACATCGCCACGAAGTTCGGCGAGGCCGGCGTGCCGGGGCGCGGCGCGCTGATCGCGTCCGGGCTGGTCCTGTTCGCGATCACGCTCGTCGTCAACGTCGTCGCCCGCGCGATCCTCTTCCGCAACCGGAGGGCCGCGTGACCGTCCGCCTCGCCGCCCCCACGCTGCCGCGCTGGGCGCCTGTCGCGCTCGGCGGGGCCGCCGCGGCGCTCACCGCGCTGCTCGTCGCGCTCACGCCGGCACAGGGCCGGGCCGGGACGCTCGTGGTCTTCCTCGCCGGGTACGCCGCCGTCCTCACCGTGGCGTCGTACGCCGTCGAGGGCCGGCGCCGGGCAGCCGACCGGCTGGCCAGGGTGCTCATCGCCGGTGCCGTCGGCGCGGCGCTGACGCCGTTGGTGCTGGTCCTCGGCTACACCGTCGCGCGCGGCGCGAAGGGGCTGACGGGGTACTTCCTGTACCACTCGATGCGCGGGATCGGGCCGCTGGACACCCACGGCGGCATCTACCACTCGCTGCTCGGCACGCTTGAGCAGGTCGGGCTCGCCATCGCGCTCGCGGTGCCGTTGGGGCTGCTCACCGCCGTCTACATCACGGAGTTCGGGCGCGGCCGCCTGGCCGCGGCGGTGCGCTTCGTCGTGGACGTCATGACCGGCATCCCGTCGATCGTGTCGGGGCTGTTCGTGCTGGCGTTCTGGGTGATCGGGCTGGGGCAGGGGTTCTCCGGGTTCGCCGCGTCGATCTCGCTCGCGATCCTCATGCTGCCGGTCGTCGTGCGCTCGGCCGAGGAGATGATCCGGCTGGTCCCCGACTCGCTGCGCGAGGCGTCGTACGCGCTCGGCGTGCCGCGGTGGAAGACCGTGACCTCGGTGGTGCTGCCGACGGCGTCGGCGGGCATCACGACCGGCGTCATGCTCGCCGTGGCCCGCGTCACGGGCGAGACGGCGCCGCTGCTGCTCACGGCGTTCGGCTTCGACTCCATCCGGCGGAACCCGTTCAAGGGGCCGCAGTCCGGGCTGCCGCTGTACGTTTTCGACCAGGCGACCTCGTCGGCGCGCGGCGCGGTGGACCGCGCGTGGGCCGCGGCGCTCGCGCTGATCCTCGTGGTGGTGCTCCTCTACGTCGCCGCCCGCCTCGTCACCCGCCGGAACCGCCTGGGAGGCACCAGCTAGTGGCCAAGCGCATCGAGACGGTCGGGCTGTCCGCGTGGTACGGGGCGTTCAAGGCGATCGACGACGTCACCATCACCGTCGAGCCGAAGGCCGTGACCGCCTGCATCGGCCCGTCCGGCTGCGGCAAGTCGACGTTCCTGCGGACGCTGAACCGGATGCACGAGACGGTTCCCAAGGGGCGCATCGAGGGCCGGGTGCTGCTCGACGACGAGGACCTCTACGCGCCCGGCGTGGACCCGGTGAGCGTGCGCCGGACGATCGGGATGGTGTTCCAGCGGCCGAACCCGTTCCCCACGATGTCGATCTACGACAACGCCGTCGCCGGGCTGCGCCTCAACGGCGTGAAGCGCAAGAGCGACCTCGACGACGCGGCGGAGCGGTCGTTGAAGGCGGCCAACCTCTGGTCGGAGGTCTCGCACCGGCTGGACAAGCCCGGCGCCGGCCTGTCGGGCGGGCAGCAGCAGCGGCTCTGCATCGCGCGGGCGGTGGCGGTCGAGCCGGAGGTGCTGCTCATGGACGAGCCGTGCTCGGCGCTCGACCCGATCTCCACGCTGGCGATCGAGGAGCTCATGATCGAGCTCAAGGACCGCTACACGATCGTCATCGTCACCCACAACATGCAGCAGGCCGCGCGGGTGAGCGACGTGACGGCGTTCTTCACGATCGCGGGCGCCGGCGAGCCGGGGAAGCTGATCGAGGTGGACTCGACCCAGAAGATCTTCACGAACCCGAGCGACGCGCGGACCGAGGCCTACATCACCGGCCGGTTCGGCTGACCGGGCGATCCGGGGCACAACCGGATAACTTGCGGGAGGGACTAACGTCCCGACGTGGAAGTAGGCCACGCCACCACCAGCCTCACCTGGGAGTAAGCCCGTGCGTCGCAGCCGTCTGATCTGGCTTGCCGTGCCCCTCACCCTCGCGACGCTCGTCGCTCCGGGTGGAAGCAACGCGGCGTCGCGAACGAACCAAGTCCCCCTCGACCTCCTCCGCCCCGGGTTCCAGGGTGAGGACAGCCTCGCCCCCGGCGACTTCGACGCGCGCGTTGGCGCGCTGCGACCCACGTCGGCCCAGCTCGCGCACGCCCGGCGCCTCGGCGCCTCGAAGCCGCGCTGGACCAAGTTCGGCACGCCGCAGTCGCTGTACAACCGGCACGGCTACCTCTCCGGCCCCTCCGAGGGTGACGCCGTCGAGGTCGCCCGCCGGTGGGTGCGCGACAACGCGTCGCTGTTCCGGCTGACGCCGGAGCTGACCGAGGCCAAGTACCTCGACGTGACCGCGAACCACGCGATGTTCGAGGCACCTGACCGCCGCCGGATCAAGGCCGGGCTCAAGCCGCTCGCCAGCGAGGACTCGCTGCCGCACATCGTGCTGTTCCGCCAGCTGTTCCTCGGCGTGGCGGCCGGGCAGGACGGCCTGCTCACCGTCGGCCTCGACTCCGACAACCGCGTGACGTACGTCTCGTCGTCGGCCACCGGCGACACCGAGGTCACGAACAAGCGCACGCTGGACCCGGTCACCGCGTGGCGCAACGCCGCGGCGGACGTCGGGTGGCACGTCCCGGCCGGTGACATCACCGTCCTCGACAAGAGGTCGCACATCCCCGGCGCGGTCACGCTGCAGGTGGCCGGCCAGCCGGAGCCGCAGCTGGTGCGCCCGATGGCGCTGCCGACGCCGCGCGACGGCGTCAAGCTGACCTGGGTCGCGAACACGCTCGACAACGCCCGCGTGGACAAGGGGCACGAGCCGCTCGCCTACATGACGCACGTCGACGCGCAGACCGGCAAGGTCCTGCACCGCGCCCACGCCGTCGACCACCTCGCCCACGGCATGCCGACGAAGTCGCCGGGGATGCAGGTCGAGCCGAACCCGCGCTGGAAGGCGTTCCCGCACTCGCCGGCGCTGCCGATGCCGGGCGTCGCGTCGCCGGACGACCGCCCGACGTGGTGCTGGGTCTCGGCCGCGAGCGGCTGTGACCTCGTCACCGGCGGCTCGGAGGGCATCCGGGCGATCCCGCAGCTGCGGTTCCCGTACGACGAGCTGCCCGCGCCCGACGGCAGCACCGCCGAGCCGACGTTCACCAGCCAGGGCAACAACGCCTGGACGACGTCGTCGTACGCGAGCCACCTGACGCCGGACTCGCCGCGCTACGCCACCCCGTCGCCGACGCGGGTGTACGACTACGCGTTCACCGACCAGTGGCACACCAGCAACTGCAACCTGTCCGCCAACTACGCGTCGCCGGCGCAGAACGACATCGACGCCGCGATCAACAACCTGTTCTTCAGCTACGGCCGCGTGCACGACTGGTCGTACTTCCTCGGGTTCATGGAGACGGCCTGGAACATGCAGCAGGTCAACTTCGGCGAGGACCGCGAGGGTGACGACGAGGCGCGCGCCAACGACCCGGAGAAGGGTCAGGCGCAGGCTGGCGCGGTCGCGGGCTCGGTGGTGTTCACCGGCCGTGACAACGCCAACCAGATCACGCTGAACGACGGCACGCCCGGCGTCACGAACCAGTACCTCTGGCACCCGCTGCAGGCGAGCTTCTACGCGCCCTGCACCGATGGCGCGTACGACATGGGGATCATCGTCCACGAGTACGGCCACGCCATCAGCAACCGCATGGTCGGCGGCCCCGACGAGGGCCTGCCGGGCGGGAGCTCCGAGGGCGGCAAGATGGGCGAGGCCTGGTCGGACCTCATGGCGATGGAGTACGCCAACGGGTACGGCTTCGCGCCGAAGGGCGACGAGAACCCGTACGCCGTCGCCGTGTACGCCACCGGCAACAAGCAGGCGGGCATCCGCAACTACGGGATGAACGACAGCCCGCTGAACTACTCGCAGCTGCTCTACGACGGCAACGGCCAGACCTCGCCGCACTCCGACAGCGAGATCTGGGGCGCCACGAACTTCGTGGTGCGCCAGGCGCTGGTCGACAAGTACGACGACCAGTTCCCGTACGACAACAAGAAGCTGCAGTACGAGTGCGCCGACGGCCGCATCGACTCGGCGAAGTGCCCCGGCAACCGCCGCTGGATCCAGCTGCTGTTCGACGGCTACCTGCTCCAGGCCGCCAACGCCTCCATGCCGGAGGCCGCGGAGGCGCAGATCGCCGCCGACAAGATGCGCTACAAGGGCGCCAACCAGAAGGAGCTGTGGGCGGCGTACGCGGCCCGCGGCATGGGTGACAACGCCGACGTGGGCGGGACCGCCGACTGGGCGACGCCGCTGGAGAACATCGAGGCGCAGGTCCGCTTCCGGGCGGTCCCCGTCGACGGTGGCGGCGTGCCGGCCGAGGCGCTCGTCTTCGTCGGTCCGTTCACCGCTCGGACGAGCGAGGCGGAGGTGTCGAAGTCTGGTGAGTTCAGCAACGTCCGCCAGTTCGTACCCGGCAACTACTTCTTCACGGCGAGAGCCGACGGCTTCGGCATGTACCAGTTCGAGCGGACGTTCGAGGCCGGCAAGTCGTACATCGTGGACGTCCCGATGCGGCGCAACCTCGCCTCGGAGACCAGCGGCGGCGACGCGACCGGCGACGGCGGCAACCACGCCGCGCTGATCGACGACTCGGAGGAGACGAACTGGGCCTACCGGTCCGAGATGCACGACAACGACACCGAGATCGCCGGCAAGCAGGTCACGGTCGACCTGGCCGGCGGCGCGCACCTCGTGAAGGAGATCGCGGTCTCGGCGCTGAACCGGCCGCAGGCCACCAGCGACCCGTACGACGACATCGGCCAGAACCGGTTCGCGGCGCTGCGGTCGTTCGAGATCCTCACCTGCGACGCGTCGAAGGGCGCCGACTGCGAGGAGGCCGACTCCTTCCAGCTCGTCTACACGAGCCCGGAGGACGCGTTCCCGAGCATCCGGCCGAGGCCCACGTCGGAGAACCTGCGGATCAAGACGTTCGACGTGCCGGACACGCAGGCCACGCACGTCCGGATCCGGGTGCTCACGAACCACTGCACCGGCAACCCGGCGTTCTCCGGCGAGCAGAACCCGGTCGGCGAGCCGCTGTCCGACCCGGACTGCGTGGACGGCTTCACCGCGGCGACGTTGACGACGCCGCCGAACGGCGAGCCGGACGAGCCGCCCGCGGCGAACAACTCGCAGAAGGGCCGCGTCCGGATCTCCGAGCTGCAGGTCTTCTCGTCGGTGACGCCGGGCAAGAAGGACGTCACGCCGCCGCCGCCGCAGCCGCCGCGGCCGCCCGTGGTGAACCCGCCGGTCGGTCAGCCCCCGGTGGGTCAGCCGCCGGTGGCGCAGCCGCCGCGCATCCCCACCACGGGCGCGTCGCCGGTCCTGCCGGCACTCGGCTTGGTGCTCGCCGCGGCATCGGCGTACGCGCTGCGTCGCCGCCGGACCGCGTAACGCTCCACCGCACGTAGCACGACCCTCGCCCGGTCGCGCGAGCCCCTCAGGCTCGCCGGCCGGGCGAGGTGTTTTCCGGGGGGAGTGGTCACCCCCAGTTCGCGCTCGCACCGTAAGAAATCGGCCGATTTCGCCCTACCTCCTCGTGACGGTTCGCCAACACGAAGGAGGCACCCGATGGTGCGAAGGATTCTGGCCACGACCGCCGCGACGGCGGGGTGCGGGGCGGCGGTGCTGCTCGGTTCGTCAGCGCCCGCTTACGCGGGACCGATCTGCGCTCACGTCACGGTGACCATTCTGCTGACCGGCGACGATAAGGACGCCGGCGAGTGCGTCGAGAACACGTCGATCGTCACGACGCATGACGAGCGCGAGGTCGAGATCGGCAGCGTGGCGCAGATCGATGTCTCGCTCAACCGCCCGTAGGCTCCGGGCACTCGGCGAGGTCGACGGTGCAGAGCAGGCCGTATCCCGGGGACCAGCCCTCGTTGGTCTCCATCCCGACGGGGCCGATCGGCGTGTCCTCGACCCCAACCCAGTACCGGTGCGCCTGGCTGGGGTCGGTCGGGTCGCCCTTCTTGTTCGTGAAGAACGGGATCGGGTACTGCGGCGGCCGCGCTTCCGCCGCCGTACTCGGCCGGGGAGACCGCGGCGTGACGCGGCTGTCGGCAGGGACGGGCCGCGCTACCTTGGGCGCGGCGGGCGACGTCCGCGCGTCGCCACGGGTGACGGCCTCGATGGCATCGGTGGTGTTCCGCGGGAGGGCGGCCTGGACGGGTGCGGTGGCCGGGCCGCCGAGGAACGTCGCCACGGACGTGACGCCCGCGACGGCGGCGACGCTGAGCGCGGTCGCGCCCGCCGGGCCGCCGACATGCGCCACGTCGTGCAGCTTCCGGGAGATGCGCGCCGCGCGCGCCTGGAACGCCACCGGGACGACGCCGAGGGTCGTGCCGGCGCGGCGCAGCTCCACGGCGAGGCGGCCGCGGGCCCGGAACAGCCGCTGGCGCAGGGCGTTCGTGGTCATGTCGCGGACGGCGGCCATGTCGGCGTACCCGAGGCCGTGCAGCTCGTGGTCCTCGATGAGCTGCCGGTCGTGCGGGTGCAGGCGGGCGAGCGCGAGGCGCACGGAGCGCCGCCGCTCGTTCACCAGCACGGCGTCGTACGTCGTGTCGGCCGGTCCGGGCGGCTCGGGCAGCTCGTCGGTGGAGACGATGCGCGCGGTCCGGCGCATGGAGTCGATGGCGGCGTTGCGGGCCACGGAGCTCACCCACGGCCACGGGTCGCGGCGCGGGTCGAGGGAGTCGAAGTTGAGCAGGCAGCGGGTCATCGTCTCCTGCGCGATGTCGTCCGGGTCGCAGGTGGGGAAGTGCCGGGCGACGAGGACGTGCACGCGGGGACGGAACCGCCGGTAGAACGCGTCGAACGACCCCGGCTCCTCGGGGACGTTCAGCGGGCTGACCGTCATTGTGCTCCGTTCGCAGAAATCCGCTCCGCGTAAGGGTCCCGGGTAGGACCGGACGGCGCAAGCGGTACGGACGTTCTTTCTGCGCGATCTAGGGACTTTCCTGTAACGCCGCCCAGTTTCGCGCGTACTGCTCTATCGACGCCAGGGAGTGGCCGATGGGCAGCGCGATGACGACGGCAGAGCCGCCGCTGCGAGAGGGGGTACGCCCCCCGCTGCTGCCGCGTGCCGGCTCGGCGACTCCTAGCCGGGGCGCCACGCGGGCTGGTGCAGACGTGAGCGCGCGCCTCGCCGACGCCGCGCGGATGGCCCGGCAGGCGCTCGGGGCGGACCACGCGAGCGTGCTGCTGCTCGACGATCTTGGCCGACTCGTGCCTGCTGTGGCGGTGGCGCGCACCGAGGACGCCGTGCTGTGGAGCCGATTCCTGAGCATGCCGCCGGTCCGCCTGGACAGCATTCCGATCGACGTTTCCGCGATCACCACAGGACGCCCGATCGTGATCAACGACGTGCAGTCGTCAGCGCTCGTGCCGGAGCCGTGGCGCATCTCGTTCGGCGTCCAGTCGGCGGCGGTCGCGCCGCTGCTCGTGGACGGCGTGCCGTGCGGCGCTCTGGTCGTGGACTACGCGGCGTGGCCGCACGAGTTCAGTGAGAACGACGTGCGGCTGCTGGAGGCGATGGCGGCGCCGGTGTCGTACCTGCTCGGCGTCGCCGGTGTCGCCGAGGGGGCCCGCCGGACCGAGGCCGTGCTCGACCGCGTGACCGCCGCCGGCCGCGAGCTGGCCGCGGCGCGGACGGGGCACGCCGTGCTGCAGGCCGCGCTCGCCGGCTTGGCGGGGGTCGTCGGCGGCACCGAGTGCTCGCTGCACGTCGTCACCGGCGACATCGTGGAGACGCTCGCCAGCCACGGCCGCGGCCGCCCGGACCCCGGCCGATACCCGGTCGGCGCCCTGGACGACGTGAGCCGCCGCGCGCTGCGCGCGGTGGAGGCGGACCCCGCGCGCCCGGTCTTGCTGCCCGGCCGGCCCGGCGAGGAGCACGTGGTCGTGCCGATGACCGACGCCCGGGACGCGGTGCGCGCGTTCGCCGTGGTCGGCCGCGACCGGGTGCCGCCGCTGACGGCCGTCGAGCTGGCCGCCGCGGGCGACGTGGCGGCGCAGGCGTGGCACGCGTACGAGCGCGCGGGCGAGTCCGCGCGGCTGGCGCGCCGGGCCGAACTGCTGGACGCGGTGCGCGCGCTGGCCGACGACCCGCTGCTCGAGCCGGACCTGCCCCGGATCGTCGAACGCCTCGCACCCGCGGTCCGCTCGACGACCGGCGCCGAGCTGCTCGACGCGTTCCTCTTCGAGCCGGCCGCCGCGCGGCTGTTCGCGACGCCCGCGCCGCCGCGCCGGCTGGCGCCCCTGTTCCGGCGCTGGCGGCGTGGCGGCGCGGGGCAGCCCGTCCTCTCCGACGACGTGCTGGTGGTGCCGATGGTCGCCGACGACCTCGTCGTCGGCGCGCTCCGCGTCCGCGGGGCGGCGGAGGGCGACGTGCCCGACCTGCTCTGCTCCGTGGCGGGCGGCGTCGGGGCCGCCGTCGCGCGGGTGCTGCAGCGCCGCCGGATGGCCGAGCACGAACGCGGCCTGGCCGTCGCCGAGGAGCGCGAACGCGTCGCCCGCGACCTGCACGACACGCTCGGCCAGCAGCTCTTCGCGCTCCGGGTCGAGCTGGAGGGCGTCGCGGCAACAGTGCACGACCGGCTCGCCGCCGCGAAGCTGCGCGCCGCCGTCGGGTCGGTGACCCGCGCCAACGCCGACCTGCGCCTGGCGATCCACGCGCTGTCGTTCCTCGAGCAGGCCAAGCGCGGGCTGGTGCCGTCGGTACGGACGCTGGTGCGCAAGATCGGCGAGACCACCCCGATCGGGCTGCAGCTGCGGGTCGTCGGCACGCCCGTACGGCTCGCGCACGGGCGCGAGGAGGCGCTGTTCCGGGTGACGCACGAGGCGCTGGAGAACGTCGTCCGCCACTCGCGCGCCTCCACCGCGACGGTCACGGTGTCGTACTCGCCGGAACGCGCCGCCGTCATCGTCCGTGACGACGGCACCGGCATGTCGGCGCGGTCGGACGAGCAGCACGGCCTGCACTTCGGGCTGCGGACGATGCAGCGCCGGATGGAGGAGATCGGCGGCGGCCTCGAGGTCTCGAACTTCCGTCCGCACGGCGTCTGCCTGCACGCGTGGGTGCCGACGCGATGACGCTGCGCCTCTACGTCGTCGACGACCACCCCGCGGTGCTCGCCGCGCTGACCGGCGCGCTCGCCCGCCGCAGCGACGTGCGGGTGGCGGGGACCGCGACCTGCGCGGAGACCGCGTACGACGAGCTGGCCGGCCCCGCGCTGCAAGTGGACGTCGCGCTCGTGGACGTCCGCCTGCCCGGAGCGAGCGGCATCGAGCTGTGCCGGCGGCTCGCCGTCGCGCGCCCGGACATCAGATGCGTGCTGCTCTCGGCGGCGGACGACCCGGCGCGGGCGCGGGCGGCGTTCGCGGCCGGCGCGGCGGCATACCTCGTCAAGGACCTGTCCATGGACGCGCTCGCCGCCGCGCTGCACACGGCGGTCCGCGGCGAACGGTTCGCGGACCGGCGGCTCGGGCCCGGCGTGCCCCCCGGGCCCGGGGTCGCCGCGCTGTCGCCGGCCGAGCGCCACGTGCTCAGGCTGGTCGCCGACGGGCTCACCAACGCCGAGATCGCGGCCGTCACGCACGCGCCGTCCCGCGACGTCGGCGCGCGGGTGGCGCGGGTGCTGGTGACGATCGGCGCGCGCACCCGGGCGGATGCCGCGCGGATCGCACTACGTGAGGCCTCCCGATGAGACGGGGGTCTCGGGGGAGGGCGTTCGAGGTGGGGTAGGGGCCCACGCGAACGTCCGGACGGCACCCGCGCCGCGCACCTCCAGCACGGCGCGGGTGCCGTCCCATCAAGTCACCGTGAGGCGCACCGTCGGCCCGACCCCGGCGGCGTGGTCGCTGTCGGCGTACCGGTAGGCGCGGTAGACGTACGTCCCGCGTGTACCCGGCGTCCGGTAGGTGGCGAACGTGCTGCTGGCGGTCAGCGTGGACGTGCCGACGGTCCGCCAGCCGGTCGCGCTGGTCCAGCGCTGCAGCGCGTACCTGCCGTATGGGTGCGCGGGGTAGACGGCGCCGTAGACCTTGGCGGTCCGCCCGAGCGGCATCGACGTGGGCGACAGCAGGGTCGTCACCTTCGCCTTGACCAGCACCGTGACCGATGTGCTCGTGGCGGCGGTGTACGCCCCGTCGCCGGCCCACCGCCAGCGCAGCGCCGCGGTCCACCTGGGCGCGTACCGCTTGGTGACCCGGCCGTCCGTCGCCGTCGTCGCGGTGCCGACGTTCGTCCACGTGCTCGTGCCCGCTCGCCGGGCCTGGAGCGTGAGCGCCCGGCCGGCCACGGCCGCGCCGCCCGAGGTGAGCCGGCCGGTCACGGTGACCGGGGTGCCGTACGTGACCGTCGTTGGCGTCGCCGCCGTCGTCAGCGCGGCCGCGGCGGGTGCGGCGGTCGGGACGACGAGCAGCGTGATGCTGTTCGCCGGGTACGTCGTGCCGACCGTGCCGGCGTTCACCGGCAGCGGGGCGAGCTGCTGGATCGCGCCGAGGTCGGCGGCGGAGTACCGGTACGCCGCGGCGGTCGAGCCGGGCGTCGTGCCGGACAGCGTGAGCGGCGCCGTGAGGTCGCCGGCCGTCTTGTTGACGACCATGACGGTGACGGCGCCGTCGGCGGCGCGCTGCGCGGCGTAGACGGCCAGCTCGGCCTGGTCGCCGCTGACGGCGCGGACCGACGTCTCGCCGAACCGGCCGCCGCTGCCGTCGTAGTTGCGGTACATCCGGAACGCGAACGCGCCCGGCTGGCCCGGCGCCGGCGGCGCCCAGAGCATCGCGCCGTCGAGGCGTTCGCGGCCGAAGATGCCGAGCACGTCGGCCTGCGCGAGCGCGCCGTTGACGTGCTCGAGGCCACCCCAGTTGTACTCGGAGACGTACGTCCTCGTGCCCGGGAAGCGGGCCGCCACGATCTCGCGCATCCACGGGATCAGCCGGATCGGCGGCGCGCCGACGTCGCCGCCGATCCACGACTCGTCCGAGTACGTCGGATCCCACAGGCTGCGCGTCGAACGCAGCCGCAGCGCCTGCGTAGCCGTGGAGCCGGCCGCGGCGAGCGCGACGCCGGACGACTGCGGGTAGTAGTGCTGGTCGAACCCGTCGAGCAGCCGCCGGCCGGCCGCGTCCGACGCCTTCTCGAACTCCGCCAGGTACCACTCGGAGAACGGCACGTCGCCGTGTGCCGTGCGGTCCGCGCCCTTGCCGCAGCCGCCGGCGTCGGCGGGGGAGAAGAAGTAGCCGCACCAGCCCCACTCGCTCGGGCCGACGACCGCGGCACCGCCGTCGGCCTCCTTGATCGCCTTCGCGGTGGCGACCGACTTGTCGCGCAGCGAGTCGTACGTCTCCGGCAGCGGGTGAACGTCGCGGTGCGTGTCGTCCCAGAGCGCCGGCTCGTTGTCGAGCGCGTACGTGCGGACGCCGGTCGTCGCCGCGCTGCCGTGGGTGCCGACGAGGTGGGTGACCATCGCCTTCACGAACGCCGGGCCGGCCGCGACGGACGTGTCCGACGGGTCGTTGCCCGTGACGAACGAGCCGTCGGCGCGCCTGCCGTTGCCGCAGTCGGTGTCCCACTGGTCCACAGCCTGCTGCGCGCCGTACTTCGACACCTTGAAGCCGCAGTGGAACGGGTGGCTGCCCGGCGAGTCCTTCGCGACCCAGCCGGCCATCGGCACCGTGACGAGCGTGCGGACGCCGCGGCCGCGCGAGCCGGAGACGTAGGCGTCGAGGGAGTCGGCGGGCGCGCGGACGAGGTTCTCGAAGAACCAGTCGGCGGCGAGGTTCGTCGTGTTGTTCGTCCAGTTGTAGCGGGTGGTGGCGTTGCCGCCCCACCGGTTCGCGGTCAGGCCGAGCTCGCTCTCCAGCGCGGGGTCCGCCCAGTTCATGCCGTACACGTCGGGGCTGATGGGGTGCCGGCCGGCGGCGACGTCCACGGTCAGCGCCGGCCCGTCGGCGGCCGCCGCGGGCAGCGCGGGCAGGGCGGCGAGCGGCAGCGCGCAGGCGGCCACGGCGGCCAGGCGGCGGGTCATGGGAGCAGTGTCGGCCACCCGCGGAGGCCGGTGGAGCGCTTTCCGGGTGATGTCCGCCACCGCGCCGCCCCCCGCGCGCGAGCGTCACGCACTACCCTGGAGCGGTCGCGGGGGCGTCAACGGCGACGCCGACGAGGAGGGCGTGCGACGTGAGCAGCGGCCAGACGGCCTGGGAGTCGGCACAGATCCAGCTGGCGAACGCGGTCCGCGAGCTGGGCCTCGACGACGGGCTGCACCAGCTGCTGGCGACGCCGCGGCGCGCCCTGACCGTGTCCGTGCCGCTCCGTTACGACGACGGGCACGTCGAGGTCCTCACCGGCTACCGGGTGCAGCACAACCTCGCGCGCGGGCCTGCCAAGGGCGGCATCCGTTACCACCCGGACACCGACCTCGACGAGGTCAAGGCGCTGGCGATGTGGATGACGTGGAAGTGCGCGCTCATCGGCATCCCGTACGGCGGCGCCAAGGGCGGCGTGGCGGTCGACCCGCGGCTGCTCAGCCGCAACGAGCTGGAGCGGGTCAGTCGCCGCTACGCCAGCGAGATCATGCCGATCATCGGCCCGGAGAGGGACATCCCAGCTCCGGACGTCGGCACGGACGAGCAGACGATGGCCTGGATGATGGACACGTTCAGCGCCCACAAGGGCTACACCGTGACCGGTGTCGTGACCGGCAAGCCCGTCAGCGTCGGCGGCTCGGAGGGCCGCGCCGGCGCCACCAGCCGCGGCGTCATGTACGCCGCCTTCAGCGCCCTGCGCGAAGCGGGCGTCGACCACCGCGGTGCGACGGTGGCGGTGCAGGGCTTCGGCAAGGTGGGCGGTCTGGCGGCGCAGTTCCTGCACGACGCCGGCTGCCTGGTCGTCGCGGTCAGCGACTGGAAGGGCGGCGTCTACAGCGCCAAGGGCCTCAACCCGGCAGCCCTGCTCAAGCACCTGAAGTGCGGCGCGGACACCGTCGTGGGCTTTCCCGGCACGGACACGATCACCAACGCCGAGCTGCTCGAGCTCGACGTCGACATCCTCGTGCCGGCCGCGCTCGAGGGCGTCATCCACGAGGAGAACGCCGACCGGGTGAAGGCCTTCTTCATCGTCGAGGGCGCGAACGGCCCGACGACCCCGGACGCCGACAAGATCCTCGAGGGCAACAACGTCCTGGTCGTCCCCGACGTGCTGGCCAACTCCGGCGGCGTCGCCGTGTCCTACTTCGAGTGGGTCCAGGACCTGCAGGCCTACTTCTGGTCCGAGGACGAGGTCAACGACCGGCTCAAGGCGCTGATGGAGTCGGCGTACGACCAGGTGTCGACGATGGCCCGCGAGCGCAGCATCTCGCTGCGTACGGCCGCGCAGACCATCGGCGTCGGCCGCGTCGCCCAGGCGCACCGGACCCGAGGCCTGTACCCCTAGCGGCGGGTGAAGGCGTCGGCGGTCCGGGCCAGCTCCTGCGGCAGGCGCACCCCGGAGCGGCGCAGCGCGTCCGCCAGGCCGCCGGTTCTGGCCGGGTCGGTGACCGACGGGCCGAGCAGGCGGTCGGACGCGGTGCCGGAGGACGAGGTCCCCGAGTCGGGCGCCGTGCGGGCGTTGCTCGTGGTGGCCATGCCGCTGGCGGCGAGGTCCGCCTGGCCCGCGTCGGCACCCGGCAGCACCGGCGGCATGGCGGACGCGCTGCGCCGCTCCGGGGTGCGGCTGCCGCCCGAGCTCGGCCGGACCGCGGACGCCTTCGCTCGACGGAGCGGCTAGGGGTCCCGGGTCAGGGGTAGAGCCC
>DATLNJ010000055.1:0-65145 GCA_035536815.1 Frankiaceae bacterium
GTGGCCGACGACGTGGACCGGGCCGTCGCCGAGCGTCTCGACGAACTCGACGAGCTCGATGGCCAGCCCCTCGACGGTGTACGCCGCCGGGTCGTCCGGCCCGACCGACTCGAACTGCCCGCGCTGGTCGATGGCGACGTAGCGCACGCCCGCCTCGGCGATCGGGGCGGCGACCAGCCCGAAGTCCTCCTTGCTGCCGGTGTAGCCGGGGACGAACACCGCCGTCGCGCGCGGATCCGGCGGCCCCACGTCGTGGTACGCCAGGTCGCCCGCCGCCAACGCCACGTGGTGCGTCGGCAGCGGGACGAGCGTCAGCGCCATCGTCATGCGCGGCCGCTCCGCAGCCGTCGGCGCAGCAGCACCGCGCCGCCGGCCACGGCGAGCGCCGTGGCGGAGAGGAACGGCAGGGCGAGCAGTCGAGTACGCATCTGTGCCTTCGTCGACAGTGGACAGGTCAGCCCATCGTAAGCGGGATCGCGGCCGGTCAACCGGGTGGCGGCCGGCCTGTGCACAGCCCGCTCAGCGGCCGGCCTTCTTCCACAGGACGTCCAGGCGGCCGTCCGCGAACGTCGCCTCGACCCAGGTGCCGTCCGGCTGCCGCCGCCGGTCGGTGGGGGAGCCGGGGTTGAGCAGCCGCAGGCCGTTCGGCGTCACGGTGTCCCACGGGATGTGGCTGTGGCCGAAGACGAGGACGTCGGTGTCCGGGAACGCCGCGGCCATCCGCCGCTCCCGGCCCGCGGCCGCGCCGGTCTCGTGCACGACCGCGACCCGCACGCCGCCGAGGGTCACGCGGGCGACCTCGGGGAGCAGCGCGCGGACGTCGGCGCCGTCGTTGTTGCCGTACACGCCGACGAGGTCGGCGCGCGCCGAGAGCGCCGTGACGAGGGACGCGGACACCCAGTCGCCGGCGTGGATCACGACGTCGGCCGCGTCGATCGCGGACCACAGCTCGGGCGGGAGGTCGCGCGCGCGGCGCGGGACGTGGGTGTCGGCGAGGACGACGGCGCGCACGGCGCCATCCTGCCCCGCGAGTGGCGCGGGGGAACGCGAGGGGGAACGCGCGCGGGGACCTACAGCGCGGCGCGCACCTCGTCGAGCGGGACGTTCGGCACGACGAAGTCGGTGACGCCGTCGAGCCGGCCGCAGCCGACGCAGCGGACCGCGACGGCGACCCAGGTCACGGTGCTGCCGCTCTCGACGTGCAGGCCGCAGGCGACCTCGAACATCGACTGGCCGCAGGTCGTGCAGGCGTGCATCGGGGGGTGCGTCCAGCGCTCCTCGGAGTCGAGCAGGTGGTGCACCGAGCCGCAGGCGAGGCAGCGGCGACGGGCGACCGCCTCGCCGGCGTCCGCCTCGACGTAGAACCACGTCATCGCGTCGTCGCCGTCGTGGGCCGGGTTGGCGCAGCGGGCGAGCAGCGTGAGGTTCACCGACGGGCAGCCTTTGAGGCCCTCGAGCCACTGCCGGAGGTCGTCGCTGTCCTCGCCGAGCTCGCTCCCGGCCAGCTTCTGCATCGTCACGCGTAGAGAGTCGGCAGCCGCGCCGGGCGTCTTGAGGTCAGCCCTCCGCGGCCGCCGTGCCGCCGCCACCCCGGCCGCGGCCGCCGCGCCGGCGGCGCCGCTTGGGCGCGTCGCCCTCGGCAGCGTCGCTCGACGCCGGGACCGACGCTGGGACATCGCCGGGCTCGCCGACCCGGGTACGCCGCCGCGACCGGCTGCGGACCTGGACGCGGGCGAGCGGGTTGCCGTCCTGGTCGGCCGGCGCGTCGGCCGGCTTCGGCGTGGTCGGGCGGGAGCGCTTGTGCTTGCGCCCGGTCTCGCCGACGTCCTCCAGCTCCTCCGCGTCGAGGCCCGCGCGGGTGCGCTGGGCGCGCGGCAGGACTCCCTTCGCCTCCTTCGGGATGTCGAGCGCGTCGAAGAAGTGCGCCGACGACGAGTACGTCTCCGCGGGGTCGGGGAACGGCAGCGACAGCGCGGTGTTGATCGCCGCCCACTTCACCATGTCGTCCCAGTCCACGAACGTCACCGCGACACCGGACTCGCCCGCGCGGCCGGTGCGGCCGATGCGGTGCAGGTAGGTGTTCTCGTCGTCGGGGCACTGGTAGTTGACGACGTGCGTGACGCCGCCGATGTCGATGCCGCGCGCGGCCACGTCGGTCGCGACGAGCACGTCGATCTTCCCTGAGCGGAACGCCCTGAGCACCTGCTCGCGCGCGCCCTGGGCGAGGTCGCCGTGCACGGCGCCGGCCGCGAAACCGCGTTCGGCCAGCTCGGTGCCGACCTTGTCGCACAGGCGCTTGGTCCGGCAGAACACCATCGTCAGCCCGCGGCCCTCGGCCTGGAGCAGCCGGGCGAGCAGCTCGATCTTGTCGAGGTTGTGCGCGCGGAAGACGTGCTGTTGCGTGGTCGGGACCGTCTGCTCCTCGTGCGCCTCCTCGGCGCGGATGTGCATCGGCTGCTTCATGAACTTGCGGGCCATCGTGATGATCGGGCCGGGCATGGTGGCCGAGAACAGCAGCGTCTGCCGCCCGGTCTCCTGCGTCAGCGCCATGATCCGCTCGACGTCCGGCTGGAAGCCCAGGTCGAGCATCTCGTCGGCCTCGTCGAGCACGAGCATCCGCACGTCGCCGAGCTTGAGGTGACCCTGGCGGGCCAGGTCGAGCAGCCGGCCGGGGGTGCCGACGACGATGTCGACGCCCTTGCGCAACGCCTCGAGCTGCGGCTCGAACGCCCGCCCGCCGTAGATGGCGGTAACGCGGACGCCGCGGTTGTGGCCGGCCTTGGTGAGGTCGCCGGCGACCTGGATGCACAGCTCGCGGGTCGGTACGACGACCAGCGCCTGGACGACGCCGCGGCCGAGCTCGATGCGGTCGAGCAGCGGGACGCCGAACGCCAGCGTCTTGCCGGTGCCGGTCCGCGCCTGGCCGATCAGGTCGGCGCCGGTGAGGGCGATGGGGATGGTGAGCTCCTGGATCGGGAACGCGTTCTCGATCCCGAGCGTCTGGAGCGCGGCTACGGTCTCGGGGGATGCCCCGAGCTCGGCGAACGTGGACAAGCAAGAGCCTTTCGACAGGCTCGGCCCCGCGGTGCGCCGGCTTGCTCCCGGTTGAAGAGTCCGGGGCGCGCGCTACCTGGGGCGAGCGGCGTTGGAGAGCGACCGTCTCCAAGGCCGCTCCGCTCCGGCACGACGTACCGGCGCGTCGATCACTTCCAACGCCGAGTGTACGCGAACCCGTTCCGCCGGAGGAGGCTCTTGCGATCATGCCCACCAGTCGTGTCGCGCTCCTCGCGCTCCTCGCCGTCGCGGCCGTCGGCCACGCGCCGCTCGCCGCCGCCGCGCCGCCCAGCACACCCACCGCCGTCGTCGCGATCGTGGACACCGGCATCGACCCGTACCACCCGGCGTTCAAGGACACCTCGCCGCGGGCGTACCGGCACCCGTCGACCTACCTGCCCGGGTACCCGCGCGACGCCGTCGCGCTGCGGCTCGGGAAGTCGTTCGCCGCGGACTGCGCGCGCATCTGGCGGCACGTCCGGGCGGGCAAGCTCTACTGGTTCCCAGGCACCAAGATCGTCGGCGCGTACTCGACCGACCTGGTGCAGAAGGACACCGCCTGCAAGCAGCCCGCGACCTACGACGTGCTCGGGCACGGCACCATGACCGCCTCGCGCGCCGCCGGCAACCGCTACGGCGCCTGCCCCGCGTGCCGCATCGTGGCCGTGCAGTTCCAGTACGACTACGGCCTCGTCAACAGCAGGGAGGCCGAGACGTCCGCGGTGGCCGCCGTGAGCTGGCCGGCCGCGAACGCCTCGTGGATCGACGCGCAGTCGAACTCGTGGGGCCCGCTGCCGGCGTACGACCCGACGGGCACCGCGGGGCTGTTCGCCGAGGGCGCCGCGCTCACCCGGGCGGTCGAGGCGGCGTCGCGCAAGCACCTGACGTTCTGGGCGACCGGCAACGGCCTGGGAAACTTCGGCGGCGTCCTCGGGCAGCCGACGACCGTCATCGCCCACTACACGCCGTCCGCGATCCGGGTCGGCGGGCACGACTCGGGCCAGGTCACGCTCTGGCCCGGCCTCTCCCCGCACTTCGTCGGCGACGCGTGCGACAACTGGGCCGCCGTCGCCGGCACCGCCAGGTACGAGGAGCGCGCCGGCGGCGGCACGTCGGCCGCGACGCCGTACGTCGCCGGCGGGGCGGCGGCGGCGTTGCTGCACGCCAGGACGCTCACCCGCGACACCCGGACCGGCGTGCGCGGCGACGTCGTCGCGAAGGGCCGCCGGACGAAGGCGGGCCCGCTCGCCGACGGCGTGCTGACGCTGGCCGAGTGGCGGACGGTGGCGGAACGGACCGCGACCGCGCGCCCGACGGCGCAGCCCGAGGACGGGCCGCCGTGCGACGTGGCGAGCCCGTACGCGCCGCTGCCCGTGCGGTGGGCGGACGTGCCGGCCGCCGCGCCGGCGTACCCGCTGGTCGGCTGGGGCGCCGTCGACCGGGCCGCCGTGGCGCGGGCCCGCGCGGTGCTCGCCGGGACGGTGCCGCTGCCCGCGCGGGCCGAGGAGGAGACGTTCTTCGCCGCCGACCGGCAGGTGCGCGAGGCGCTGCACACGGTCTACCGGGGCGCCTGAGCCGGTCCGCGCCGCGCGCCGCCGAGGGCGGCCCGATCCGGGCAATCCGGATGAACGGCTGCCCGGTGACCCTCTGTGGCTCTACTGTGTTCGGACCGTCACCAGGGAGCCTTCGATGCCCACTGCTCTCGGCCGTTTCGTCGTGCCTGCGATCGCGGTTGCCGCGGTCGCGCTGGGCACGCAGGCCGTCGTCGCCACGCCTACTGTGCCCGCGGCGTCGTCGCCGCAGGCCGTCGCGCCGTACGCCACGGTGTCGACCGGCACGAAGGCGGTGTTCGTGCCGGTGACGCAGCGCCGGGTGCTGAGCACGACGTCGATCTCGCCGACGTCGCCGCGCCGGGTGACGGTGGCCGGGGTGGCGGGGGTGCCGACGGATGCGCTGGCGGTGGTGGTGAACGTCGCCGCGGTGAAGCCGGCGAAGGCGGGTTTCCTGGTGGCGTACCCGAGCGGGGCGTCGCGGCCGCCGACGGTGTTCACGCTGACGTACGCCGCCGGGCAGGTCGACGAGAGCGTGGCGACGGTCAAGGTCGGCTCGCTGCGGCAGATCGTGGTCTACGCGTCGACGACGGCGCCGGTGGTGGTGGACGTGGTCGGCTACTACGTCAACCACAACCACGACGACGCGTACCTGACGAAGGCGCAGGCGCAGGGGCGGACCGCCGCCAACGCGTTCCTCTGCCCGACCGGGTCGCTCATCAAGTCGGTCGCGGCGGACGGCGCGACGACCTGCGTGCAGGACGCGACCGGCCCGGTCAGCGGCGTCGGCGCGGGTCTGCTGCTCGACAACGGCGTGCTGACCGCGGAGCAGCGCCGCAGCGCGCCGAACGCGTTCACCTGCCCGGCGGGGCAGTACCTGCGCTCGGTCGCCGCGGACGGCACGCCGACCTGCGTCGTGGACGCGACGGGCGGCGGCGGCGGGTTCTCGATCGGCGAGGGCCTGCTGCTGGCCGACGGCGTGCTGTCGGCGGAGCAGGGCCGCAGCGCCACGAACGCGTTCACCTGCCAGACCGGGCAGGTGCTGCGTGCGGTCGCGAAGGACGGCGCGCCGACCTGCGTCGTCGACAAGGACACCGACACCACGTACTCGGCGGGCTTCGGGATGCTGCTCGTCGGCAACGTGTTCTCCGCCGAGCAGGGGCGCAGCGCGGTGAACGCGTTCACCTGCCCGGCGGGTCAGTACCTGCAGGCGGTGGCGAAGGACGGCGCGCCGACCTGCGTCGCGGACAAGGACACCGACACGAACACGACGTACGGCGCGGGCTTCGGCCTGCTGCTGACGGACGGGGTGTTCTCGGCGGAGCAGGGGCGGAGCGCGGCGAACGCGTTCACCTGCGCGGTCGGGCAGTACCTGCAGTCGGTGGCGAAGGACGGCGCGCCGGTGTGCGCGCTCGACAAGGACACCAACACGACGTACAGCGCGGGGGTCGGCCTGCTGCTCGCGAACGGCGTGTTCTCCGCCGACCGGAGCGCGGCCAACGCGTACACCTGCCCGACCGGTCAGTACCTCCAGGCCGTCGCGGCGAACGGCGCGCCGACCTGCGCCGTCGAGCGGGACACGACGTACGCGGCCGGCGCGGGCCTGTCGCTGGCGAACGGCACCTTCACCGCCGAGCAGCGGCGCAGCGTGCAGAACGCGTTCACCTGCCCGCCCGGGCAGTACCTGCGGGTGGTCGCGGCCGACGGCACGCCGACCTGCGCGGCGGACGTGGACACGAACACGACGTACTCCGCCGGCTTCGGGCTGCTGCTGGCCAACGGCGTCTTCTCGGCCGAGCAGGGCCGTAGCGCGGCCAACGCGTTCACCTGCCCGGCCGGCCAGTACCTGCAGGTCGTGGCTTCGAACGGCGCCCCGACCTGCGCGGCGGACCGCGACACCGACACGAACACGACGTACGAGGCCGGCCTCGGCCTGCTCCTCGAGGGCAACGTGTTCAGCGCCGAGCAGTCGCGCGCGACGAAGTTCCCGTTCTTCTGCGAGCCGGGCACCTTCATGCGCGAGGTCGCCAACGACGGCTTCACGACGTGCGACGCCGACCAGACGGGGCCGACGTACACGCCGGGATTCGGTATCGGCATCGACGGGACCACGATCTCCGCGCAGCAGGGGCGCAGCGCGGCCGGCGCGTTCACCTGCCCGGCCGGGCAGTACCTGCGGCACATCGCCGCCGACGGCGCGCCGACCTGCGTCGCCGACGCGGACACCAACACGACGTACTCCGCCGGCTCCGGCCTGGCGCTGACCGGGACCACGTTCTCGCTCGCCGAGGGCACCAGCATCGTCCGCGTGAAGGGCGACTCGGCCGACGCCGTGGCGAACGGCACCCGGCTGCGGTCCGCGATCGGCGCGCTGCCGTTCGCCGCCACGATGGCCCGCCCGATCGTCGTCGTGCTGTCGCCGGGGACGTACGAGCTCGCCGCGCAGACGAACCTGGTCATCCCGCCCTACGTGACGCTGGCCGGGTCGGGCCGGGAGGCGACCGTGCTCGTCGGGTCGTACGGCGCGGGCAGCGCGGGGCTGATCGAGCTGGGCAACGGCTCGGCGCTCGCGTCGCTCACGGTCAAGAACTCCGCCGGCGTCAACGGCGCGGTGGCGCCCGTCGTCGTGAACGGCGGGACGTCGCGGGTCTTCGACGTCGTCGGGACCGCGACCGCCACGGCCGCCGGCCCCACGGCGTTCGGCCTGGTGGTGTTCAGCGGCGGCACCGTGGTCGTCGAGCGGTCGACGTTCACCGCCACCGGTCCGAGCAGCGCTTACGGGCTCTACGCCGTCGCGGCGGTGCTGCGCGGCACCGGTGTCGAGGCGACCGCGACCAGCGGGACCGGCGCCGCGTACGGCGCGGCCGCGGGCTCCGCCGGCATCGTGGAGCTGTCCGGCGGCTCCCTCAAGGCGGCGAGCACGTCCACCGGCACCCCGTACGTCGCCGCCGAGATCGGCGGGTCGGACATCGTCCGGGTCGCGCACACGAAGCTCACCGGCGGGCTCCTCGGCACGCCCACGTGCGTCGGCGCGTACGACGAGGCGTTCGCGCCGCGGACCTGCTGACGCGAGGCGGGCATTTCCGTCGTTTCCCCGTCTGGTGACCGTCCGTGGCTCTACTGTGTGCGGACCGTCACCGAGGGAGTCTCGATGCCCATTGCTCTCGGCCGTTTCGTCGTGCCTGTGATCGCGGTTGCCGCGGTCGCGTTGGGCACGCAGGCCGTTGTCGCCACGCCTACCGTTCCGGCGGCGTCGTCGCCGCAGGCGGTGGCGCCGTTCGCCACGGTGTCGACCGGCACGAAGGCGGTGTTCGTGCCGGTGACGCAGCGCCGGGTGCTGAGCACGACGTCGATCTCGCCGACGGCGCCGCGCAAGGTGACGGTGGCGGGGGTGGCGGGGGTGCCGGCGGACGCGACCGCGGTGGTGGTGAACGTCGCGGCGGTGAAGCCGGCGAAGGCGGGCTTTCTGGTGGCGTACCCGTCGGGGACGTCGCGGCCGGCGACGGTGTTCACGCTGACGTACGCGGCTGGGCAGGTCGACGAGAGCGTCGCGACGGTGAAGGTCGGGTCGTTGCGGCAGATCGTCGTCTACGCGTCGACGACGGCGCCGGTGGTGGTGGACGTGGTCGGCTACTACGTGAACCACAACCACGACGACGCGTATCTGACGAAGGCGCAGGCGCAGGGCCGCACCGCCGCCAACTCGTTCCTCTGCCCGACGGGCTCGCTCATCAAGTCGGTCGCGGCCGACGGCGCGACGACCTGCGTGCAGGACGCCACCGGTCCGGTGAGCTCGGTGGGTGGCGGGCTGCTGCTCGACAACGGGGTGTTGAGCGGGCAGGGCCGGAGCGCGGCGAACGCGTTCACCTGCCCCGCGGGGCAGTACCTGCGCTCAGTCGCCGCGGACGGCACCCCGACCTGCGACGCGGACCAGCTCGGCGAGGCCGGCACGACGTACTCGGCGGGCTTCGGGATGCTGCTGGTCGGCAACGTGTTCTCGGCGGAGCAGGGGCGCAGCGCGGTCAACGCGTTCACCTGCCCGGCCGGCCAGTACCTCCAGGCGGTCGCCGCCAACGGCGCGCCGACGTGCGTGACGGACAAGGACACCGACACCGACACGAATACGACGTACGGCGCGGGCTTCGGGCTGCTGCTGACGGACGGGGTGTTCTCGGCGGAGCAGGGTCGCAGCGCGGCGAGCGCGTTCACCTGCGCGGTGGGCCAGTACCTCCAGTCGGTGGCCGCTAACGGCGCCCCGACCTGCGCCCTCGACAAGGACACCAACACGACCTACAGCGCGGGCGTCGGCCTGTTGCTGAACAACGGCGTGTTCTCCGCCGACCGCAGCGCGATGAACGCCTACGCCTGCCCGACGGGCTACTACCTCCAGGCGATCGCGCCCAACGGCGCCCCGACCTGCGGCCTCGAGAGGGACACCAACACCACCTACAGTGCGGGCGTAGGGCTGCTGCTGAGCAACGGCGTCTTCTCCGCCGACCGCAGTGCCGTCAGCGCGTACACCTGCCCGGCGGGTCAGTACCTGCAGGCGGTCGCCGCCAACGGCGCCCCGACCTGCGTGACCGACAAGGACACGACGTACGCCGCGGGCCCGGGCCTGTCGCTGGCGAACGGCACGTTCACCGCGGAGCAGCGGCGCAGCGTGCAGAACGCGTTCACCTGCCCGCCGGGTCAGTACCTGCGGGTCGTCGCGGCGGACGGCACGCCGACCTGCGCGGCCGACATGGACACCGACACGAACACGACGTACTCGGCCGGGTTCGGCCTGCTGCTGGCGAACGGCGTCTTCTCGGCGCAGCAGGGGCGCAGCGCGGCCAACGCGTTCACCTGCGGCATCGGCGAGTTCCTGCGCTCGGTCGCCGCCGACGGGACGCCGACCTGTGCCATCGACAAGGACACGACGTACACCGCCGGCTCCGGCATCTCGATCACCGGCAGCACGATCTCCGCGCAGCAGTCGCGGACGGCGGCGAACGCGTTCACCTGCCCGGCCGGCCAGGCGCTGCGGGTCGTGGGCGCCGACGGCGCCCCGACCTGCGTGGCGGTGCCGGCGTACACGGCGGGTCCGGGCCTGACGCTGAACGGCAGCACGTTCAGCTCGTCGTACGGGCCGACCGTGATCCCGATCCGCGCGGACGGCACGCCCGCGCAGAACGGCACGGCGCTCCGCAACGCGATGACCGCGGTGACCGGCGCCACCGAGCAGACTCCGTACGTCCTGGCGCTGGCGCCGGGCACCTACGACCTCGGCGCCGGCTCCAGCCTCGCGGCGCTGACCATGAAGCCGTACGTCTCGGTCGTCGGCGCGGGCCGCGGGTTCACGACGATCACGGGAGGCGTCGTCAGCCAGTCCGGCGGCCTCGTCAACCTCGGCAACAACACGACGCTCTCCGGCGTCACGGTGCGCAACGCGGTCCCGACCGGGGTGAGCTGGGCGACGGCGATCATGTCCAACGGCGCCAACACCGCCCGGCTGCTCGACGTGCACGGGTACGCGTCGCAAGACGGCGGCGAGACGTACGGGCTGCTCGCGTTCGCCGGCAGCAACATCTCGGTCGAGAACTCACAGTTCACCGTGGTCAACCCGACCGCGACCGGCACCGGCATCTACTCGGTCACGAACGCCACGGTGCGGGCCCGCAACGTCGAGGTCAGCCACGGCGCGGTCAGTGGCTGGGCGCTGCGCGTCTCCAACGCCTCGCGCATCGAGTTCGCCGACGGTTACGCCAACGGCGCGGTCCACCGTGCCACCCCCGACTCGGTCGTCCACCTCATGCACAGCAAGGTCGACGGCGCCGTCACGGGCGGGGTGCAGTGCTTCGGGACCTTCACCTCGGCGATGGCGGCCGCGACCTGCGCGTGACGGGACGGTCACGGCGCGGGGTAGCCTCCGCGCCGTGACCGACACCAACCGCGAGGCCGTCGTCGAGCTGCTCGGGGCGCTGGCGTACGGCGAGCTGACGGCGTTCGAACGGCTCGCCACCGACTCGGCGATGGCGCCCACGCTGACCGACAAGGCGGCGCTGGCGGCGATGGCGGTGGCGGAGTTCCACCACCACGAGCGGCTGGTCGGGCGGCTGTCGGCGATGGGCGTGGACCCCGAGGAGGCGATGGCGCCGTTCGTCGACGCGCTCGACGAGTTCCACGCGATGACGGCGCCCAGCGACTGGTACGAGGGCTTGATCAAGGCGTACGTCGGCGACGGGCTGGCCGCCGACTTCTACCGGGAGATCGCGACGGTGCTGGACCCGGACACCCGCGACTTCGTGCTCGACGTGCTGGCCGACACGGGGCACTCGGCGTTCGCCGTCGACCGGGTCCGCGCCGCCATCGACGCCGACCCGGCCATCGCCGGCCGGCTGGCGCTCTGGGCACGGCGGCTGGTCGGCGAGGCGCTCACGCAGGCGCAGCGAGTGGCCGTACGCAGGGACGCGCTCGCCAACCTCATCGTCGAGAGCGGCAACCTCGCCGAGATCGGCCGGATGCTCGCCCGGATCACCGACCGGCACAGCGAGCGGATGGTCGCATTGGGGCTTTCGGGGTAGCGGGCCGGTATTCGGTAGCATCCCGGCGTCACCTGGGCAGCGTGGAGAGGGACGGCATGGGTCGCGCGTACGACGCGTGGAAGAAGGTCCGCGAGGCGTGGGTCACGGCCGACGCCGAGTCGCTGCTCGACGTGTACGCCGCGGACGGCGTGTACCTCGAGGCGCTCAACCCGCCGCACGAGGGGCGGGAGATGATCCGCGGCTACCTCGACGACTTCCTCACCGCGCGCCCGAACGTCGAGATCACCGAGACGCGCGTGATCGACGGTGGCGATGCCGTCGCCGTCGAGTGGCTGCTGTCGTACGACCAGCCGACGCGCCGCGCGACGAACCTGCGCCGCTGCTCGATCCTCTCCGTCAACGATGCCGGCGAGGTCGTGTACCACCGCGACTACACGTAGCCGCACCGCACGCTCTTGTTCGTGTGTCGGCACCGGGGCATGTTCGTGTCGGCACCGGGGCCGTCCGGTGCCGCTAGGGTCGCTGCGCTCCTTTAGACGCGGCACCGGACGGCCCCGGCGCCGCTCCCGTCCCCGCGCCGCTCGCCAAACCGCGCGCTCCGGTCCCCCCGCTCAGACGCGGCCGAAGCCGACTTTGCGGTCGTCGGGCTTCGCGACTTCGAGGTAGGCGATCTTGTCGACCGGGATCACCACGCGGTGGCCCTTCTCGTCCACCAGGCTGAACACGCCGCCGTCCACGAGGGCCTTGCTCAGCGCCTTCTCGACGTCCTCCGGCGACTTCTCGGTCTCCACGACGAGCTCGCGGGGTGCGTACACCACGCCGATCTTGACCTCCACCACGTACCTCCGCGTCGTCGTCTCGCTGCTCGTCCCGAGGCTAGTCGATCCGCGCGCCGCGACGCTGCCCGGTACGCCGAGGGCGTAGCACTGCCCTGTCCGCCGCGGTACTGGCGAGGCGGGTGCGGGCCGGGCTACGGTCGGGGTCCCTACCTACGGCTGGCGCGCGGCGTCCAGCGGCCTCGCCCCGGCCCCTACCCGGAGAGGACCCCAGTGTCCAAGCGCACCCTGCGGCTCAAGAAGGAGTCGCTCACCCCGCTCGACAACGACAGCCTCGGCTCGGTCGTCGGCGGGATCAGCCTGCCCAGCCCGCAGTGCCTGCCGTACACGTTCCAGATCCCGTGCATCAACGACCTCAGCTTCGAGATCTGCCCGACGCTGCCCGTCGAGGACTGCCTCTGACGGCCGCGCGCTGAGCCGCGAGCCCCCGGCGCTACGGCGTGCGGGGGCCGCGGGACAGGCCGCGCCAGGCCAGGGAGACGAGCAGGTCCACCGCCCGCTCCTTCGACACGGAGCCGCCGGAGTTCAGCCACCAGCGGGCCGACACCTCGGCCAGCCCGGTGAGGCCGACGGAGAGCATCCGCGCCTCGGCCGCGCCGACGCCGGTGTCCTTCGCGATGGTGTCCGCGATGGCGTCGACGCAGGACCCGAGCGCGCGTTCGATCCGCTCGTTCACGGTGGGCTCGTTGCGCAGGTCGCTCTCGAACACCAGCCGGTACGCCGACCCCTTGGCGTCCACGAAGTCGAAGTACGTCGTGATCGCGCCGCGGACGCGTTCCCTGTTGTCGTCCGTCGCGTCGAGCGCGGCCCGGATGCGGGTGACCAGGTCCTCGACCTGCGCGTCGAGCAGCGCGAGGTAGAGCTCCAGCTTGCTCGGGAAGTGCTGGTAGAGGACCGGCTTGCTGACGCCGGCATGCTCGGCGATCTCGTCCATCAACGTCGCGTGGTAGCCCTGCGCGACGAACACCTCGAGCGCCGCGTCGAGCAGCTGCGCGCGGCGCGCGTTACGGGGGAGGCGGCCGCCGCGGGGTGTCGCCGCGCGCTTGGCGGGGGTGGCGGGGCGGACCTGAGCGCGTGCCATCGTGCGTTCTCGCCTCCCTTGGTCGCGGAGCATCGTATGCTACTCGTCGGTAACTTCCCGATGTCCCCCGCCCGGAGGCACCCCGTGACGTTCTCGCTCGCTTTCACCGAGGAGCAGGTTGCTACCCAGAAGTGGGCGCACGAGTTCGCTGAGCGGGAGATCCGGCCGGTCGCCGCGCACTACGACGAGACCGAGGACTTCCCGTGGCCGGTCGTCGAGAAGGCGCGTGAGGTCGGGCTGTACGGCCTCGACTACTACCAGATGGCCGGCTCCGACGAGAGCGGCCTCACCTCCGCGATCGTCTCCGAGGAGATGACCTGGGGGTGCGCCGGCATCACGCTGGCGATCTTCGGCACCGGCCTCGCGCTGGCCGGGCTGGCCGGCAACGGCACGCCGGAGCAGTTCGCGACGTGGGCGCCGAAGATGTTCGAGAAGGAGGACGGCTCGATCGCGCTCGGCGCGTTCGGCGTCACCGAGCCGGGCGCCGGCTCCGACGTCTCCTCGCTGCGGACCCGCGCGGAGAAGGTCGAGGGCGGCTGGCTGCTCAACGGCACCAAGGTCTTCATCACGAACGGCGGCATCGCCGACGTGCACGTCGTCGTCGCGACCGTCGACCCGGCGCTCGGGCACAAGGGGCAGGCGACGTTCGTCATCCCGCCCGGCACCGAGGGCTGCGCCGGTGGCAAGAAGGAGAAGAAGCTCGGCATCCGCGCCTCGCACACCGCCGAGGTCGTGCTGACCGACTGCTTCGTGCCGGACGACTGCCTGCTCGGCGGCGAGGACGTGCTGCGCCGCAAGATGGAGTCGGCCAAGACCGGCCAGTCCACCCGGAAGTCGGGCGCGCTGTCGACGTTCGAGGCGACCCGGCCGCTGGTCGGCGCGCAGGCGCTCGGCATCGCGCGGGCGGCGTTCGAGTTCTCGCGTGACTACGCGAAGGAGCGGATCGCGTTCGGCAAGCCGATCATCAGCAACCAGGGGATCGCGTTCAAGCTGGCCGACATGGCGATGGAGATCGACTGCGCCCGGCTGCTCGTGCACCGCGCCGCGTGGATGGGCCGCGCCGGGGTGCCGTTCAAGCAGGCCGAGGGCTCGATGTCGAAGCTCAAGGCCGGCGAGGTCGCGGTCAAGGTGACCGACGAGGCGATCCAGATCCTCGGCGGCTACGGCTACGTGAAGGACTACCCGGTCGAGAAGTGGCACCGGGACTCGAAGATCTACACGATCTTCGAGGGGACGTCCGAGATCCAGCGGCTGGTCATCTCGCGCGCGGTGGCGGCGGCCTCCGGGTCGTAGCCGCCGCCACCCCGCGGCGCGTCAGAGCGTGACGCGGACGTTCAGCAGGCAGCCGCCGAGCCAGAACGTCACCGGTCCGACGGAGGTCGGCGCGGTCGGCGCGCAGCCGATCGAGCTCGTGATCACCGGGACGTAGGGCACCTGGAGGAACAGCGAGAGCCCCGCGCCGCCAGGGATGCCCGGCGAGACGGTCGGGATGCCGCCGTAGACGGACGGGAAGCCGGTCGAGCTGATCCGCACGCCGTACTCCGGCAGCGTGATCGTCGCCAGCGTGGCGCCGGACGAAGAGACGAGCGCGCCGGGGACGATGAGGTACACGGTCTCGCAGGTCGGCAGGCAGACGTTGCCGAGCGGGACGCGGAATGCCCCGGTGCCGACGGGCCCGGCGACCGGAGTGCCGACGGGGATCGTCGTGGCCGTGGTGATGACGCAGACCAGGTCGCTGGACACGCACTGGTGGCTGGCGGCGGCCGGCGCCGCGGTCGCGGCGACCGTCCCGAGCGTGAACGTGAGGGTGGTCAGGGCCTTGGCAAGGATGCGCACGTGGTGCCTCCTGAGGGGGTAGGGAGGCACTGAGTCCACCAGTCGCGCGTGGGGCGCGGCAAGGGAGGTCAGTCGCCGGGCTGGCGTTGCGACCCGGCGGGCGTCCGCCGCCCGCGGAACCGGCTGGCGAGCCGGGACAGCAACGGCACCTTCTTCTTCGCGTTGTCGATCTCCACCGGCGTGCCGCGGAACTCCAGGTACACGATCTTCATCGCGCCGACGAACGGCACCGCGCACAGCGCGCCGACGACGCCCCCGGCCGCGACACCGATCAACGCCGCCGACATCGTCGCGGGCGGCGACAGCTTCACCGCCTGGCCGACGACCAGCGGCGACAGGATGTTGTTCTCGAACTGCAGGTACAGGATGAAGAACACCGCGCAGAGCACGCCGGTCGTCGCGCTGTGCGTGAACCCCATGACGACGAACGGGATGCCGCCCGCCGCCCCGCCGATCTGCGGCACGAGGTCGAACACCATGACGTTCGCGGCCAGCAACGGCGTCAGCGGCACCTGCAGCACCAGCCCCGCGACCAGCGTGGCGAGCCCGGCGATCAGCGCGACGGTGATGGAGCCGGCGACGTAACGGCCGACGGCGGCGTACATGAGCTGCCCCACCCGCTGCGCGGTGGCGCGGCGGCGCCCGGGTACGAGCCGCGCACCGTGCTCGACCAGCCGCGGGCCGTCCACCAGCAGCCCGACCGCGAACAGCACGACGACCAGCGCGGCGCCCATGCCGGACAGCGCGCCGCGGGCCGCGCCCGCGACCGGGCTGAGGTCGCCGGCCAGCCGGTCGGGGAGCGTCTGCACCCGCTTGAGCACGGTGTCCGGCACGCCCGCGTCGGCCAGCTTGTCGCCGACGAACGGCAGGTCCGCGAGCTGCCCGACCACCCGTGGCAGGTCCTCGCCGAGCGCCTGCGCCTGCTTCACCGCGGGCGGCACGAGGATCACCGCGAGCACCGTCACGATGACCGCGAACGACGCGAAGACGATGCCGACGGCGTACGGGCGGCCGACCTTGAAGCGGCGTTCCGCGCTCTCCACCAGCGGGTTGAGGGACAGCGCGAGCAACGTCCCGACGGCGAGCGCGGTCATCGTCCGCGGCGCCGAGCGGACGACCGCCGCGACGGCGAGCAGCGTCACGAACGCCGCGCAGAACAGCAGCATCGTGCGGACGTCGAGGTCGACCAGCCGCGCGCCGTCGGGCGTCACGGCGGTGTCCGGAACGCCCGGCGCGGCGGTGTCCTCGTGCGGCTCCGTGGGTGCCGCCGCGGGAGCCTTGCGCGCGGCGCGGCGAGGAGGCGCGGCCTCGGCCGCGCCGTCCGGAGCGCGTTCGGCTGCGCGGCGCCGGGGCGGCATGCCGCTACCGTAGCGCCATGGCGGCGGCGAACCGGCCCGAGCGGCTGCGTGTCAGCAACCGGTCGGTGCTGGCGTTCGTCGCGCTGGTCGGGCTCACGCTGCTGCTGGTCCGCATGGCGTCAGCCGCCTCCCGGGTCATCGGCTGGATGCTCGTCGCCGCGGCCGTCGCCGGGCTGCTGCACCCGCTGGTCCGCAAGCTGGAACGCCGCGGCTGGCCGCGCGGCCGCGCGGTGCTCGTCATCGCGTTCAGCGGTTTGCTGCTCGTCGGCCTGACGACGTACCGCGTCGTGGACGACGTCGCCCGCGGCTCCGAACGGCTCCGCGAGGCCGCTCCCGACGCGGCCGAGAGCCTGGAGGAGAGCGAGCGTTTCGGCGAGGCCGCCACGACGATCCGGCTGCGCGAGCGGACGGACACGTTCATGCGGGAGCTGCCGGCCCGGCTGCGCGGCGGGACACCGGCCGACGCGTTCCGCGCGGCCGCGACCCGGGGCGTGGCGTTCCTCACGACCAGCGTGATGATGCTGTTCCTGCTGCTGCACGGGCCGAAGCTGGCCGAGGCCGGCTTCCGGCAGATCGCCGAACGCCGCCGCGCCGAGGTCGCGCGGGTGGCGCGGGCGGCGTACCGCAGGGCGTTCGGCTACGCCGCCGGCTCGATCGCGATGGCGCTGCTCGCGGCCTGGGTGTCGTACGCCGCGGCGTACGCCGCCGATGTGCCGGGCGCGGCGCCGCTGGCGTTGTGGGTCGGGCTGTGGGACCTGGTGCCGATCATCGGCGCGTTCGTGGGGGCGTTGCCGATCGTGCTGCTGGCCGCCGTCGAGGACCCGGCGAAGGGCGCGCTGCTCGCGGTGCTGTTCCTGGGCTACCAGCTCTTCGAGGACTTCGGGCTGCAGCCGCGGCTGGAGGGCCGCACGATGCGGCTCGGGCCGTTCCTCACGGTGGCTGCGGGGTTCGCCGGGCTTGAGGTACGCGGCCTGCCCGGCGCGCTGATCGCGGTGCTGGCGGTCGCGACGCTGGTCGCGGCGCTCGACGAGGTGACGCCGGAGGTGACGGCCGGCCCGCTGCCCGACCTGACGGCCGATGCGGCCGGTCAGCCCCGGTAGTCGTCGTCCAGCTCGACCTCGTACGCCTGCTCCAGCGCGTCCGCCTCGGGCACGTCGTCCGGGATGGACCGGACGTGCCGCGGCGTCGCGGCGCCGTCGGTGCCCTGCGCCTGCTCGACGGCGTCCGCCTCGGGCACGTCGTCGGGCAGGTCGCGGGTGCGCACCGGGAGCGCGCCGGCGCCCTGCGCCTGCTCGACCGCGTCGGCCTCCGGCGTCTCGACGCCGACCTCCACCGGGTCGCCGGTGTGCGTGCTCTCGGTCATCGGGCTTCCTCCGGAGGGGCGGGTACGTGCCGCGATCTTCCCGCGCCACGGGGGCACCGACGCAAACCGGCCGGTGCCGGACAACGCGACGACCGCCCAGCCGGGTGCGGGGCGGTCGTCGATGACGGCGGAGGTCTGTACGGCGTTACGAGCCGCGGCCGTCCAGCTCGCGGCTGCCTTCGCGGGTGCGCAGGGGGTCCGGCTCGGTCCGCTTGGGGAACCGGCGCGAGTACTCGGCCTCCAGCTCGAGCATCCGCTCGGTGTGGGTCTGGAGCGCGTCGGCGGAGCTGGTCAGGAACGTGTGGTGCCGCGTCTCGTGCAGGTGCTCGAGCTCGCGTTCCAGCGTCGCGTCGTCGAGCTCGCTTCCCGGGATACCCGCCTGAGTGCTCGTCGCCATCCGCTCCTCCATCGCCGTCGCGTGTGCTGATCGGGGCGTACCCGCGAGACGCGCGGGTATGCGGGGCGCCATGACGCGCTGGGGAGTCCTGTTCGACGTAGACGGGACGCTGGTCGACAGCAACTACCTGCACATCGTCGCGTGGCTGCGCGCGTTCCGGTCGGCCGGCTACGCCGACGTCACGGCGGCGCAGGTGCACCGCTGCGTCGGCATGGGTGGCGAGCTGCTGCTGGAGACGCTGGTCGGTTCCGTGGACGAGGCCGCGAAGAAGGGCCACAGCGTCGAGTACGAACGGCTCTGGCCCGAGCTGCGGCCGTTCCCCGGCGCGGTGGACCTGCTGCGCGAGGTACGCCGGCGCGGTGGCGCCGCGGTGCTCGCGACGTCGGCGACCGAGGAGGAGGCCGGCGCGCTGCGCAAGGCGCTCGACTGCGACGACGTCATCACGGCGATCACGTCGTCCGCCGACGTCGAGGAGGCCAAGCCGAACCCCGACATCTTCCGGACCGCGCTCGACAAGAGCGGGATCGACCCCGCGCGCTGCGTCGTCGTCGGCGACACCGTCTACGACGTCGAGGCCGCGACGCGCGCCGGGCTGCGCTGCGTCGGCGTGCTCACCGGCGGCATCTCCCGCGCCGAGCTGGCCGAGGCCGGCGCGGTCGAGGTCTACGAGAGCGTGGCCGCGCTGCTCGCGGCGTTCGATCAGTCGCCGCTCGGCGCGCTCTCCGGCTGACGCGCCGCCAGGTCGTCCACCGCCGGCCCCTGGAGCACGTGCCCGTCCACGTCGAACCGCGACCCGTGGCACGGGCAGTCCCAGCTCTTCTCGCCGCCGTTCCAGCTCACGATGCAGCCCAGGTGTGTGCAGCGCGCGGACACCGCGTGCACCACGCCGTCGTCGTCGCGGTACGCCGCCGTCTTGGCCGGCCCCGTACCGATGACCGCCGCCTCGCCCGGCTCCAGCTCGTCCACCGACCCGACGTCGCCGGGGGCGAGGTAGCCGCCGACCAGCTCCTTGGCGACCGCGGCGTTCTCCTTCACGAACGTCTTCAGCTTCGTGAACGCCGGCTTCGTCCGCTGCGGGTCGTACACCTCGGCCCACCGGTTCTCGACGCCCGTGATGAGGTCGGCGAGCAGCAGACCGGACATGGTGCCGTTCGTCATGCCCCACGCCCCGAACGCCGTCGCGACCCAGAGGTGGTCCGCCCCCGGGCGGAACCGACCGATGAACGGCACCCGGTCGGTGGAGGTGTAGTCCTGCGTCGACCAGCGGTGCGTGAAATCCGTGACGCCGAAGCGTTCGCGGGTCCAGGCTTCGAGGCGGTCGTAGCGCTCGTCCGTGTCGTCCGCGCGGCCGGTCGGGTGCCCCTCGCCACCGACGATGAGCAGCAGCCCGTCGCCGTCCTCGGTGACCCGGATCGAGTGCGTCGGCGACTCGGTGGACAGGAACATCCCGTCCAGCGCGCCCTGCGGCAGCCGCGCGGCGACGACGTAGTCACGGATCGGGAACTGCCGCGCGAAGTACATGCCGCGGTCGAGGAACGGGATGTGCGTCGCGACGACGACGTCGCGCGCGCGGATCGGCCCTTTGTCCGTGGTGACGAGGCACGGGTCGCCCTCGTCCACGTCCAGGGCGCGGGTGTCCTCCAGCAGGTGGCTGCCGTCGCCCTGGATCGTGTCCGCGATCGCCAGCAGGTACTTGCGCGGGTGGAACCGTGCCTGGTCGTCATAGCGGATCGCGCCCGCGACCGGGTACGGCAGCGGCGTATCGGTGACGTATGACACCGGCAGCCCGAGGCCGCGCGCGGCGTCCGCCTCCTGCCGCAACGAGCCGGTCTCCGTCTCGTCCTCGGTGTAGATGTACGACGGCGTCCGGACCAGGTCGCAGTCGATGCCCTGCTCCGCGCTGACCCGGGCGATGTGCTCGATCGCCGCCTGCTGCGAGTCGGCGTAGAGGCGGGCCTTCTCCTCGCCGAACTTCTGCACGAGGTGGCCGTAGATCTGCCCGTGGCTCGACGTCACCTTGGCCGTCGTGTTGCCGGTGACACCCTCGAGGATGCGCGCGGCCTCCACGACGGCGACGGTGCGGCCGGCCGCCTTGAGCGCGGCGGCGGCGTTCAGGCCGGCGATGCCGCCGCCGAGGACGGCGACGTCGACGGTGAGCTCCGCGGGGGACGGCTCGTAGGTGCCGGCAGGCGTGGACGCGATCCAGTACGACTGGTTCATGCGGGCCAACTACCACCACGTGTCTATGGTGAAACCGTGCCTGCGATAGAGGTCGTGCGCGGCGACCTGACGGCGCAGGCCGTGGACGCCGTCGTGAACGCCGCCAACTCCTCGCTGCTCGGCGGCGGCGGCGTGGACGGCGCGCTCCACCGGGCCGGCGGCCCGGCGATCCTGGCCGAGTGCCGGGCGTTGCGGGCGGCGCGCTACCCGGACGGGCTGCCGGCGGGCTCGGCGGTGGCGACCACCGCCGGCGACCTCCCCGCCAGGTGGGTGATCCACACGGTCGGGCCGGTGTACGCGGCGCACGACGACCCGGCGGCGTTGCTGCGCGCCTGCCACCTGTCGTCGCTACGGGTGGCGGACGAGCTCGGCGCGACGTCGGTGGCGTTCCCGGCCATCTCGTGCGGCGTCTACGGCTACCCGCCGCGCGAGGCGGCGCCGGTGGCGGTGGCGGCGGTGCGCGCCGCGGAGACGCGGGTCGAGGTGGTGCGCTTCGTGCTGTTCGGCGACGAGACGTACGACGCGTTCAGCGCCGTGTCCCTCGGCGGCGGGTCGGATACGTCATGACTCCGCGAGCTCGCGCCGACGCAGGCGCACGAGCTTGATTGCTTCGTTCTCCGCGTGGTCGAACCCGGCCCGCAGTGCGCGCTGCCGATCGGGCGCCAGAGACGCGAGCTCGGCCTGAGCTCGTTCGATCTCCGCCTGCAATGCTTCGGCGTTCGCCACCGCCGCGGCTCGTTCCGAACCGGTCACGACGTGCCTCCCTTGGGTCGCGTACGCTGCGCCGGCGACGTGGGGGAAGACCGACGGGACGTCGTGCGTCGTGTTGCCGACGATGGCGTCCCAGCCGCACCGGTGCTCACCTTAGCCATGTTGTCCTGGCGGTGTGACAGATTCGGGGGACGCCCCGCGGAGCGACTGGCCGTGAAGGCGCCGAGAGCACTCAGTTCGCGGACCGCAACACCGTGGGGCTCCATGAACGGGTCGACCTTCGGGATGGCTGAGGCCCGTTCGGCTTCGCCCCACGGGCGTCTCGCTCCGGTGACGTCCTTGCGGTCGACCGTCACCGAGAACAGCGCGGCGTAGCGACGCGGGGCGATGCCGGTGAAGGGGTGGAACGACGCGCCCACCGCGGCGCCATACATCGACTCCGCCCGGCTCTTCGGGTAGGGCGCGAGGTACGTCACAGTCAGGCCGAGCGCCACAAGATGCCGCGCGCAGTGGTGGCACGGAAAGGCCGTGACGAACATCGTCGTCCCCGCGATAGCCGCCCGACCGCGCAGCGCAGCCAGCAGCGCGTTCATCTCGGCATGGACCGGTCTCTGGAACTCGATCAGCCCGCGGAGTCGCGACTGACGAAGCGGTCCGTTCAGCAACTCGTTCGCGAACTCGTCAGGGTCGGCGCCGAGGGCGGCTCGCGCGCGGTCGGCGAGCACGTCCGGCGGAAGCGACGCGAGCGTGTCGACGAGCAGCTCGGTGATGTCGATCAGGCTTGCGTCGAAAGTCGGAGCCGCACCGGCCTCAGGATGCGCGTTGTGTCCAAGCCCGACGACGTCGCCTGCCGCGGTTACCAGCGCGGCGCCCACCTTCAAACCGAGTTCGGATGACCGCGTGCTCGCGATCTCCGCGACACTCATGCTGAACTCGGCGACGGTCGGCTGGCGGGCCCGCGGGCTGTCGAACAACAGGTCGACCACGCTCGTCACCTGCTGGGGCACATCGCGTTCGAGGTCGATGAAGACGTCCGCCATCGGAAACGCGAGGAGTGTGTTCTGGCCGAGTTCGTCGCGTTCGCGCAGGTCCCGCTCGATCAGCCTGGAGACGATCGAGCCGACATCTTGCGACGAGGCGCGCCGAAGCTTGATCTTGGCGTTCAGCTCCGTGGTCCGTCTCTCGATGCTTGCCTGTAACGAAACGACCACGAAGTGGTCGCCGTAGAGCCGGCGCAGATGGGTGATCTCGGCGGGACGCTTCAAGGAGTCGAGCAGATACGCGGTACGGGGCAGCGGGACACTCGCAGCGGCAGCGTCATCCTCGATGCCGCGCGCCGCGTTGCCCAGGCGCCGGATGCCCCTCATCGCCGCGACGCCAAGCAGCGCGACTGCGGAGCCGGTCTTCGATTCGTTGCAGAGGCGGTCGCCCTCGTCCATCAGCGCAGCGACTCGGTCCTCCTCGTGCCGCGTCGGGACGTCCTCGCCACGACGCAACGCCTCGTTGCGGAGAAGGTCACTCAACTTTACGTCGTGGACTGCGTAGCGATACGAGGTGAGCGCTGCCCTCAGCGCGTCTTTGAACTCCTCGTCGGGCGTGCCGACCGGACGCACGACGCCGAACACCAGTTCCGGCCCAACGTCGGCGGTCGTCCCCGCTTCCACGCGCCCCCCTGATTTCGCGGCTCAGTCCAGAAAGGAAAGCACGGTCGCACTGCGGTCGACCGTATTTGTGCGCGTGTCGGAACGTCAGCTCAGCGTCTTCGGCAGCTTCTGCTTGACGGTCAGCACCGGCGCGAACAGGTCGCCGACCTCCTCGGCCCGCTTCAGCGCCTCGTGCGCTTCGAACGTGATCGACGCCACGTCGTCCGTCTCCGCGCAGTGCGCGACCTCGTCCCACGTCACCGGCATCGACACGGTCGGCCGCGACTTCGCGCGCAGCGAGTACACGCAGGACGTCGTCTTGCTGTCGACGTTCTGGCTCCAGTCCACCAGGATCTTGCCGACCCGCAGCTCCTTCTTCTGCCGCGAGACGACGAGGTCCGGGTCCTCCTTCTCCAGCAGCAGGGCGACGTTCTTCGCGAACGGCGTCGTGGTGTCGTACGTCACGGACGGCTGGTTCAGCGGGACGTAGACCTGCAGGCCCTTGCTGCCGGAGACCTTCGCGTAGCAGTCGAGGCCGTTGCGGTCGAACAGCTCCTTGAGCCGCAGCCCGACGACGCAGCACTCGTGCAGGTCGGCGGGCGCGCCGGGGTCGAGGTCGAAGACGACCATCGTCGGCTTCTGCGGCGTCTTGGCCAGCGCCATCGTCGTGTGCAGCTCGAGGTCCGCGAGGTTCGCGACCCAGACGAGCGCGGCGACGCCGTCGATGACGACGTAGTCGATGTCGCGGTCGTTGCTGTCGCTGTAGATCGGCGTCGTCTTGATCCAGTCCGGGCGGTGCTTCGGCGCCTGCTTCTCGAAGAAGAACGGCTGGTCCACGCCGTTCGGGTAGCGCTTCAACGTCAGCGGCCGGCCCTTGAGGTGGGGGAGCAGGACCGGCGCGATCCTCGAGTAGTAGTCGATGACCTCGGCCTTGGTGAACCCGACCTCCGGGTACAGGACCTTGTCGAGGTTCGACAGCGTGAGCTGCTTGCCCGCAACGGTGACGGCGACCTTCGACTCGGCCATCAGGCGGTCTCCTCGCGGACGACGTCGGTCGCGTGCTTGTCGTCGCGCAGCCCCTTGTACGACGGGTGCCGCAGCTTGCCGTCGCGGGTCCACTCGGCGAACTCCACCTCGACCACGAGCGTCGGCTCGGCGTAGGTCGACTTCTTGGCGTACGCCGTCGGGACCTTGTCCACGAACGGGCTCTCCTTGCGCGCCAGCGGCTTCAGCGTCTTCTCCAGGTCGAGCAGCGTCTTGCCGGTGAAGCCGGTGCCGACGTGGCCGGCGTAGCGCAGCCCGGTGTCGTCGTAGTAGCCGACGAGCAGGCTGCCGAGGTGACCCGCGCGGGCTCCCTCGCCCTTCGTCCAGCCGCCGACGACCAGCTCCTGGCGGCGGATGTTCTTCAGCTTGCGCCAGTGGTCGACGCGCTTGCCCGGGTGGTACGCGCCGTCGAGGCGCTTGGCCATGATCCCCTCGAAGCCGCGCTCGATGCCGGCCGCCTGTACGGCCGCGCCCTCGCCGGGGAAGTACGGCGGCGTCTGCCACGACGGGCCGTTGAGGTCTAGCGCTTCGAGCAGCACGCGGCGTTCGCGGTACGGCAGCTTCGTGACGTCGCGGCCGTCCACGTAGAGCAGGTCGAAGACGAGGAAGACGACCGGGTACGTCTTCGCGGCGCGCTTCACCGCGTCGCCGGTGAGCTTCATCCGCTGCTGGAGCAGGCCGAAGTCGCTGCGGCCGTCCGCGTCGAACACCACCAGCTCGCCGTCGAGCACCAGCCGGGTGCTGCCGACCGCCTTGCCCAGCTCGATCAGCTCCGGGTACGAGCCGGTGATGTCGAGCAGGTTGCGGCTCTGCGCCGTCGCGCGCCCGCCCTCGACATAGACGATCGCGCGGACGCCGTCCCACTTGAACTCGAAGCCCCACTCCTCCGGCTTGGCCGGCAGGGCCGACCCGGTGGTCGCGAGCATCGGTACGACCTTCGCCGGCATCGGCGCGAAGTCCGGGTCGGTCGGCGGTGTCATGCGGCGGACCATCCAGTTCTTGCCCTCCGTCTGGAACAGCACGTACTCGCCCTCGACCCGCTTGCCGTGCAGGACGACCTTGATCTTGCGGTCCTCCCACTCCTCGACCTCGTACGTGCCCTGGTCCCAGAGCATGACCTTGCCGCCGCCGTACTGGCCCTTCGGGATCTCGCCCTCGAAGTCGAAGTAGTCGAGCGGGTGGTCCTCGGTGTGTACCGCGAGGTGGTTCTCGCCGGGCGTGACAGGCAGCCCCTTCGGGACCGCCCACGACACCAGCACGCCGTCGCGTTCCAGCCGGAAGTCCCAGTGCAGCGCGGTCGCGTGGTGCTCCTGGATCACGAACCGCTGCTTCGTCCTCCGCGGCCTGCGCTTCTTCGCGCCGAACGGCTCCGGCGTCGCGCGCTCGTCGCGCATGCGTTCGTAGGTGCTGAGCTTCCCTGGCACGCCGTCGGTCCTACCCCCGCCGGCGGCGGGTCAAGAACGCCGTGGCAGTATCCGGCGGCATGACGCGTACCGGCCTCGCCCTGCCGTTGAACCTGCTTCTCCCCGTCGCCGGCCAGGCCGATGTCGCGCGCCGCGCGGAGGCGCTCGGCTACTCCACGGTGTGGGCCGCGGAGGCCGGGACCAACGACGCGTTCGGGCTGCTCACCGCGTGCGCCGCGGTGACGTCACGGGTGCGGCTGGCGACCGGCGTGCTGCCGATCTTCACGCGGACGCCGGCGTTGATGGCGCAGTCGGCGGCGACGTTGCAGGACTACTCGGGCGGCCGCTTCGCGCTCGGCATCGGCGTCTCGTCGGAGACCATCGTGCGGCGCTGGAACGGCGTGCCGTACGACCGTCCCCTGGAGCGGATGCGCGAGTACGTCCCGATCGTGCGCCGGCTGCTGACGTGGGAGAAGGTCAGCCACGACTCCGACCTCTACCCGGTGGACGGCTACCGGCTGCTGCTCAACGTCCCGTCGCCGCCGCCCCCGATCCTCGTCGGCGCGCTGAACCCGGGGATGCTCCGGCTGGCCGGCGAGGTCTCGGACGGCGCGTTGCTCAACTGGATCGGCGCCCCCGCCGTGCCTGCCGCGCTGGCGGCGGTCGCCGAGGGGGCGGGCGGCTCGCCCCGGCAGAACGCGGTCTTCGTCCGCGTCTGCGTCACCCCTGACGTCGAGGCCGCGCGCGCGTGGGCCCGGCGCGAGGTCATGGGCTACGTCATCGTCCCGGCGTACCGCCGCGCGTTCGGCACCCAGGGGTGGGGCACGGTGTGCGCGGACGCGATGGCGCTGTGGGACTCGGGCGACCGCAAGGGCGCGGCGGCGTCGTTGCCGGACGAGTTCGTGGACTCGCTCTGTCTCGCCGGGCCTGCGGACGAGGTGCGGGCGCGGTTCGACGAGTTCCGCGCGGCCGGTGTGGACGAGCCGGTGGCGTTCCTGTTCAGCGGGCAGCGCGAGGTGCCGGCGATCGTCGCGGAGCTGGAGGCGACGATGGCCGCGCTCGCGCCGGGCGCTCCCGACGCGCCGGACACACCCGACGCGCCCGCGTAGTCCACAGGCCCGGAGTCTTCGTCCACAGATTCGCCCCGGCGCCGCCACTGGGCGCCGCGCGCGGGCAGCGTTGTCGGCATGAGTCGCGTCCGTCTCTCGCTCGCCGCCGCGCTGCTGGTGCTCGCGGCGTACGTCGGGCTGCGCGCCCACCTGCGCCCGGACCCGTACGCCACGCTCGCCCGGCCCGCCGTCCTCGCGCCGCCGCGCTCCGCGGCGCCGTCCGCGCCGGCGCGACCGCCGTCAGTGCCGTCGTCGTCAGCGTCGCCGTCGGCGGCGCCACCGTCGTCCGCCGCCCTGCGCGCCACGCTGCGCGCGCTCGACCGCGCCCGCGCGGCGGGCTTCGCCGACCCGGTCGGCGCCGACCCGGACGCATGGGCCGCGCGGTCGTGCGCCTGCCGCGCCGAGGACGTACGCCGCCTGCGCGACCTTGCGGCCCGCGGCCTCGCGCTGCGCGGCCACCGCGCTGAGCTGCTGCGCGTCGAGCTGGTCCGGGCCGGGCCGGCGTCGGCCCGCGTCGCCGTGACCGACCGGCTCGGCGGGTACGCCGCCGTGGACGCCCGCGGCCGCACCGTCGCTCGCTGGCCGGCGTCGCCCGAGCGGCGCTGGCTGGTGACCCTCGTCCGCGTGGACGGCCGGTGGCTGCTCGGCGCCGTCGCGCGGGCGCCGTGACGGCGTGGCGTGGAAAAGTGACGCCGCGGGTAGCACCATGATCAGGACAGGCGCGTGCCCACCGCGCCACCTGCTCGAAGGGGCTGCGCGTGCGATCGATCTGGAAGGGCGCGATCTCCTTCGGCCTGGTCTCGATCCCGGTCAAGCTGTACTCGGCGACCGAGGAGCGCGACATCGCGTTCCGCCAGGTGCACCGCGAGGACGGCGGCCGCATCCGCTACCAGCGCGTCTGCACCTCGTGCGACAAGGAGGTGTCGTACGCCGACATCGCCAAGGGCTACGAGATGCCGGACGGCAGCATCGTCGTCCTGACCGACGAGGACTTCGAGAACGTCCCCATCACGAGCAACCGGATGATCGACGTCATCCAGTTCGTGCCGATGGAGGAGCTCGACCCGATCTACTTCAGCAAGTCGTACTACCTCGAGCCGGAGAAGGCGGGCGTCAAGCCGTACGTGCTGCTCGCCCGCGCCCTCGAGGAGTCCGGCAAGGTGGCGGTGGTGAAGGTCGCGCTGCGGCAGCGCGAGGCGCTCGCGGCGGTCCGGGTGCGCGACGGCGTGTTCGTGCTGGAGACCATGCTCTGGCCGGACGAGGTGCGCGAGCCGCAGTTCGGGTTCATGGACGACGACGTCGAGGTCCGCCCGCAGGAGCTGGCGATGGCCGGGACGCTGATCGACAGCCTGTCCGGGGAGTTCGACCCGAACGAGCACCACGACTCGTACCGCGTCGCGCTGGAGGAGGTCATCGACGCAAAGGTCGCCGGGCACGAGATCGTCGCCCCCGCGGTGCGCGCCGAGGAGGGCGCCTCGGTGGTCGACCTCATGGCGGCGTTGCGGGCGAGCGTGGACGCGGCGAAGGCCGGCCGGGTCGGCGGCGCGGCCGCCGAGCGCAGCGAGCAGGCGGCCGGGAAGAAGCCGGCCAAGGGCGCGAAGAAGGCGGCGGCCAAGCCGGCCGCGAAGGCGGCGAAGCCCGCGAAGAAGGCGGCGGCGAAGAAGCCGGCCAAGAAGGCGGCCGCCCGCAAGTCCGCCTGAGCCCGCGCGGCGACCGGTCCGCGCGCGGCGAGGCAGGTCGCCCGGCGCGCAGGCCGGTCGCCGCCGCCGGGACGGACCGCGACGGCGAACCACCCGCGCGACACGTGGCGGTGCCGCGCGTTACCTCTCGGTAGGTCCGGCCGTTGCCGCGGTCCGGGCCGGGCTCAAGTTCGAGGGGCGAACTGCCGAGACTTCCCGAAGGCGCTCGCCTGACCCCTGCCCGAAAGGCCCGGATGACCGTGATCGACTACGGGGAGCTCGTCGCGGCGCTGCGCGCCGTGCCGGGCGTCGCCGACGCGGACGTCGCCCCCGACGGCGACGGCGGACTCGGCCTGCTCCGGCTCGGTCTGGCCCCCGGCTACGACGAGATCCAGGTCGCGACGACGGTCGGGCGGCTGCTGCGCGAACGGTTCGGGCTCGGCGTGGACGCCGAGCACGTCCAGCTCGTCGAGGACGCGGCGTCCCCGATGGCGCCGGTTGCGGCCGGCGCGCCCCCGCAGTCGCGCCCGGCGATCGAGCGGATGCACGTGGTCTCCGAAGGCACGGACGTCGCGGTCAGCGTGACGCTCGGGTTCGGCGGCCGCAGCTTCGTCGGGGAGGCCGAGGGGCCGGCGACGCAGCCCGGCGTGAACCGCGCGGTCGCCCTGGCGACGTTGCGCTCGGTCGAGGGGCTGGTGGACGCCCGGGCGAAGTTCGAGCTCGACCACCTCGAGGTCACGCAGACCGGCGACGTACGCACCGCGGTCGCCGTGGTCTCGATGGTCACCCCCGGCGGCAGCGAGCGCCTCACCGGCGCCGCGCTCGTCCGGGAGGACGTACGGCAGGCGGTCATCCGCGCGACGCTCGACGGCCTCAACCGCCGGATCGCCGCGCTCCTGCGCTGACGCGGCCGGGCTACCGGGGGTCCGCGCCGCCGCCGACGCGGCCCGCCTGCGGGTCGGTGGGCGGAGGCTTGTTCGACCGCTGCCACCGTTCGAAGTCGCGGGTCGGCTCGCTTGGCGGGTACGTCCCGCCGTCCAGCAGCGTCCGGTTGCCGAGCGGCTCGCGCAGGGTGACCGGGTACGGCGCCTCCGGCGCGGTCGGGCAGGTGCCTGGCTTCTCGCGCACCAGGAACGTCACGGTGACGGTGGTGGGGCCGTACTCGACCAGCGGCGGCTCGATCCGGCCCGTCGGCGGCTGGCCGCTCGCGCACTCCATCTCGGTGACCATGGCGGTGAACGTCGTGTCGTCCGGCCGCACCGGGCCCTCGGGACGCCAGATTCCGGCGCTCTGCCCCCGCGGTGGCGCGAGGTACGGACGGCACGGCGCCACGGAGCCGGCCAGCCGCCACTCGCCCTCCACCAGGGCGAAGTACCGGACGTGCGCGAGCTCCGGTGCCGCGTAGAGCACCTCGGAACCGGTCCGGACCAGCTCGCGCCATCCGGTCGCCGGGACGCGCGGCTGCGCGCCGGGCCGTGCGACGTGCGCGCGGAGGGCTGCGGCGGCGGGGTCGGCTCCGTTCTCGGCGCCGGTCTCCGCGCGAAGGTTGCCGGCCGGGAACACCGGGCCGACGCCGCACGAGAGGGGCGCGCCGGTCCCCGCCGGCGCGGCCGGCTCGAGGTGACGGCCGGCCCGCTCCGACCACGGCCCCCGCGCCACGACGGTCACGCCGGCCGCCGTCACCGCGGTCGCCAGCGCGGTCGCGAGCGCGAGGCGTTGCCGGCGGGACCGCCGGCGCCGGTACAGGCCAGGGAACGCCGGCACGGCGGCCGGCCGGAACGCCGCAACCTCCGCCTCGACGGCGGTACGCAGGTCAGACACGGTCCGCCTCCTCGCGGAGCAGGGGCGCGAGCGTGGCGCGAGCGCGGGACAGCCGCGACTTCACGGTCCCCACGGGGACGCCGAGCTGGTCGGCGATCGCGACGAGCGGGAGCCCGGTCTCCTGCAGGACGACCACCGCCCGCTGGTCGCGCGGCAGCGCCGCCAGCGCGCGGCGCAGGTCGACGCCGTCCACGCCAGGGGGCGGCTGGTCGGACGGCGGCGACAGCCGGGCCAGCGCGCGGAGGTCGTTACGGAGCTTGCGGCGGCGGTTGCTGACGAAGCCCAGCGCCACCTTGCGCACCCAGGCCTCGGGGTCGTCGTACGCCGCGACGCGGGACCACTGCCCGAGCAGCCGCACGAACGCGTCCTGCACAGCCTCCTCGGCGGCGTCCCTGTCCTGCGCGATCGCGCCGACGACGCCGACCAGGCGTGCGTACGACTGCGCGTAGAACGCCGCGAGGTCGGCGTCCGGCGCGTCCGCGCGGGGGTCCATGCCCGTAACCCCCCTCACCCGGCCCGGCGGTTCCCGCCCGGATGATCCCGCGCCGGCGAGCGCGGGCGCGGCGAGGAGCCGTTACGCCAGCACGGAGACGTCGGAGACCCGCACCGAGGCACCGCGCTTGCTCACCAGCCCGCTGAGCGAGTGCAGCGCGCTCCGCGTCACCGAGATCGTGATGGCGTTGCGGAAGTTCCGGGTGGAGGACGGCAGCGGCAGCGTCGCCGTGACGAACCGGCCGCCGCTCGGGACGGTCACGGTGCCGAGCACGACGTGGCTGCCGAGCTCGCGGCGGATGCCGACCACGACCCGGACCGATCGCCCGGTGTCGGTGACCGACGACAGCTTCACGCGGATCGCGGAGGCGTGCCGCAGGTCGAGGGAGTCGCGGAGCCGCAGCTGCGCGCCGCCACCGGTGCCGAGCCGCGTCTCGCGCACCGCGAACCGCACGCTCTGGTCGCCCGCCCCGGGGACCGGGAAGTACGGGCCGCCGGTCACGATGCCGGTGCCGGAGCGGACCAGCATGACTCGCGGGTCCCAGCCGTTCTCGAACGTCGCGAGCGCCAGCGGGCTCGTCGGCGTCCGCACGTCGCCGAGACCGCCGACCGCGGCGCGGCGGGTGCGCCCGTACGCCGTCGAGTACCGGTCGACGAAGACCTGCGTGTTGTAGCCGGAGCCGTCCGGCCGCTCGACCCAGCCGATGCCGAGGTAGCGCACGGAGCGGTCGAGGATGTTCGCGCGGTGGCTCGGCGAGTTCATGTACGCCTGGAACAGCGAGGCGGCGTCCCAGCCGCGGCCGACGTTCTCGGAGACGGCGCGCCAGTCGCCCGACCCGTGCCCCTCGACGCCCGCGACGAGCGCGGGGTTGTGGTACAGCGTGTTCTTGCTCGCCTGGTTCATCGCCCACGCGCGGGCCAGGTCGGTCGTCCCCGGCGCGACGGTCAGCGCCGGGATGCCGCGGCTGGTGCGCGCGTGGTTGATGAGGGTCGTCAGCCGGGCCTCGACGGCGTTCAGCCGTACGCCGTGCATCGACGTGAACGCCGCGGCGTTCGACGGCACGGCGACGTGCGCCACGGTCGTGACGGCGGCGGTCGCGAGGACGGCGGCGAGGCGGCGGAGGTGCTTGGCGTGCGGCATGCCTGACTCATCGGGCCGTTCGCGCCGTTCCTTGCTCACCCGTTCGGGTGTGTCTTCGGCGCTACTTTGGGGCAACCGCCGGGTACCGTGGACGACGATGCAGCAGACCGCGCGACCCGGCTACGGCGTGCTCCCCGAGGCGGGTGAGCCGCCGGTCCCGGCATGGCCCGGCCGCACCGTCGACGTCGGCGGGCGGGCGATCTACGTGCGCCGCGCCGGGACGCCGGGCGCGCCGGCGGCGGTGTTCGTGCACGGCCTCGGCGGCTCGTCCACCAACTGGACAGATGTGATGGCGCTGCTCGGCGGCCGGCTGGACGAGCACGCGCCCGACCTGCCCGGCCACGGCCGGTCCGGCCCGCCCCGCGACGGCCGCTACACCCTCGACACGCACGCGAGCGCTGTCGTGGACTACATCCGCGGCCTCGGGTGCGGCCCGGTGCACCTGTTCGGCAACAGCCTGGGCGGCGCGGTCGCCATCCGGGTAGCCGCCGAGCACCCCGAGCTGGTCACGACCCTGACGCTCGTCTCGCCGGCCCTGCCGCAGTACCGGCTGCGCCGCCAGAACGACCCCCGCCTCGGCCTGCTTCTGGTGCCCGGGCTGTCGCGCATCGTCGACCGCGAGCGGGACCGCTCGGGCGCGCAGCGGATCGCGGAGGACGTGCTGCGGCTGTGCTCGTACGACGTCGCCGTCTTCCACCCCGACCGGGTGGCCGAGGCGGTGGCCGACGTCCGTCGCCGGCGCGGCCTCCCGTGGGCGGGCGAGTCGCTCGCGCTGTCGCTGCGCGGGCTGGTGCGCGCGTACTTCGAGCCGGGCCCGCGCAACCTGTGGCGGCAGCTCGGGCAGGTCCTGGTGCCGACGCTCGTCGTCTGGGGCACGCACGACCGGCTGGTGCCGTACAAGCTCGGCGCGGTCGCGGCCCGCCGCCTGCGCAACGGCCGCCTGCTCGTCCTCGACGACGCCGGCCACATCGCCCAGATGGAACGCCCCCAGGCCGTGGCCGACGCGGTCCACCGCCTGCTCGACGAGGCCGCCGGCGTCCGGGCGTCGGCGTGACCCGGTACCGGCTCACCCGCCGCGGCAAGTTGCTGCTGCACACGTTCCCGCTTTTCTTGGTCATGTCCACGGGCGTCACCGTCGCGGTGGACCGGCTGTCCACGGAGTCCGCCACCGCCCGGGTCGCCGAGCGCGCGCCGGACGCCGCCCCGGTCGTGACGACGCCCCCGGCGCGACCGGCGACGCCGCGCGCGACGCCGTCCGCGACGCCCAGCCCCAAGCCGAAGCCGACCCCGAAGCCGACGCCGACCGCGCGGCCCACGCGGGCGCCGTTCTACGGCACCGGCGTCCTCGCGGTCGTCCCCGGCAGCAGCGCGGTGCACGGCCGGGGGCCGCTGCGCCGGTTCTCCGTCGAGGTCGAGGCGGGGCTGGGGGAGTCGCCGGCGGCGTTCGCGGCGGCGGTCGAACGGGTGCTGTTCGACGAACGCAGCTGGGGCGGCGGCGGGCGGCTGGCGTTCCAGCGGGTGTCCAGCGGCCCGGTGGCGTTCCGCGTGGTGCTCGCCGCGCCCGCCACGACCGACCGGCTCTGCCGCCCGCTGGACACCGGCGGCTCGCTGTCCTGCTACATGAACGGCCGCGCGATCCTCAACGCGATGCGCTGGTTCAACGGCGCGAACGCCTACGCCGGCGACCTGGCCAGCTACCGGACGTACATGGTCAACCACGAGGTCGGCCATGCCCTCGGCCACGGCCACCGGTTCTACTGCGGCGCCGGCGGGCTGGCTCCGGTGATGATCCAGCAGACGAAGGGCCTGCGCGGCTGCGGCCGCAATCCCTGGCCGCTCGCCGAGGAACGTTAGGGAACCGCCAGCCCATTGCGCGCGCCTGCCCCCCTCAGGGGCGGTCGAGCGGGATACTGGCGGCGCCCTTTTCAGCCCGTCTGCACCCGCGGGAGACGTCGTGGACGATCCGTACGGCAGCTCCGGTTCGGAAGCGCCGCCGCCGTACCTCGGTGGCGCGCAGCCGCCCGGCATCTCGGAGCGGATGCAGGCGCTGATGTCGCGCGCCGAGCAGGAGATCGCCGAGCAGCGGCAGCTCCAGGCGCTGGTCGGCGAGGTACGGCACTCGCTGACGCAGATCCAGGAGGAGATCCGGCACGCGGCCGGCGCGCACACGCTGGAGATCGTGCGCGGCGAGGTCACCGGCCTCGGCGCCGAGGTCCGCGGCGCGACGACCATGCTCGGGGAACGCCTCGAGGCCGTCGTCCGCGCGGTCGGAGCCAGCGCGCAGGTCATGCAGGGCGTGGGCCAGCAGCTCGACCGGATCACCGAGCTGCTCAACCACCAGCAGCAGCAGATCGGCGCCCTCACCAGCGCCGTCGCGCAACAGCGGGACGTCCTCGGCGCGCTGCCGGAGACCGTCGCCGCCCGCGCGGGTGCCGCCGTCGGCGAGGTCCGCAACGACGTCGCGAACGTTGCCGCGTCCCTGACCGCCGTCCGCGACACCGTCACGACTCAGCTCGGCACCGTGGGCGACCGCGTCGCCACCGAGGTGGCCGAGTTGCGTACCGGGGTGACGGCCGAGGTCAGCGGCGTCGGCGACCGCGTCGCCACCGCGGTGGCCGGGCTGCGTACCGGGGTGGCGGCCGAGGTCAGCGGCGTCGCCGACCGCGTCGCCACCGAGGTGGCCGGGCTGCGTTCGACGGTCACCTCGGAGCTCACCGCCGCCACCGACCGGGTCGCCGCGGACGTGGCCGGCGTGCGGCAGGGCGTCACGGCCGAGGTCGGCGGCGTTACCGGCGACCTGGAGACGTTGCGGGGCGACCTGGCGGCGCTGCGCCAGCAGCTGCACGGCGTCGTGGGCGAGCTGCGTACCGACTCCGCGACGTCGATCGCGGCGCTGTCCCAGCACATCGACTCGGCCGTGCTCGCGCTGGCGGAGGCGCTGCTGCGACCGCGCGGCCACGGCGCGGCCGACGACGGCGGGGCGGCCGCAGCGGTCGCGGCGGTGGCGAGCGGCACCGGCAGCACGCCGCCGTGGGCGGGCGCGGCGACGCGCACCGGCGACGACAGCCCGGCCGTCGAGGACGGCGGGGGAGCGGCTGCGGGCGAGGCGGCAGGCGAGAGTGCGGGCGCGAGCGCCGCCGAGCCGGAGCCCGAGCCCGCGCCCGAGCCCGCGCCGGAGCCGGAGCCGGAGCCAGAGCCGGAGGAGCCCGCCGCAGTCGAGGCGGCGCCCGGGATCGCGGACGCGGAGGACGAGACCGCCGGGACCGGGGAGGCGACGGACACGAGCGCTGCGATCGACGCCGGCCGCGCCGACGACACGGCCGGCGAGACCACGACCGCCGACCCCTACGCGACCGACGCCGCCGACGAGCCGGCGGGCACGGACGTGACCGACGCGCCGGGCGGCACCGACGAGTACCCGACCGCCTCGCCGCACGAGCCGGCCGCCGACGACACCACTGACGACCCCGCCGCCGGCGAGGAGCAGCCGTACGCCGACTCGGACGTCGAGACCGCGGTCGCGCCGGCCGAGGTGCCGGAGGTGGAAGCGCCCGGCGCCGACGCGACGGACACCGCGCCGCCGGCCGAGACCGAGGCCGGTCCCGAGACCGACGCGGCGGCCGAGCCGCCGGACGCCGCCGCGGACGGCTGGGGCGCGCCGGCGAGCGCCGAGCCGCCGGCCCCCGAGCCGCCGACCGCCGACCCGCCGAACGTTGCGACACCTACGCCCGTACCCGACACCCCTGCCGCGCCGGCCGACGAGGCTCCGGCACCCTCCGCCGCGCCCGAGCCGTCCGAGCCGTCCGAGCCGTCCGAGCCGTCCGAGCCGCCCGCGCCGCCGGAGCCGGACACCGGGCCCGAGGCGCCGGACACCCCGCCGGACCGCGACGAGGTGCCGCTCGACTGGCCGGACGAGGAGCCGGCGCCGCCCACGGCGGCCTTCGAGACGGCGTTCGAGACCGCGTCGGAGACCCCCGAGCCCGCCCCCGAGCCGCAACCCGCGGAGCTCGGCCCGCCCGCCAACTGGGGCTGGGACGGCCCGTCCACGCCGCCGCAGCCCGAGCCCCCGGCCGAGCCGGACGAGCCCGAGCAGTCGCAGAAGCGCCGCCCCTGGTGGCGACCCGGCGGCTGACGCCCCCAGACGACGACGAACGGCCCGGCGGAGACTTCCCGCCGGGCCGTTCGTACGTGGTGGTGAGGGCTACTTGAAGGCGTCCTTGACCTTCTCGCCGGCCTGCTTGAGGTTGCCGGACATCTCGTCCTTCTTGCCCTCGGCCTGCATGGACTCGTCCCCGGTCCAGTCGCCGACCTTCTCCTTCATCGACCCGGTGCTCTCCTGGGTCTTGTTCTTGAGCTTGTCGTCGAGGCCCATCGGTGGTCCTTTCACTCGTCGATCACCTGCTCTGGATATGCCCGGGAGGGGCGCAGGTAACCTGCGGCGGGGAATCAGGCGCGCCGGCGCGCGGTTTCCCGAAGACGCATCCGGAAGAACCGGAAACCGTGAGCAAGGAGCCTCCGTTGGCGCTGCCCCCCCTCGTCGAGCCCGCCGCCGAGCTGTCCAGGGACGAGATCCGCCGGTACTCGCGGCACCTGATCATCCCGGACGTCGGCATGGACGGGCAGCGGCGCCTGAAGAACGCCAGGGTGCTCGCGGTCGGCGCCGGCGGCCTCGGCAGCCCGACGCTGATGTACCTCGCCGCGGCGGGCGTGGGCACGCTCGGCATCGTCGACTTCGACGTCGTGGACGAGACCAACCTGCAGCGGCAGATCATCCACGGCCAGGCCGACGTGGGCCGTCCGAAGGCGGTCAGCGCGAAGGAGTCGATCGAGCAGATCAACCCTTACGTCGAGGTCGTCCTGCACCAGGAGCGGCTCGACTCCTCGAACGCCATCGGGATCGTCAGCCAGTACGACCTCGTGGTCGACGGCACCGACAACTTCGCCACCCGCTACCTCGTCAACGACGCCTGCGTGCTCGCCGGGAAGCCGTACGTCTGGGGCTCGATCTTCCGGTTCGACGGGCAGGCGAGCGTGTTCTGGGCCGAGCACGGACCGTGCTACCGCTGCCTCTACCCGGAGCCGCCGCCGCCCGGCATGGTCCCCTCCTGCGCCGAGGGCGGCGTCCTCGGCGTGCTCTGCGGCACGATCGGCTCGATCCAGACCACCGAGGCGATCAAGGTGCTGACCGGCATCGGGGAGCCCTTGGTGGGGACGTTGATGATCTACGACGCCCTGGCGATGGAGTTCCGTACCGTCCGGGCCCGCAAGGACCCCGAGTGCCCGCTGTGCGGCAAGAACGCCACGATCACCGAGCTGATCGACTACGAGGCGTTCTGCGGCGTGGTGTCGGACGCCGCCGTCGAGGCGGCGGCCGAGGCGAGCGTGACGGCGCCGGAGCTGCAGGCGATGTTCGACCGTGGCGAGGAGTTCCTGCTGGTGGACGTCCGCGAGCCGGGCGAGCACGAGATCGTGCGCATCCCCGGGTCGGTGCTGATCCCGAAGGGCGACCTGCCGGCCCGGCTGGCCGAGCTGCCGCAGGACAAGCCGGTCCTCGTGTACTGCAAGACCGGCATCCGGTCCGCGGAGGCGCTGGCGCTGCTCAAGGGCGCCGGCTTCGCGACCGCGAAGCACGTGCAGGGCGGCGTCACGGCCTGGGCGCACCAGGTCGACCCGAGCCTGCCGACGTACTAGCGCGCCGGTGGCGGACCCGGCGGACCCGGCGGACCCGGCCGTCCCGGCGGCGGAGGCGGCCGCGATCCGGCGCAGCCGGTGGGTGAACCCGCTGTTCCTCCAGCCGCTCACGCTGGCGGTCGCGTTCGTCCTGTGGGACGACGTCGCCACCGCTGCGTCCAGCACCCGCGCGGCCGCGCTCGTCGTCGCGGCGGTCGCGGCGGCCGGCGCGGTCCCCGCCGGGTACCGCGGGCAGTACCGCACGCACGAGAACGGCTTCAACTCCGGGCCGCGGCTGACCCGCGGCGCCCGGTCGTCCTTCGTCTGGTTCGTGCTGGCCTCCGGCGCGGCGTACCGGATCCTGCCGCTGGTGCCGAAGGCGGCGCTGCTCGGGTTCTGCGCCGGCTACCTCCAGGGCGCCGTGGTGGGCACCCAGGTCGTGTACGCGCGGCTGCTCAGCCGCGCCCGTACGGCCGCCGGCGGGGCGTAGCGGAAGCATTTCGTCCGGTTTGTCGTTGTACGGACTACACGCGCGCGCCATCCGGGCAGGTCCCGGTGCCGTTCGCGCCGAAGATCGCCCGCCAGGCCCGGACCGGGGACGCGCCGGGGCCCCCGTTGCACGCCGACCGAAGCAGGAGCCTTCGTGCGCCGAACGTCGCTCATCGCCGCCCTCGCCGCCTCTCTCGCCGTCCCGTCGTTCGCCGGCGCCGACCCCGGCAACGGGAACGGCAACGGGAACAAGCCCGAGCAGCCGGTCTTCACCGGCGCCCGCGCCGCCTCGCCGGTCGTGCTGACCGGCGCGCAGCTGCCCGACTGGTCGCGGCTGTCCGCGCAGGGCCTCGGCAAGCCGTACCCCTCGGGCGCGATGACGACCGGCGACGCGGTGCGGCACGCGCACAACGGCCAGCTCACGGTCCCGCCGGACGTCCGCACCGGCGTACCGGTGGACGAGATCGCGGCGTACCGCTGGAACGGCAAGAAGCTGGTCGAGGTGCCGGTCCAGGTCGACCAGCGCTTCCCGTACTTCCTCGCCAACGGCCGCTCGGACTTCTCGACGTACTCCGGCACCGACGAGGAGCTGACGTACGCCTGGGCGCCGGACGCGCACGCGACCGGCGAGGAGGCGTGGAAGAAGGCGTTCGGCGACTGCTTCGCCCGCTACGCCACGCCCGAGGAGAACGCCGCCCTCCCGGCGCACGTGAACCCCGCGCCGGCCGGCTCCCTCGACACGCTCGGCTACACCGGCGCGATGCAGGACCCGGTCGCGACGCTGGACGACGACGACGAGATCGTCGTCATGGCCCGCGACGCCGGTCCGGCCGCGCCGGCCGGCACCCCCGCGCCGAAGAACGCGATCGGCGGCGGCCAGGCGGTCAAGGTCGCCGACCCGCTCGCGCCGGGCACGACGGCGTACGTCTACCTGTTCCGCACGGCGACCGGCTCGTCGTTCACCGCCGCCACGTCGCCGTACGTCCAGCTGACGCGCGACGCGAACGCCGACGAGTGGATCGACCGGCACTCGTTCGCGCCCGACGACCCGGAGAAGCTCGGCACGAGCAACACCGGTTACGGCCCGAACCTCCCCGGCACGGTCTGCCGCACCGACCCGCGCAACGACGGCCGCATCACGGCCCTCGACGGCGAGTCGCGCGCGTCGACGGACCGGTTCCCGCGCGACGGGATGACGGTCACGACGCCGACGTACCAGACGACCGCGACCGGCCGCTGGATGGTCCGCGACTTCCGCGTCACCAGGCCGGGCGCCGAGTACGACTTCGGCCCGGACCTGGTCTCCCGGTGGAAGGGCCGCGCGTTCCAGCAGAGCCCGGACTCGACGATCTCGGTCGTCGGCTTCGAGGACGAGCAGGTCAACTGGGAGGCCAACTCGGTCCTCCTCGGCTGGCGGGCCGGCCCGGTCCGCGCCATCCGCGAGACCTGGGGCGCCGACTCGGGCACCAACGTCACCAAGACCGAGCTCTACTACCGCGACGCCGACGTCTACAACTACCACGTGCGCGTGCACCCGATCCCGCCGGACGGCCTCTACACGTCCTGGAACTACAACCCGGGCGCGGTGAGCACGTACTACACGCTGGCCCGCCCGGCCGGCGTGCCGGTGGACGGCGTCAACGACGACGGGTTCCAGATCGACGAGGACCCGGTCCGCGGCGAGCCCGCGTTCTTCGACACCTGCGACCCGACGCTCGACGTCTGCTCCCCGCTGAACCGCCCCGAGCAGGTGGCCGGCCCGAACGGCGGCCTGGTCTACCAGTTCGAGCTGACGACGCCGCCGACCGGCCTGGCCGGCAACTTCAGCGCGGTGCCGTACTACCGCGACGACGCCTGCCTCGACGACGGCACGGGCGACACCCCTGTACCGCGGCCGTGGCCGGGCGAGGCGTCGACCGACAGCCGCGTGAAGCAGGGCTACGTCGACTACTGGAAGGCCAACGGCGCGCCGGCCGACCTCACCTACGCCGACCTGAAGTGCGACCCGGCCGCCGACCCGGCGACGACGCCGGCCTGGCAGCGGACGCCGTTCGCCGGCGCCTTCGGCCAGCACGGCCTGCACTTCTTCGTCACGCAGGACAGCGACAACGCGTTCCTGCCGAAGCCGACGACGGAGCTCAACGGCCAGCAGTGGCGGTTCGCGGTGCCGATGGACACCGCGCGCAACGTGCTCCTCGACTACAGCCCGAACGTCAGCGCCAAGCTGACGCCGGTCGTGACGCCGTTCGGCCTGCCCGCGCTGTAGTGCGGGCCGGGCCGACGGAGTTCGGGGACCTCGTCCTCGAGGTCGTCGAACGGATCCCGCGCGGCCGAGTGATGTCGTACGGCGACATCGCGGAGTACCTCGGCCGCGGGGGACCCCGGGCGGTGGGGACGGCGCTGGCCAGATGGGGCGGCGGCGTCCCGTGGTACCGCGTGGTGACCAGCGACGGCCGCCCCAACCCGTCGGCGCCGGACGAGGCGGCGGCCCGGCTGCGGCGCGAGCGGGTGCCGTTCCGCGGGGAGCGGGTGGACATGCGGGCGGCCCGCTGGGACGGCCAGGACAGCCGAACGTAGCCGTCGCGCCACACAGGTCCGTGCGACGAATCGGCCGAAACGTCGTTGCACCGGCAACACCCGCTCGCGTCAGGAGTTCCGTCTTGCGCACTCCGTCCCGCCTGGCGGCCGTCCTGGCCACCGCCGCGGCCCTCGTCGCCGTCCCCTCCGCCGCCTCCGCCGTACCGGCCGATCCCGCGGCCGCCGTCGAGCCCACCTCGCGTGGCGAAGCCGTCGTCGGCTTCGTCGCCCTCCCCCTCGGCCTCTCCGCCGGCAGCACGCTGCGCGGGTACCCCGTCGTGCGCACCGACGCCGGCGGCGCGTTCGCGGTCGTCGCCGCGACCGACGCCGCCGCCCTGCGCCGCGACCTCGCCGGCCTGCCCGGGCTGCGTTACGTCGAGGACAACGTCACCAAGGTGTCGCTGGCCACGCCGAACGACCCGAGCTACACCAGCACGCAGTACGGCCCGCAGATGATGGGCGCGCCGGCCGCGTGGGACCGCGGCTACGGCTCCGCGTCCGTCGTCGTGTCCGTGATCGACACGGGCATCCGGCGTACCCACCAGGACATCACCGCGAGCCGCGTCCTCGGCGGCTACGACTACGTGAACAACGACAGCGACCCGGCCGACGACTGCGACCACGGCACCCACGTGTCCGGCACGGTCGCCGCGACCACCAACAACGGCATCGGCGTCGCGGGCATGAGCCAGGCGACGATCCTGCCGTACAAGGTGCTCGACCGCCCCGACCTGCTCGGCCGGTGCAGCGGCTCCGCGGCCAACATCGCCTCGGCGATCCGCGCGGCCGCCGACAACGGCGCGAAGATCATCTCGATGAGCATCGGCGGCCCCGGCTCGACCGTCGAGCGCGACGCCGTGCAGTACGCGTACGCCAAGGGCGCCATCCTCGTCGCCGCCTCCGGCAACGGCGGCTCCAACAACGGCGTCGACTTCCCGGCCGCGTACCCGGAGGTCGTCGCGGTCGCCGCGCTGGACCGCAACAAGGTCCGCGCGTCGTACTCCGACGGCGGCCCCGCGGTCGACATCGCCGCGCCGGGCTCCGACGTCATCTCCACGATCGACAACAGCGACTCGGCGTACGGCACCATGTCCGGCACCTCGATGGCGACGCCGCACGTGTCCGGCGCGCTCGCGCTGGCGCTGTCCTGCGCGCCCGGTGTCTCCCGTACGACGCTGATCAACGCCCTCTACTCGACCGCCGAGGACCTCGGCACCGCCGGGCGCGACGACATCTACGGCAACGGCCTCGCCCGCGTGGACCGGCTGGTGTCGAACGTCTGCGGCACCGGCGGGACGACCAACAACCCGCCGACGGCGTCGTTCACGCACACGGCGTCGGGCCTGACGGTGTCGGTCGACGCGGCCGGCTCCTCCGACCCGGACGGTGACGCGCTCACGTACTCGTGGACGTTCGGCGACGGCGCCACGGCGACCGGCCGCACCGCCTCGCGCACCTACGCGGCGGCGGGGACGTACACCATCGGCCTCACGGTGTCCGACGGCCGCGGCGGGTCCGCGTCCACGTCGAAGACCGTGACGGTGTCGACCACGAGCGACCCCGACCCCTCGACGCCGAACCTCACCAGCGGCCAGGCGGTCAGCGTCACGCTCTCCGGCGCCGGCGACGAGAAGTTCTTCAAGATCGCCGTGCCGGCGGGCAAGTCGCAGCTGCGGGTCGCGATGACCGGGCCGGCCTGCGGGCTGCTCGGCTGCACGTTCGACGCCGACCTGTACACGCGGCTCGCCGCGCGGCCGACCGACACGGTGTACACGTGCCGGCCGTTCCAGTCCGGGTCCAACGAGACCTGCACGCACACGGCTCCGGCCAGCGGCTACTGGTACGTGCGGGTGGACGCGTACACCGGCAGCGGCACCGTGAACCTCACGGCCACGGTTTCGTAGCCGAGAAGAAAACTCGCTGGGTCTCCCCGGCAGGTGGTCGGCCCGGCGTGGCGAATTCCGTCCCGCCTGTGCCGACCAACCTTCCGGGGAGATCTCCCGTGTCCGTGCTCGCTCAGCTCGAACGCCTCGACCACCGCCTCGCCGGCATGCCGGAGACCGCGTACGTCTTCGAGGCGCGCAAGTTCCGCCTGCGCATCGCGGTGCTCGCGCTGATGACGCTCGTGGCGCTCCTCAGCACCTTCGAGACCCCGGCCGGGTGGCTGGTCGTGGCCCTCGCCGTCGGCACCGCCGGCAAGACCGTGCTCGACCGGCGCGGCCAGCGCGGCGCGTCGGCCGGCGCCGCGTCGGAGGCCGGTCGCTGGTACGAGCGCTGAGCCGTACCTCCCGCGGTCCCGCTCCTCCCCCCGCCGTTCTTGTCACACCCCTCTGATGGGATGAAGGTCGTCCAGACCCGCAGCCCGGAACGGGGGTGAGCACCGTGGCCGACCTCGGCGCGCCGGCGTACCGGCTCGTCCGCACCGCGCCGCCGCCGCCGTTCGTCCCCGACCTCGACGACGCGCAGGACCGTGTCGTCACCCACGCCGGCGGGCCGCTGCTCGTCCTCGCCGGCCCCGGCACCGGCAAGACGACGACGCTGGTCGAGGCGGTCGTCAACCGCGTGGACCGCGGCCTCGACCCCGAGCAGGTGCTGGTCCTCACGTTCTCCCGCAAGGCCGCCGACGAGCTGCGCGGCCGGATCACCGCCCGGCTCGGGCGGACCGTGACCTCGCCCGCGGCGTGGACGTTCCACTCGTTCTGCTTCGCGCTCGTGCGGGCGTACGCGTTTCCCGGCGAGGACCCGCCCCGGCTGCTGTCCGGCGCCGAGCGCGACGTGCGGGTCCGCGAGCTGCTGGCCGGCAACGCCGACGGCGTCGGCACCGCGTGGCCGGAGTCGTTGCGGCCCGCGCTGCGCACGCTGGGGTTCGCGCGCGAGGTCGCCGACCTGCTCGACCGCGCGCGCGAGCGCGGGCTGTCCGGCCCCGACCTGACCCATCTCGGCTTCGCGACCGGGCGGGACGCGTGGGTCACCACGGGCGAGTTCATGGAGGAGTACCTCGACGTCCTCGACCTGCGCGGCGAGGTCGACTACGCCGGGCTGGTCTCGCGCGCCCGCGGCGTGCTGTCCGACCCCGAGGCGCTGGCCGAGGTGCGGGCGCGGTACGCCGCCGTCTTCGTGGACGAGTACCAGGACACCGACCCGTCCCAGGAGGCGCTGCTCCAGCTGCTGGCCGGCGACGGGCGCGACCTGGTCGTGGTCGGCGACCCCGACCAGTCCATCTATGCGTTCCGCGGCGCCGACGTCAGCGGCATCCTCGAGTTCCCCACCCGGTTCCCGACGCCGTCGGGCGAGCGGGCGCCGACGGTGACGCTGCGGGTGTCGCGGCGGGCGGGGGCGGCGTTGCTGGCGCCGTCCCGCGCGGTGGCCGCCCGGCTGCCCGCGCCGGGGCTGCCGGCGGACGTCGTGCGGGCGCACCGCGACCTCGTACCGGCGGCGGGTCTCTCGGTCGGAGACGCGACGCCGGACGGCGCGGGCAACGGCGACTCCGCGCCGGACAGCCTGGGCGGCGCCGACTCCGCGCCGGACGGTACGGGCGGCGGCGTCCCGGCGCCCGACGGCCCCACGCCCGGCGGCCCGGCGCCCGAGATCTGCCTGTTCCCGACGGTGGCCGAGGAGGTCGCGGCCATCGCCGACCGGCTGCGCCGCGCCCACCTCTACGACGGCCTGCCCTGGTCCTCGATGGCCGTCCTCGTGCGGTGCGGGGTGCGCAGCATCCCGGTGCTGCGGCGCGCGTTCGCGCAGGCGGGCGTACCGGTGGGCGTCGCCGCCGACGAGGTGCCGGTCGCGCGCGACCCGGCGGTGGCGCCGTTGCTCGCCGCGCTGCGCGTCGTGGACGACCCGGCCGCGCTCGACGCCGACACCGCGCACCTGCTGCTGCTCTCCCCGCTCGCCAACGCCCTCCCCAGCGGCCTGCGCGTCCTCGGTCGCCGGCTGCGCGCGCTCGCGCGGGCGGCGGGGGAGACGTTCCCGCCGCCGAGCACCGAGCTGATCCGCGCCGCGCTCGCCGACCGCCGTGACCTCTCCACCATCGAGGACTGGGCCGCCGACCCGGTACGCCGCCTCGGCCGCCTGCTCGACAAGGCGCGCGCCGCGCTCGACGCGGGCGGCACGCCGGAGGAGGCCCTGTGGACCCTCTGGCACGACAGCGGGTGGGCCCGCCGGCTGGAGCGGGCGGCCACCTCCGGTGGCAACGGCGCGCGGCAGGCCGACCGTGACCTCGACGCCGTCCTCGCGCTGTTCAACGCCGCCGCCCGCCTGGAGGAACGCGAGCCGCGGGCCGGCGTGACCACGCTGCTCGGCGAGCTGGAGGCGCAGCAACTGCCCGCCTCCGCCCACGAGGAGCGGCCCGCCGCCGCCGACACCGTCCGGCTGCTCACCGCCCACCGGTCCAAAGGCCTGGAGTGGGATCTCGTCGTGGTGGCCGGCGTGCAGGACGGCATCTGGCCGGACCTGCGGCGCAGCTCGTCGCTGCTCGACGCCGACCTCGTCGGCACGCACGGGCCGCGCCCGCCGGTCACGCCGGCTCAGCTGCTCGCCGACGAGCGCCGGCTGTTCTACGTCGCCCTCACCCGGGCCCGGCGGCGGCTCGTCGTCACCGCGGTGCAGTCCCTCGACGACGCCGGCGACCGGCCTAGCCGGTTCCTCGACGAGCTCGGCATCCCCGTTCCGACCGTCGCCGCGCTGGCGGGGACCGAGCTGCTCGCCCGCGGCTCGCTCGTCGCCCGGCTGCGCCGCGCGGTCCGCGAGCAGGAGCCGCCGCTGGCGGCGGCTGCCGCGCGGCGGCTCGCCGCCCTGGCCGCGCTCGCCGACGCCGACGGCGCGCCGCTGTTCCCCGGCGCCGACCCCGAGGCTTGGTGGGGCGTCCGCGACCGTACGCCGGGCGCGGCCCCGCTGCGCGACCCCGAGCTGCCGCTCGTCCTGTCGCCGTCGGCGCTGAAGGCGTTCGAGGAGTGCCCGCTGCGCTGGTTCCTCGAACGCGAGGCGCGCGCCCGCGGCGCCCAGGGCGCGGCCCAGGGGTTCGGCGTCGTCGTGCACGCGCTCGCGCAACTCGTCAGCGACGGCGTGCTGCCGCCCGACCGCGACGCGCTGCTGGCCCGGCTGGACACCGTCTGGCCGTCGCTCGGCTTCGAGGCGCCGTGGCACGGCGCCGCCGAACGCCGCGAGGCCGAGCAGACCATCGACCGGCTGCTCGCCTGGCTGCGCAACCGGGGCGACCGCGCGTTCGTGGCGGCGGAGGCGTCGTTCACCGCCGAGCTCGGCGGCGTCGTGCTGCGCGGCTCCGCCGACCGGCTGGAGGTCGACGCCGACGGCCACGTGCACGTCGTCGACTTCAAGACCGGCCGCACGCCGGTCTCCACCGCCGCCGCCGCAGAGGACGCGCAGCTCGGCGCGTACCAGCTCGCCGTCCGCGCCGGCGGGTTCGAGACGCTGCCCGGCGACGCGGCGGCGGGCGGCGCCGAGCTGGTCTACCTCCGCAAGGGGACCGCGGCCGGCCTCCCGACCACCCGGCGGCAGCCCGCGCTGCCGGACGCCGAGACGTTCATGGACGAGCTGGTCGCGCACACGGAGCGGGCGGTGCGCGCCGAGGAGTTCCCCGCCCGGCCGAACGAGCGCTGCGGCAGCTGCGACTTCCGCGGCGCCTGCCCCGCGCAGGCGGCCGGCCGGCAGGTGGTCCCGTGACCCCGCCTCCCGTGACCTCGCCTCCGGGAGCCGCGCCGTGAGGGTCGAGCCGGAGCCGACCGGCGCCTACCTGTGCGAGCTGCTCGACCGGCCGTTCACCCGCGAGCAGCTCGACGTCGCGACACACCCGATGTCGTCGCTCCTCGTCGTGGCCGGCGCCGGGTCCGGCAAGACCGCGGTGATGGCTGCGCGGGTCGTGCACCTCGTGGCGTTCCACCAGGTGCCGCCGTCGCGGGTGCTCGGCCTCACCTTCACGAACAAGGCGGCCGCCGAGCTGGCCGAACGCGTCCGCACCGCGCTGCACGCGCTGGCCGGCTGGGGCTGGGAGGCGGAGCTGCTGGAGGACGACCAGCCGACGGTGGCGACGTACCACGCCTACGCCGCCGCGCTGGTCCGCGACCACGCCCTGCGGATCGGCCGCGAGCCGCAGAGCGAGCTGCTCACCGAGGCGACCCGCTGGCAGCTCGCGTCGCGGGTGGTGCGTACGGCGCCCGGCCCGTTCGGGTACCTCACCTGGCAGCCGTCCACAGTCACCGCCAAGGTCCTCGCGCTCGACGCCGAGCTGTCCGAGCACCTCGTCCCACCCGCGGCGGTCGCGGCCGTTGACACCGACCTCGTGAGAGAGGCGGAGGCGGCGCCGAAGCAGGTCAAGGACGTCACCACGGCGGCCGACACGGCTCGCGCGCGCGACGAGCTGCTGACGCTGGTCGCGGCGTACCGCGCCCGCAAGGCCGCGCTCGACCTCATCGACTTCGGCGACCAGGTCGCGCTCGCGACGCAGATCGCCGAACGCGCCCCCGAGGTCGGCGCCGTCGAACGCGAGCGGTACGCCGCCGTGCTGCTCGACGAGTACCAGGACACCGGGGTCGCCCAACGCCGCCTGCTCTGCGCGCTGTTCAAGGGCCACCCCGTCACCGCCGTCGGCGACCCGAACCAAGCCATCTACGGCTGGCGCGGCGCGTCCGTCGGCAACCTCGCCCGGTTCCCCGAGCACTTCGCGCCCGCGGCCGGCGCCACCGCCGCGACCGGCGCGGCGGTCCGCGAGACGGCCGGCGACGCCGCGCCCCCGCCGGACCTCGTGCCCACCCGCCAGCTCATGACCAGCTTCCGCTGCGGACCGCGCATCCTCACCGTGGCGGGCGCCCTGGCCGCCCCGCTCGCCACCTCGCCCGCCGCCGCGCGCCGCCCACCCGTGGACGTGCGCCCGCTCGCCCCGACCGAGGACTGCGCGGACGACCAGGTCCGCGTCGCGCTGCTGCCTGACGTCGAAGCCGAGGCGCGCTGGGTCGCCCGCACGATCAAGGAGGCGCTGGACGAGCACGGGCTGACGCCGGGCGCCGCCGCCGTCCTCGTCCGCCGCCGCACCGACTTCTCGCTGCTGCACCGCGAGCTGGTCGACGCCGGCCTGCCGGTCGAGGTCGTCGGCCTCGGCGGGCTGCTGGAGATGCCCGAGGTCGCCGACGTCGTCGCCACCCTGCGCGTCCTCGCCGACCCGGTCGCGAACCCCGCGCTGATCCGCCTGCTCACCGGCGCCCGCTGGCGCATCGGCGCGCGCGACCTCGCCGCGCTCGGCCGCCGCGCGTACCGGCTCGCCACCTGGCTCCCCGGCGGCGAGGAGGCCCCCGGCCGGCCGGTCGACCCGGTCGCCGCCGCGGCCGCCGGGGTGGACCCGAGCGAGGTGGTCTCGCTGATCGACGGCCTGGAGTCGCTCGGCGATCCGGCCGCGTACAGCGAGGAGGCGTACGACCGCCTGCGCGCGCTGCGCGCCGAGCTGCACGCGATCCGCGGCAAGATCGGCCAGCCGGTCGTGGACGTCGTGGCCGAGGTCATCGCCAGGACCGGCCTCGACGTCGAGATCGAGGCGCAGCCCGCCGACCTCGCCGCGGCCCGCGCCGCCAACCTCGCGGCGTTCCTCGACCACGCCGCCCACTTCAACGGCCTCGACGGCGAGTCCGACCTGCCCGCGTTCCTCGCCTACCTCGACGCCGCCGCCGACGCGGAGAACGGCCTCGACGTCGGCGGCGTCTCCGCGACCAACACGGTGAAGCTGCTCACCGTCCACAAGGCCAAGGGCCTGGAGTGGCCGGTGGTGGCGGTGCCCGGGCTGGTCGAGAAGGTGTTCCCGTCCGAGCAGGGCCGGCCGCGCTGGACCAGCCGGGCCGAGGTGCTGCCGTACCGGCTGCGCGGCGACGCCGAGGACCTCCCACCCGACCCCGGGTGGACGACGGCCGGGCTGAAGGCGTTCAAGGAGGACTGCTCGGCGGAGTCCGCCGACGAGGAACGCCGCCTCGGCTACGTCGCCGTCACCCGCGCCCGCAGCCTGCTGCTGCTGTCCGGCTACTGGTGGGGCGCGACCCGCCAGCAGGTCTGCGGGCCGTCCACGCTGCTGCTGGAGGCGCGGGACAGCGGCGTGGCCACCGAGGCGGTCTGGGAGGACGCGCCCGAGGACGACGCCGCCAACCCGGTCCGCTCCGAGCGGGACCGCCCGGTGCCCTGGCCCCCGCCGCCCGACCCGGACGCGCACGCCGAACGCGCCCGCGCCGCCGCGCTCGTCCGCGCCGCGATGGCCGGCGCGCTGGCCGCGCCCGAGCTGACCGGTGGCGCCGCCCGCCGCGCCGCCGAGTGGGACCGCGAGGCGGAGATTCTCACCGTCGAGGCGCGGACCGCGCGGGCCGGCGTCCGCGACGTCCCGCTGCCCGCCCGGCTCACCGCCAGCCAGGTCGTGCTGCTCGGCGAGGACCCGGACGAGCTGGCCCGCCGCCTGGCCCGGCCGGTGCCGCTGCCGCCGCTGCGCGCGTCCCGGCGCGGCACCCGCTTCCACAAGTGGGTCGAGGAGCTCTGGGCCCAACGCCCCCTGCTCGGCGACGACGAGCTGCCCGGCGCCGCCGACGGTCCGGCGCTGGACGACGAGGCGCTGGCCGAGCTGCAACGCCGCTTCCTCTCTTCGCCGTACGGCACCCGCCGGCCGCACGCGATCGAGGCGCCGTTCGAGCTCGTCGTCGGCGGCCGGACGATTCGCGGCCGGATCGACGCCGTCTACCGCGACGACGCGGGCCGGTACGACGTCGTGGACTTCAAGACCGGCGAGGTGCCGCGCGACTTCGCGGCGGCGTCGTTGCAGCTCGCCGTCTACCGGCTCGCCTGGGCCGGCATCGCCGGCGTGGACCCGGCCGAGGTCACCGCCGGCTTCCTCTACGTCCGCACCGGCCTGCTCAAGCGCCCCGAGCGCCTGCTCGACGCCGGCGAGCTGGCCGCGCTGCTGTCCGGCCCCGCTGTCGGCGCGCAAGGCGCGCTGTTCTGAATGTCCGCCCCTCACCCCCTCGAAGGAGAACTCTCGTGAACGCCTCCCGCCCCCTCCTCGCCTCCGTCCTCACCGCTGCGGCGCTGGCCGCTCCCGCGGCCGCCGCCCCGCCCGAGATCGGCCAGGACCTCGTCTACCGGGTGCTCGCGAGCCACCCCGACGGCGGGCTGCACGCCGGCTGCGTGTTCCGCCCGGACCGCTGGACCGCCGACTACGGCCCGACGTACGTCGACGGCTTCGCCTACGGCGGCGGCGTCCAGCACACCGGCATCACCTGCCGCATCTACTCGTGGGGCCAGCTCGCCGGGGAGGCGTCCGCAGACGCGAACGGCCCGGTGGCGACCATCGACAGCGCCCGGCTGGCGCCGGTCGCCGCCCGCCCGTACATCACCGTCTGCGTCGAGGCGTGGACGCAGTACGTCGCCGACTACGGCCAGACCGTCGCGAACTGCGTCACGCCGTGATCACCCGTTAGGCCGGTTGCTTCGGGCGAAATGCCCCGAACGCTCCAGATCGGCACTCCGGACGGCCGACACCACACGGAGACCAGCCGCCGACCAGCCTGGAGCCCTCATGACCCGCGCCGCCATCCGCGCCGCCGGCGTCGCGCTGACCGCCGCGCTGCTCGCCGGGGCGCCCGCCGCCCCGGCGGACGCCGCGGTCAGCCTCACCACCAAGCTGCTCACCTGGGGCGTCATCGGGCTGGACAGCAACAACGTCAACACCGGGCCGGCGCTGTTCCCGGTCGGCGCCCGGGTCTGCAACACCGGCAGCACCGCCGCCACCGGGCTCACCGCCCGCTTCGTGTGGGACAGCAGCAACCCGTACCTCAACGTCTCCGGCCCCGCGTCGCTTCCGCTGCCGACCCTCGCCGCCGGCGCGTGCCGCGACGCGTACTTCAACGTCGCCGTCACCCGGACCAGCGCGGCGTACCTCACGGCGCGCCGGTTCCACATCACGTTCAGCGGCGGCGGCGCGACCCGCTCGACGCCGGTGCGCGAGCTGTACGTCGAGAAGCTCATCTCGCAGAACCGCAACGAGGTCCTGGGCATCAGCGGCCCGGCCACGATGGTGCTCGGCGAGTCGTACGCGATCACCGTCAGCTCGGAGACCGCGCCCGGCGGCTACGAGCAGGTGGAGACGTTCCTCACGCTGCCGACGTCGATCTTCCGGATCGACTCCGTCACGTCGACCGCGAGCGCCGGCGCCTCGCCGGTCAGCCAGCCGTACCTCGACGCCTGCAACTGGGAGGACGACCCCACCGACCCGGACTACCGGGACTGCCTCGGCACCGGCAAGGCCGGCGGCGCGATGACGACGACGTACCGCGTGACCGTCGTCGGGCTCGGCAGCGGCACGTCCACCACGCTGGTCTACGACTTCTCGGGGTCCAGCTACCACTACAACACCGACTACGGCGACGCCCCGAACCTCTACACCTGGCAGACGGTCGCGCCCGACCTGACCGTGACGAAGGCGCACGCGCCGGCCGAGTTCGCCGACGGCGGGACCGGCACGTTCACGCTGACCGTCCGCAACGAGGGCGCGGCCGCCACCACCGAGCCGATCACGCTCGTCGACACGCTGCCCGCCGGCCTCACCTACGTCTCGGCGTCCGGCGGCCGCTTCACCTGCTCGGCCGCCGGCCGGGTCGTCACCTGCGTCCGGTCCGCCGCGCTCGCGCCGGGCGCCGCGGCGGTCGTCACGGTCACCGTTCGCGCCGACGTCGCCGCCACGACCACCGTCACCAACGTCGTCACGGTCGCGACGCCCAACGACCCGGACCTCACCGACAACCGCGACACCGACACCGTGCGCGTCGTAGTCCCGCCGGCCACCACGCCGGGCACCCCCACCACCGACCCCGGCACCGCGCCCGGCACCGCCGACCCGGACACCACGGCGCCGGGCACGCCCGGCAGCGGCGACTCCGGCGCGCTCCCGCGCACCCCCGGCGGCGCCGCGCCTGGTACCGCCGCCGGCCCCGGCGCGCCCGGCGCCCCGAACATCCCGGGCGCTCCCGGCGGGCCGGCCCAGCCGCTCCCGACCGGCCCGCTGGCGAAGACCGGCGCGGAGTCGGGCAGCGCGCTGCGGCTGGCGTTCTGGCTGGTCGTCGCGGGCGTGCTGCTGGTCGAGCTCGGCGTGCCGGGCCCGCGCCTGGTGCCCGAGCTGGCCCGCCGCCGCGCCACCCGCCGCCGTACCCGGTAGCGCTACGGCTCGAGGTTGGTGCAGCCGCGCAACGCCGTCCAACGGTCCTTCGCGACCCGCGCCGACGAGCCGGACAGCGGGTGCGGCACGCCGCCGCGGATCTCGGCCGGCGCCCAGTCGTACGAGTCCACCCGCTGCCCGGTCACCTTCACGGTCAGCACACCGGTCTGCGCGCCGAGGCCCGGGCGGGCGTAGAAGACGAAGTTGCCGAGGCCGTACGCGACGAACGTGTCGTCGAGCATCCCGGCGCCGAGCAGCACGTGCGCGTGCGCGCCGACGACGATGTCCGCGCCCGCCTTCGACAGCTTCGCCGCGATGTCGTACTGGCGGTCGATCGGGCAGGCGCTGCGCTCGCGCCCCCAGTGCAGGTAGACGACGACGGTGTCCGACGTCTCGCGCGCCGCCCGCACCGCCGCGAGCAGCTCCGCCTCCTGGTACGCCGACGCCATCCCCGGCTTGTCCGGCCCGGCGGTCCACGCCGACGCGAGGTTGGAGTCGAGCACGTGGCTGGCGCCGAGAAACGCCAGCCGCTGCCCGTTGACGGTCGTCCGCCACGGCGCGAACGCCTGCCGCGCGTTCAGGCCGACGCCGACCACAGGGAACTTCGCCGCGCCCGCCGCCGCGAGCGAGTCGCGCAGGCCGGTGACGCCGTAGTCCAGGCCGTGGTTGTTCGCCATCGACACGACGTCCACGCCGGCCCGCCGCAACGCGCCGAACGCCGACGCCGGCGCCCGGAACGTGTACGCCTTGGGCGCCGGCTCGCCGCGCCCGGTGATCGCGCTCTCCAGGTTCACCATCGTCACGTCGGCGTTCGACAGCAGCGGCGTGATCGGCGCCAGCCCGCCGGACAGCGCCGAGCGCGACGCGCCCTCGAAGTGCACGTCGCCGCCGAACGCGATCGTCACGCTCTTGCCGCTGCCGAGCGGACCGCGGGTGGGCGACGGCGGCGCCGGCGGCGACGTCGACACGACGGGAGCCGACGACGACACCGGCGGCGTCGTGGGGGAGGGCGCCGTCGCCGGCGAGCCCTCCCGGCACGCGACGAGCGCGAGCATGCCGACGACGGCGAACGACTTACGCATGTGCCCCACCCTAGATGTCCGTCCGGGCGCTCAGCGCGTCCGGCAGCTCGGCCAGCGAGTCGATCCGCACGTCGGCCGACGCCGCCTCCGGCCAGGCCGCGTGCACGTACCCCCACGGCCCGCGGCGCAGGAACACCGCCGTCATCCCCGCCGCCTTCGCGGGCAGCACGTCGTTGTCCACGCGGTCGCCGACGTACGCGATTTCCGACACCGGCAGCCCGGCGGCCGCCGCCACCCGCGCGAAGAACGCCGGGTCCGGCTTCTCCACGCCCCACGCCGCCGACGACGCCACGACGTCGAGGTCGAGCCCCAACGACGCCATCAGCCGTTCCGACACGTCCGGCGGCTGGTTGCCGGAGACGCCGACGAGGTAGCCGGCCGCCTTCAGCGCGCGCAGGCACGGCACCGCGTCGGGGTAGAGGTCGGCAGGCCCGATGGCGTGCGGCGACTCGCCGATCGACTCCGGGTCCGAGCCGAAGTAGCGGAAGACGTCCTTGTGGTGCGCGCGGCGCTCGATCACCGCCCCTAAAGCCCCCATGAACGTCAGCGGCGGCACGCCGTATACCTCCGCCCACGCCCGCCACACCGCGTCCTCGCAGACGAGCGTCTCGCCGACGTCGAAGAACACCGCCCGGATCACGTCACCTCCACGACGACCGCCCGGTGGTCGGACAGCGCCATCTCGCGGATCTCGTACGACGTCGAGGCGAACTCCAGCCCGGGCGACGCGAGCACGTGGTCGAGCTGCGCGTGCGGCGCGTGCGCGGGGAACGTCCCGCCGCGGGCCAGGCAGCGCCAGTGCGCGAACAGCCGCGGCAGCTGGCCGGGGATGTTGAGGTCGCCCATGAGGACGTACGGGCCGGGGAGCCGGCGTAGCTGCGCGACGACCCGGCGCAGCTGCCAGGCGTTCCACGCCGGGACGAACGACAGGTGCGTGGCCGCGACCGTGACTTCGCCGAACGGCGCCCGCACCCGCGCGCACACGGCGACCCGCGGCTCGTCGCCGATCCACCGCCAGCGCCGGCTGCCGGGCACCGGCATCGGCAGTCCCACCTTCGGCGCCTGCGGCAGCCGCAGCACCCGCCACGACGTCACCGGCAGCCGCGAGAACAACGCGATGCCGTACGCCGGCCCGCCCGGGTCCGCCTCCGACGCCGGCCGCCACGTCTCGCCCGGCGTGCCGTACAGCGCGGGCACGAACCGGTAGTCCACGGCGCCGATCGCGTCGGCCACCGCCGCCGCCTGGTCCACGGACTCGGACCGGGTCAGGCAGCGGTCCACCTCCTGCAGCCCGAGCACGTCGGCGTCGAGCGACTTGCAGCACTGCGCCAGCCGCGCGACGTCGGCCTCTCCGTCGGAGGGCGCGCGGCCGGACAGAACGTTCCAGGTGACGATCCTCATCGCACCGGCACCAGGCGGGCGAGCTGGCGGCGGACGTAGGACCCGAGGTCGTTGTCCATCCCGTAGAGAACGGCGTGCACGGGTTGCACGGTGGCATGCGCGACCGCGCGCCGCCACAACGACTCGACGTCCACGCCGGCCGGTGACCGGTACTCCGCGAACGCCTCCCGCGCCGCCGCGGGCCCCAGGCACTGCACCCACCAGGTCAGGTCCATCGCCGGGTCGCCGACGTGCGCGTCGGTCCAGTCCAGGACGCCGGTCAGCCGGCCGCCGTCGACGAGCAGGTTCGACTCGCCGAGGTCGCCGTGGATGACGCACTCCATGGGCACCGGCTCGCGCAGCGTGGCGAACGCCTCCCGCAACGCCTCCACCGCCTCCCACGGCAGCAGCGGCACCACCTCCGCCGTCGCCCGCCGGACCAGCAGGTCGAGGTCCAGCTTGCCCGGCGCGGCCAGCCCCACGGCCACCGCGTCGGTGGCGTCCACCCGGTGCAGCGCGTGCAGGAACGGCACGACGTCCGGCGCCAGCGCCGCCGGGTCGTCGCAGGTAGCCGGCCGGCCGGGCAGCCGCGGGTAGGCGCCGTAGACGGTGCCGTCCGCCAGCCTGTGCAGCTCCAGCGCCGGCACCGCCACCGGCAGCCGCGGCGCGAGCAGCGCGAGCAGCCGGCGTTCGACCTTGAGCACCTCGGCGACGGCCGGCCGCCGCGGCACCCGGAACACCACCGCGCCGGTGTCCACGACGACGTAGTCCCAGCCGGTGTCGACGACGGCGGCCCGGGCGAAGTCCATGCCCGGGTGCGCCGCCGCCAGGTCGGCCAGGTCCACGGTCATGCCGCGAGCGACCCCGCGACGTCGAGCAGCTCGGCACGCGACAGGTCGCCGGACACCGTCACGACCAGGGTGCCGGTCAGCGCCCAGACGTGCGGCGCGGTGCCCTGCGCGTTGACGACCAGCTCGGCCCGCTCGGCGCCCGCCAGCGCGCCGCCGAGCGTCACGCGCTCGGGCCGGTCCACGATGCCCTCGCCGGAGCCCATCGGGTCGTACCACTCGCCGGGGAGTTGCCGCCGGGTCGTGACGAGCACCGTCGCGAACCCGCGCCGGTACGCCAGCGACACGACGTCCCGCGAGTCGGGGTTCAGCCCCTCGGGGCCGGTGTGGCCGCCCCGCTTCGCCACCGCGACCTCGGCCAGCTCGAAGCCCTCGGGGAGGGTGCGCGGGACCAGCGGGGCGTACCCGGCCCGCGCCTCGACCTCAGTCAGCGGCACCCGCCGGAAGCCCTCGTCGGTGCGGCTCACGGTGACGCCGGCCGGCAGGTCGAGGTCGAACGCCGCGCGGTCGGCCTCGCCACCGGTGGTCAGCCCCTCGATGGTGATCTCGCGGATCGTGCGGCCGTTCCGCGACTCGACGACGCGCACCGGCAACGCGGTCTCCCGGTCGATCGTGGCGGCGATGTGGTCGATCGCCTGGTCGCCGGCGGAGTCCTGCGGCTGCGCGTCGGCTTCCAGCAGCCAGGCCGGGCGGCCCTCGTAGGTGACCTCCGGAGCCGGCCCGGTGGACCCGGCGCGCAACGTCGCCGCCAGGCTGGTGCGCAGGACCCACGCCATCGGGCCCTGGTCCGGCGTCTGCACCGGCGCCAGCCCGGTCCGCACGCCGGCCGACGGCGGGGAGGCGGCGGCCGGGCCGGGGAGCCAGTAGCCCTCCTCGACACCGCGGGTGGCGTCGTACGCGATCACGTTCACCTCTCCGCGCGCCGTGGTGGTCTCCAGGCGTAGGTCCCCCGAGGCGGTCGCGATGAACGTCGTCCGGTCACCGGGTCCCGCCGCGTCGCGGAAGACGAGCGTGCCGCGCAGGGTGCGGGCCTCGGCGAACGCGGCGTTCACCCGGCTCGCCACCTCGGCGGCGGTCGCCGGGCGCGGTGCCAGCGGGCCGTTCTCGGTGCCGAGCCCGCCGCCGAGCGCGACGGCCAGCACCGCCACGGCCGCGGCGACCGTGGTGAGCCGCAGCGCGTGGCGGCGAAAGGCGCTGCGGCGCGACGCCAGCGGCACGACGACGCCGTCGCCGCGCTCGGCCGGTGCCTCCGGCGCCTCGGCCGGCGCGGCCGCCTCCTCCGCGTGCAGCCGCGCCGTGAGGTCGGTCCAGAAGTCCGGCGCGTGGTCGGGGACGTCCAGCCCCTCCAGTGCCGCGGCGACCTGCGGGTCGCGGACGGTGTCGTTCATCGGGCGTTCCCTTCACTGAGGATGCGGCGCAGCGCGGCGCGGCCGCGGCTGACGCGCGAGCCGACCGTGCCGGCGCCGGCGCCGAGCACCGCGCCGGCGGCGGCGTAGTCCATGCCGTGCAGGTCGACGAGCAGGATCGCGGCGCGCTGCTCGACCGGTAACGCGTCGAGAGCGGCGGCGATGTCGCCGCGCAGCGCGACCTGCTCGCCGGGCTCCGGCGCCGGGTCGGGCATCGCCTCGTCCAGCTCGGCCGGCTGCCAGCGGCCGTTCTTGCGCAGCTCGTCCAGGCAGGCGTTGTACGCGATCCGGTACAGCCAGGTCGCGGGGCTCGACTCGCCCCGGAACGACGCCCGCGCCCGGAACGCCTTGAGGTAGACCTCCTGCAGGACGTCGTCCATCAGGTCGCGGTTGCCGACCATCCGGTAGACGAGCGACCGGAGCAGCCGGTCGTGCTCCTTGAGCATGGCCACGAACGCGTCCGCGTCCATGGCGTCGGGTGGTGGCGCCGCGCGCTCCAGCGTGGGTGTCATGTCCGGTTGGACGGACGGCTCGGGCGGATCCTTGCGTGCCACATCGAGACCCTAGGCTCTGGGGCCATGACCTCCGTGCGCGACTACGTCGCCGCCCACACCGACCGCCTCTACGCCGACCTCGACGAGTGGTTGCGGATCCCCTCCATCTCCGCGGCGCCGGAGCATCGTGACGACGTACGCCGCTCCGCCGAGTGGGCCGCGCAGGCGCTGCGCCGGGTCGGGTTCACCACGGAGATCCTGGAGACCGACAACGGCGGCCACCCGGCCGTGTACGCCGAGCGGCTGGTGTCGCCGGACGCGCCCACCGTCGTGATCTACGGCCACCACGACGTGCAGCCGGTGGACCCGCTGGAGCTGTGGGAGACGCCGCCGTTCGAGCCGACCGTGCGCGGCGACGACCTCTACGCGCGCGGCGCCGTGGACGACAAGGGGCAGGTGCTGTTCCACCTGCTCGGGCTCGAGGCCGCGCTGGCGGCGTACGGCGAGCTCGGCGTCAACCTCAAGGTGCTGGTCGAGGGCGAGGAGGAGATCGGCTCGCCGAACTTCCCCGCGCTGCTGCGGCGCGAGCGCGAGCGGCTGCGCTGCGACGTCGTGGTCGTCAGCGACACCGGCATGTTCGACAAGGACACGCCGTCCATGTGCATCGGCATGCGCGGACTCGTCTACTGCCAGGTCGACCTGTACGGACCCCGCGTCGACTTGCACTCGGGGTCGTTCGGCGGCGGCGTGCCCAACCCCGCGACCGAGATCGCCCGGCTCTGCGCGGCGCTGCACGACGCGGATCGGCACGTCACGATCCCCGGCTTCTACGACCGCGTCGTCCCGCTGTCGGACCGCGAACGGGAGCTGATGGCGGCGCTGCCGTTCGACGAGGAGGCGTGGCTGCGCGACGCGACCTCGACGGCGACCCTCGGCGAGGCCGGCTACTCGACCCTCGAACGCGTCGGCGCGCGTCCCACCGCCGAGGTCAACGGCATCTGGGGCGGCTATACCGGCGCCGGCCAGAAGACGATCATCCCCGCCGAGGCGCACGCGAAGATCTCGTTCCGGCTGGTCGCCGACCAGGAGCCTGCGGAGGTCGAGGCGGCGCTCCGGGCGTGGGTCGCGGACCGGCTGCCCGCGGGGCTGCGGCACGACATCACGTTCTACGGCGGCGGCGTGCGCCCGTGCCTCACGCCGCTCGACCACCCTGCCGTGCAGGCCGCGACGACGGCGATGGAGGAGGCGTTCGGGACCCGGGTGCTCTACACGCGCGAGGGCGGCTCCGGTCCGGAGGCGGACCTGGCCGAGATACTCGAAGCGCCCGTGGTGTTCCTCGGCGTCGGGCTGCCGGACGACCGCATCCACTCGCCGAACGAGAAGGTGCACCTGCCGTACCTCGTGAAGGGCGCGGAGGCCGCGGCGTACCTCTGGCGCGAGCTGGCGAACCTGCGCCGCTAGTTGACCTGCGTGATGGCGTAGCCGACCGCGGCCACGCCGACCAGCGAGGCGGCAGCGACGACGGCGGCCTTCGGCTTCACCGCCGCTCCCAGCGCGGCGGTGCCGATGCCCGCGGCGATCAGCGCGACGGCATACGCGATCTCGCGTTGGCGCTCGGCCGTGTCCGGGTCGCACCCGACTCCGGCGTCCGGCTCGCACGCCATGCCGATGATGAACCCGAAGAACGCCCCGACCGCGCACACCAGCGCGACCAGGATCAGGACGACGATCCCAGCGGCGGACCGCCGCTGCACCCCCGGTTCCATGCGCGGCACGCTACGCGCGCGGCGGCCCGGTGTCAGCCCTCGATGGACGACACGCCGAGCAGCGCGACGGCGGCGCCGATCGCCGCGACAAGCAGCACGAAGTTGCGGCGCGGCAGCACCGCGCCGCCGAGCGCGGCGCCGGAGCACCCAGCCGCGACCACGCTGGCGGCATAGGCGGCGACGTTCTCGCCGGAGAAGCCGTCCGTGCAGAACCCGCCCGTGTCGTGGCAGGCGCCGAGCATCGCGAGCACCAGCGACGCCCCTCCGCAGACCGCCGCGAGCACCAGGAGGGCGAGCACCTCGACGACGGTCCGCTGCGGTCGTTCGGGGGGCGGCCAATGCCCGTACGGAGCGGTCACCCAGCGGCCCCGCAGGTCAGCAGCAGCCCCGGCCCGACACGCGCCACTACGGCGCGCGCAGCTCGTCGGGCAGGTCCACCGGCTGCGTCGCCGAGCGGACCACGTCGCGGGACAGGTCGTGCACCCGCCGCCCGCCGCGCCTGGCGACTTTGCGCAGCCGTTCGAACGCGTCGCGCGGCGGGACCCGGAGCCGTTCGGAGAGCACGCCGATCGCCTGCTCGACCGTCACCCGCGCCGCCAGGGCGTGCTCGAGCTGCGTCACGGCCGTCCGCAGCTTCGCCAGCTCGTCGGCCGGCGGGTCGCCGCGGTCCGGGCGGGTACCGGGGTCCAGGTCGGCCTGCAGCAGGTCGGCCAGCACCATGGCGGTCGTCAGGTCGTCGCCGGGGTCGCCGGTCTCGCCGACGTGCCAGCCGTCCGGCGTCCGGCGGATGACGACGCCCGTCGCGTCGTCGCCCGGCAGGTGCGCGGCGATGATGCCGGCCAGCTCGCGCAGGACGCCCACGGTGGCGGCGTCGACGCTGACGTTGCGCCGGTCGATGCCGCAAAGCGTGCCGAAGACCGCGCCGTCCGCACGGCGGATCGGGACGCCGACGTACGACGCGATGCCGAGCTGTTCCCTGACCGGCGCGTCGATGTAGTGGTCGTCGCGCGCGGCGTCCGCGGTCGTGCACGGCGCGCCGCCGAGCATCCGGTGGCAGAACGAGTCCGTGCGCTCGCTCTCCATGCCCTCGTCCAGCCCGGGCATCGAGCCGTGCACCCGGTCGAACCGGAACGTGTCGTCGTCCAGGCCGCCGATGAAGACGACCTCCATCCCGAGCAACGTCGCGGCCGTCGACAGCGCGGCGTCGACCGCTGGGTGCCGCAACGAGCCCGTCATGGGCCCATCGTCCCCTACGGGACCGATCTACGACACCCGGGACGCGCCGTCAGGCCGACCGGCGCAGCTCGGCGACGATCTCCCCGGGGCTCGGGTTGGTCAGCGCGAGGCCGCTGGGGAAGCGCAGCGTGGGGACGGTGCGGTTGCCTCCGTTGACGGTCATGACGAACTCCGCCGCCTCCGGGTCGTCCTCGATGTTCACCTCGCGGTACGCGATGCCCTCGCGGTCCATGAACCGCTTCAGCCGCACGCAGTAGCCGCACCACGTGGTGGTGAACATCACCAGCTCGTCCATCCGCGCCTCCGTCCGGGCGCTCCAACGCTACCGACGCGCAGGGCATTTCCGCGCCGCCCGCCGTTACACGTTGCCTCGCGGGAAGACTTCCGCGCCCTCCGGCGGTTTCGTCACAGCGGCCTGCGAGACTCGTCCGCATGCACCCGGACGACGTTCTCGCGCGGCTCGACGCCGAGCAGGGCGCGGCCGTGCGCGCGGTCCGCGGTCCGGTGTGCATCCTCGCCGGCGCCGGCACCGGCAAGACCCGCACCATCACGCACCGCATCGCGTACGCCGTGCTGTGCGGCACCGTGGCGCCCGAGCACGTCCTCGCGGTGACGTTCACCGCCCGGGCGGCGGGGGAGCTGCGCGGCCGGCTGCGCGACCTCGGCGTCGAGCGGGTGCAGGCGCGGACGTTCCACGCCGCCGCGCTGCGCCAGCTCACGTACTTCTGGCCGCGGGTCGTCGGCGGCGACCCGCCTCGCGTTCTCGAGTCGAAGTTCTCGCTGGTCGGCAGCGCCGCGTCCCGCGCCCGCCAGCAGCTCTCCGGCCCGGAGCTGCGCGACGTCGTCGCGGAGATCGAGTGGGCGAAGGCACGGCTCGTCTCGCCGGCGGCGTACGAGGCCGCGGCCGCCGCGCTGCACCGCGCGCCGGTCGTCCCCGCGCCGGTCCTCGCCGACATCTACACGCAGTACGAGGCGGCCAAGACCCGCACCGGGATGGTCGACTTCGACGACATCCTCATGCTCACCGCCGCGGCCATCGAGGAGCACGAGGACGTCGCCGAGGAGGTGCGCCGCCGTTACCGGTACTTCGTCGTGGACGAGTACCAGGACGTCTCGCCGCTCCAGCAGCGCCTGCTCGACGCGTGGGTAGGCGACCGCGACGACGTGTGCGTCGTGGGCGACGACGACCAGACGATCTACTCGTTCACCGGCGCCTCCCGCGACTACCTGCTCGGCTTCCCCTCGCGCTACCCGGGGACGGTCGTCGTCCGGCTCACCCGCGACTACCGGTCCACGCCGCAGGTGGTCGGCCTGGCCAACCGCGTGCTCGCCGGGGCGAAGCGGCTGGTCGCGCAGCTGCCGGACGGTCCGGCGCCGGTGTTCCAGCAGCACGACGACGAGCCGGCCGAGGCGGCGTGGGTCGCGGCGCGGATCAGGTCGCTGCTCGACTCCGGCGTCCCGGCCGGCGAGATCGCCGTGCTGTACCGCGTCAACGCGCAGAGCGAGGCGTACGAAGCCGCGCTCGCCGCGGCCGGCGTCCCGTACGTCATCCGCGGCGGCGAGCGGTACTTCGACCGCCGCGAGGTGCGCGAGGCGATGCTCGCGCTGCGGGTCGCGGCCCGGTCGGAGGGCGGGTCCGAGGAGGACGCTGCGGTCGGGGTAGCCCTGCCGGTCGCGGTGCGCGCCGCGCTCGGCGAGGTCGGCTGGTTGCCCGAGGAGCCGGCGCAGAAGGCGGGCGCGACGCGCGACCGGTGGGAGGCACTGACGGCGCTCGCCGGGCTCGCCGACGAGGCCGCCGCGCGGCCCACGCCGCCGTCGTTCGAGGAGTTCGTCGCCGAGCTCGAACAGCGCGCCGCCGACCAGCACGTGCCGTCGGTCGCCGGCGTGACGCTCGCGTCGTTGCACGCCGCGAAGGGCCTGGAGTGGGACGCGGTGTTCCTCGTCGGGGTGGTGGACGGGACGTTGCCGATCCAGCACGCGGTGACGCCCGAGGAGGTCGAGGAGGAGCGCCGGCTGCTCTACGTCGGCATCACCCGCGCCCGCCGGCACGTGTCCGTGTCGTGGGCGTACGCACGGCAGCCGGGCGGGCGGCGTAGCCGGCGGGTCAGCCGCTTCCTCGAAGGGATCGTGCCGGGCTCAGCCGTCCCTGCGCCCAAGCCGAAGGCCGCGCGCGACGCCGCGCGGGCCGACCTGTCGCCGGAGGAGCAGGCGCTGTTCGACCGGCTGCGCGACTGGCGGCGGGAGACCGCGGCGGCGCTGGGGCAGCCGGCGTACTGCGTGTTCACCGACGCGACGTTGTCGGCCATCTCGCGCGCCAGGCCGGCGGCGAGCGCGGACCTCGCGCGGCTGCCCGGGGTCGGCGCGACGAAGCTGGACAAGTTCGGCGACGACGTGCTCGCCGTCGTGGCCGCCGGCTGAGGGCTTGGCGGGGCTCGCTTGTTGCGGATTGGTAACACCCGGCGCGGCCCGCGATAAATCCGTTGCGCACTCCAGGACGGCCCCTCTATCTTCCGTCGGACACGCCGCACGACTACGCGCGAGACCGGAAGGAGGTGCCCAGTGGTGAAGAACGACACCCGGAACGCGATCCGCGAGGACCGCGCGCTGACGGCTGCCCACCTGGGTGCCGGCCTGCCCGCGTCCTGCGCGCCGACCGCCACGAGCAAGACCACGGGCATGTCCCTCGTCTCGTTCGCCGGCGTCCCGGCGTACGTCGCGGACCAGGGGTCCCACCCGCCTCGAGGAAGCTCGCCTGTCTAGCAGGCAGCGTGCCCCTCGAGGCCGCGGACTCCGGAACCCGGAGACCGCGGCCTTTCTCTTTTCCCGGCGACAAGTCACAAGGAGGTGACCTCGCACATGTTCGACCTCATCGAGGCGGGTGTCGGCACCGCCGACCTCCCGTGCTGGAGCTACGACCCCGAGCTCTTCTTCGCGGAGACCCCGGCGGACGTGGAGTACGCGAAGTCGATCTGCACGGACTGCCCGATCAAGGCGGACTGCCTGGCCGGGGCGCTCGAGCGGCGTGAGCCGTGGGGTGTCTGGGGCGGGGAGCTGTTCATCCAGGGCGTCGTGGTTCCGCGAAAGCGTCCGCGTGGCCGCCCGCGCAAGGAGGACGTCGCCGCATGACCGGTCCGACCAACCACACCAAGACCACCACCAGGGAGAACACCATGTTGCTGCTCCATGAAGAGCTCGCGCGCAGTCATCAGCTGCGCCTGCTCTCGCAGTCCCGGCGCGAGTCTCGCGTCGCCAGGCTCGCCGCCGCACGGCGCTGGGCCCGGCGTGCCGAGGCCGCCGGCCGGCGCGCTCGCGCCGCGTCGCTTGCCGTCTGGTGAGCCACTACGAGAAGCCGCGAAGGCCCGGTTCCGTCGTCCGACGGTGCCGGGCCTTTCGCGTTGGCAGGGGGCCCGGACGTAACGAACGGCCCGGCACCTTCCGGTGCCGGGCCGCCCGCGTTCCCCCGCGAGCCCCTCGCAAGGGCCGGCGCCCGGCGTCCCCCTCAGAACGCACGTGCGCCTCGGCGCGGCGGGCGAACCCGGTGTCCCCCTCAGAACACCGCTCTGCCCTTCGGCGAGCCCGTAGGCTCGCGTCGTGCCGCGACCTGGTAGAGCCCTCGGCGGGCCGGGAGGTTCGCTGAACTCCCCGAGGGGAAACGGTCAGCTCGCCACGGCGCGCGAAGTGCTCTGCGGCGAGGGTCTCACGCACGTGGTCGACCTGGTGGCGAGTTGCCAAGAACAGGTCGTCACCGTCGAGAACTCCGCCGGGTCCGTGCGATATTCGCGCACCGCGCCGTACGACGTGATCGAGACCGCCGGCGCCGACCCGCTCGCGAACGAGGACCCGTTCGCGTTCGCCTACCCGGACGCCGAGCCCGCCGCGCCGGTCGCCGGGGCGAACGCCTACCCGTTCGGGCGGGAACGGCTCGCCGGCCTGTTCGACGACCCGCGCGCGCCGGACCTCGTCGTCGTGCACACGGCCGGTCACTACTGGCCGGAGCGCGGTGGCCACCTCGGCGAGCACGGGTCGCTCGACGCGGTGCAGTCGCGGGCGCCGTTGCTGCTGTCCGGTGCCGGCGTCACCGCGCGCGGCGTCGTCGACGACGTGGCGCGGACCGTGGACGTCGGCCCGACGCTGGCCCACCTGGCCGGCGGTGCGATGCCGGCGGCAACCGGCCGGCCACTCGCCGCGCACTGCGGTCCGGGCGCGCGGCACGTCGTCGGCCTGCTCTGGGACGGCGTCAACGCGTCGTCGCTGCTCTCGCTCGCGCTGTCGGGGGAGCTGCCGAACGTCGCGCGGCTGCTCGACCGCGGCGCCGCCCTGCGCGGCGGTGCCGTCGCGGAGTTCCCGTCCGTCACGTTGGCGAACCACACCTCCGCGCTGACCGGCGTCGGCCCCGGGCGGCACGGCATCCTCCACAACGCGTTCTACGACCGCGCCACCGGCGAGCGGTGCGTCCCGAACGACGAGACGACCTGGCACCGCGCCTGCGACTGGCTGCGGCCGGGGGTGGTGACGTTGTGGGAGGCGTTGCCGGGGCGGCGTACCGCGTGCGTCAACGAACCCGTGGATCGCGGCGCCGGGTACTCGACGTTCGGGCTGGTCCGCGAACAGGAAACCGGCGACGGGGCGCGCGGCTTGTCTTCGGCGCTGCCCGACCCGACGGCCGACCCGCACGCGTCGCGGTCGTGGGTGGCCGACCCCGGCTACGCGTGGGGCACGTCGGTCGACGCGCTCGGGCTGCAGCAGGTGCTCGCGCTGTGGAGCGACCCGGCCACCCGGCCGGACGTCATGTGGTGGAACACCACGCTCACCGACACCGCGCACCACCTCGGCGGGCCGCACTCCGAGGTCGCCGTGGCGTCGTTGCGCGACACCGACCGGCGGCTCGGGACGTTCCTCGACCTCGTGGACCGGCTCGGGCTCACCGACGAGGTGGCGGTGCTGCTGACCAGCGACCACGGGTCGGAGGCGGCCGACCCCTCGTGCCGCGGGGACTGGGACGAGGCGCTGCGCGCGGCGGGCGTCGAGTTCCGCGACGAGGCGTACGGCTTCGTCTACCTCGGCTGAGCGCGGGGGGGGGCGTAGCGTCGGGGCGTGGCTGACGCGGCGTACTGCACGTGGTGCGGCAAGCAGGCCCCGGACGGTGCCCCGCCGACGTGGACCGTGCAGTCGAGCGAACGCGGCGTTCAGGTGCTGTGCGAGGACTGCACGCGCGCGAACCTGCGGTCCATCGAGGCGAACCTCAGCACCGACTACTGGTAGCCGGTCAGCCCGCGCCGGGCTTCTCGCGGGTGCGGCGGGCCGCGGGCTTGGCCGGCTCGGCCCGCTTGGCCGGTTCGGCCGGTTTGGCGGGTTCGGCCGGTTTGGCGGCCTTGGCCGGCTTCGCGGGCGTGGCTGCGGCGGCGCGCTTCGCGGCGGTGCGGGCCGGCGCGGTGGCTGGCGCCGCCTTCGACGCTCCCCTGCGGGCCGGCGCCTTCGTCCGCGCGCTCGTCGCCCGAGCGGTCACCTGCCCCGCGTCGCCGAACCCCGGCAGGTACCGCTCCGCGATCGACCGGAAGTCGCCCCGGCTGCCGAGCTGGCAGAGCACGCCCGTCGTGCCGGTGGACACCCGGTGCACCAGCAGGTACGTCGGCGGCAGGTTGAACTGCCGGCCGGTCTTGTACTCCGCCGAGCGCGGGTCGGCCAGGCGCGCCCCCTGCGTGCGCAGCCACTCCCGGCTGAACGTGAAGTCGTGCGTCGCGATC
>DATLNJ010000056.1:0-20017 GCA_035536815.1 Frankiaceae bacterium
CCGCTCACCGGCCTGCCCGGCAACCACCGGATCGAGGACGAGCTCGCCGACCGCGTCGTGCGCGCGGAGCCGTTCGCCGTGCTCTACCTCGACCTCGACAACTTCAAGTCGTTCAACGACTGCTACGGCTTCCTGCGCGGCGACGAGGTCATCATGCTGCTCGCCACGGCGGCCCGGCGGGCGGCGTTGGAGGTGGGGGAGCCGTCGCCGTTCATCGGGCACATCGGCGGCGACGACTTCGTCGTCGTCTGCCTGCCGGAGCAGGCCGAGCCGATCGCGAAGCGGGTCGTCGAGGTCTTCGACAACGCCGCGCCGCGGCTGCACGACCCGGTGGACGCCGAGCGCGGGTACCTCGAGGTGACCGACCGGCAGGGGTCGGTCCGGCGCTTCCCTGTGGTGTCGGTGTCCATCGGCATCGCGCTGACCGGGGCCCGGATGTTCACCGACAAGCGCGAGGTCGTGGACGTCGCGACCGAGATGAAGAAGGTCGCGAAGACCCAGGTCGGGTCCTCCATCGCGATCGACCGCCGCACCGGCGACGGCCGCTGACCGCGAAGTCGTCCGCCGGTCGACCGGCCCACCCGAACTGCCAGTGCCACCCGGGACCTTCGTGTGCTTCCGGCCACTGGCAGTTGGGAGACCCGGGTCGCCTGGCCCGCTCCGCCCCCGCACTGCTCGTAACCGAACGCCGTTCTGGGCGTGCGACAATGGGTGCGCACGCGCGCTCCGGGGTCGGTGCAACTCCGAACCGGCGGTGACAGCCCGCGACCCGGCCGCAGCCAGCGGCCGGTGGACCCTGTGAAACTCAGGGGCCGACGGTGAAAGTCCGGATGGTAGGCAGCGCGCGGGCGTACTGAGGGCTGCGCGCCGCGCACCCTCCGCGCCCGCATGCCTCCCGAAGCGCCCGACCGGCGAAGGGAGGTGGCAGTGGCGAACGACACCGAGGTCGCGGCGATGCGCCGCGCTATCGACCTCGCCGCCTCCGCGCTCGGCCGCACCGCCCCGAACCCCGCCGTCGGCTGCGTACTCCTCTCACCCACCGGCGAGATCGTCGGCGAGGGCCGGCACGTCTACGCCGACCTGCTGCACGCGGAAGCCGCCGCGCTCCGCGCGGCCGGGGACGCCGCCCTTGGCGCCACCGCGGTCGTGACGCTGGAGCCGTGCGCACGCCAGGGCCGGACGCCGTCCTGCGCGCGGGCGCTGGTGGACGCCGGCGTCGCCCGCGTCGTCTACGCCGTCGCCGACCCGAACCCCGAGCAGGCCGGCGGCGCCGACGTCCTGCGCGCGGCCGGCGTCGACGTCGAAGGCGGGGTCCTCGACGCCGAGGCGGCCCGCGGCAACGAGGCGTGGCTGCTCGCGGTCCGCGCCCGGCGGCCGTTCGTGACGTGGAAGTTCGCGGCGTCGCTGGACGGCCGGCTCGCCGCCGCCGACGGCACGTCCAAGTGGATCACCGGCCCGGACGCGCGGGCCGACGTGCACCGGCTGCGGGCCGAGGTGGACGCGGTCGCGGCCGGCATCTCGACGGTGCTCGCCGACGACCCGCACCTGACCGTGCGCGACGGCGACGCGCTCGCCGCGCGGCAGCCGTTGCGCGTCGTCGTGGACTCCACCGCCCGCACGCCGCTCGGCGCGCGGGTCCTCGACGGCGCCGCCCCGACGCTCGTCGCCTGCACCGAGCGCGCCCCCGCCGAGCGGGTCGCCGCGCTGCGCGAGGCGAAGGCCGACGTCGCGGTCCTGCCGGCCGCCGACGACGGCCACACCGACGTGCGCGCGCTGCTCGCGCACCTCTACGAGCGCGGCGTAGTCCACCTGCTCGTCGAGGGCGGCCCGAAGCTGGCCGGCACGCTCGTGGACGAGCGGCTGGTGGACCGCGTCGTCGGCTACGTCGCCGCCGTCGCGATCGGCTCCGGCAAGCCCGTTCTCGACAACGCCGGCGCCCCGACCATCGACGCGGCGTGGCGGCTGCGGCTCGACGACGTGGCGGCGTTCGGCAACGACGTCCGCCTGACCTGGAGGCCTGAGCGCTGATGTTCACCGGCATCGTGGAGGAGCTCGGCTCCGTCGTGGAGGTCACCGACACCGGGCTCGTCGTGCGCGGCCCGCTGGTCACCGGCGACGCGGCGTACGGCGCGAGCATCGCCGTCAACGGCTGCTGCCTCACCGTCACCGACCTGGCCGGCGACACGTTCACCGCGGACGTGATGGTGGAGACGTTCAAGCGCACGTCGCTCGGCGCGCTGCGCCCCGGCGACGCGGTGAACCTGGAACGCCCGATGAAGGCGGACGGGCGGTTCGGCGGGCACGTCGTACAGGGCCACGTGGACGGCACGGGGACGATTGAGAGCCGCGACGCGGACGGCGTCGTGCGCGTCGCGATCCCGCCGGACCTGGCGCGCTACGTGGTCGAGAAGGGCTCGGTCGCGGTGGACGGCGTCAGCCTTACCGTGGTCGAAGCGGGCGGCGCGCACCTCACGGTCAGTCTCATCCCGGCGACGTTGAAGCTGACGACGCTGGGGCGCAAGGGGCCGGGGGACCCGGTCAACATCGAGGTCGACGTGCTCGCGAAGTACGTCGAACGGCTGCTCGCCCGCACGGGCGCGCGGGAGGGCACGCCATGACCAAGCTGGACCCCATCGAGCAGGCCGTCGCCGCGATCGCCGCGGGCAAGGCCGTGGTCGTCGTGGACGACGCCGACCGCGAGAACGAGGGCGACCTCATCTTCGCGGCGGAGCTGGCCACGCCGGAGCTGGTGGCGTTCATGGTCAGGTACACCTCCGGCTACATCTGCGTCGCGCTCACCGAGGCGGACTGCGACCGGCTGGAGCTGCCGCCTGCGTACCACGTCAACCAGGAGAAGCGCGGCACGGCGTACACCGTCTCGGTGGACGCCCGCGACAACGTCGGCACCGGCATCTCCGCCAGCGACCGGGCGACGACGATCCGGCTGCTGGCCGACCCCGCCGCGCGCGCCGAGGACTTCACCCGGCCAGGGCACACGGTCCCGCTGCGGGCCAAGGAGGGCGGCGTGCTGCGCCGGCCCGGGCACACCGAGGCGACGGTCGACCTGGCGCGGATGGCGGGGCTGCGGCCGGCCGGGGCGCTGTGCGAGGTCGTGTCGCAGAAGGACGAGGGCGACATGGCGCGGCTGGACGAGCTGCGCGCGTTCGCCGACGAGCACGGGCTGGTTCTCGTGTCGATCGCGGACCTCATCGCGTACCGGCGCCGGTTCGAGAAGCAGGTCGAACGCGTCGCGGAAGCGCGCATCCCGACCCGGCACGGCGACTTCGTGGCGTACGGCTTCCGCTCGACGTTCGACGGCGTCGAGCACGTCGCGCTGGTGCGTGGCGACATCGGCGACGGCGAACGCGTGCTGGTGCGGGTGCACTCCGAGTGCCTGACCGGCGACGTGTTCGGCTCGACGCGCTGTGACTGCGGCACCCAGCTCGACGCCGCGCTGGAGGCGGTCGCCACCGAGGGGCGCGGCGTCGTGCTCTACGTGCGCGGGCACGAGGGCCGCGGCGTCGGCCTCATGCACAAGCTGCAGGCGTACCAGCTGCAGGACGCCGGCGCCGACACCGTGGACGCGAACCTCCAGCTCGGCCTGCCCGCCGACGCGCGCGACTACGGCACCGGCGCGCAGATCCTCGTGGACCTCGGCATCCGCACCATGCGGCTGCTCACGAACAACCCCGGCAAGCGCGCCGGGCTCGAGGGGTACGGCCTGCGCATCGTGGAGCGGGTGCCGTTGAAGACCGCTCCGACCGCCGACAACATCGCCTACCTGCGCACGAAGCAGGACCGGCTCGGGCACCTGCTCGACCTGCCCGGCGGCCTCGACGCCATCGACGAGCCGACCGAGGCGAGCGCCGACCCGCTGCCCGAGGCACTGGCGGAACAAGCGCTGCCCGAGGCCGCGCAGTGAGCGGCAAGGGGTCGCCCGCCGACGCGCCGATCGACGCGGCCGGCAAGCGGATCGCGGTCGTCGCGACCCGCTGGCACGCCGAGATCACCGACGCGCTGCTGGCCGGGGCGGTCGAGGCCGCGCGCGAGTGCGGGCTCGGCGACGAGGACGTCGAGGTGCTGCGCGCGCCGGGGGCGTTCGAGCTGCCGGTCGTGGCCGACGCGCTCGCCCGGTCCACGCGGGTGGACGGGATCGTCTGCCTCGGCGTCGTCGTGCGCGGCGGCACGCCGCACTTCGGCTACGTCTGCCGCGCGGTCACCGACGGCTGCCTGCGGGTGTCGCTCGACCATCGGCTACCCGTCGGCTTCGGCGTCCTCACCGTGGACTCGCTCGACCAGGCGCGGGAACGGTTGGACAAAGGGCGCGAGGCCGTACGGGCGGTGCTCGAAACGTTGACCGTGCTCGACGACATCCGCGGAAGGTCCTAGTCGTGCTCTCCCTCGTCCTCCCCAAGGGCTCGCTCGAGTCGGCGACGCTGTCGCTGTTCGAGGCGGCCGACCTCACGGTCCTGCGCGGCTCCGACCGTGACTACCGCGCGGCGATCGACGACCCGCGAATCGACCGGGTCATGTTCCTGCGGCCGCAGGAGATCCCCGAGTACGTCGAGCAGGGGCTGTTCGACCTCGGCATCACCGGCCGCGACTGGATCACCGAGACGGACAGCGACGTCGTCTCCATCACCGAGCTCGAGTACAGCAAGGCGACGAGCAACCCGGTGCAGATCGTGCTGGCCGTGCCGAAGGAGCACCCGGCCTCGACCGGCGCCGACCTGCCGAACGGCGTGCGCGTCTCGACGGAGTTCCCCGAGCTGACCCGGCGCTTCTTCGCCAAGGCCGGCGTCGACGCGGTGATCGTGCCGTCGTACGGCGCCACCGAGGCGAAGGTCCCCGACATCGTGGACGCGATCGTGGACCTCACCGAGACAGGGACGTCGTTGCGCAAGCACGGCCTCAAGGTCATCGAGACGCTGCTCGTCTCGCGCACCGAGCTCATCACCAACGCCACGTCGTACGCCGACCCGGCGAAGCGGGCCGCGATGGAGGACGTCGCGACGCTGCTGCTCGGTGCCGTCAACGCCCGCGGCAAGGTGCTGCTCAAGCTCAACGTTGCCGACGCGAACCTCGACGCGGTCGTCGCCGCGCTCCCCGCTATGACGTCGCCGACGGTGACCGCGCTGGCGAACGGCGGCTTCCACGCGGTGGAGACCGTCGTGCCGAAGCAGGGGGTCAACACGCTGATCCCGGCGCTCAAGGCGGCGGGTGCGCGCGACATCCTCGAGCTGCCGATCTCCAAGATCGTCGAGTGACCGCGGGCGCCCCGACGTCCAGCGGGTCGCCGGCACCCGCGGAGCCGCCCGGCGCCCCGGCGCGCGAGGGGCACCTGTCCCTGCTCGCCGCCGTCGCGGGCGCCACCCTGGCCGTGCAGTCGCGCATCAACGGCGCCCTCCGCGTCCGCGTCGGCGACGCCGTCGTGGCGGCGCTGGTGTCGTTCACGGTGGGGTCGCTGGTGCTGGTCGCCGCGTCGCTGGCGACCGGGCGGTGGCGGGCGGTCGTGCGACTGCGGCACCGCACCCGCTGGTGGTGGTGGCTCGGCGGGCTGTCCGGCGCGCTGCTCGTCGGCTCGGCGGCGGCGGCCGTTCCGGCGGTCGGCGTCGCGCTGACCGGCGTCGCGATCGTCGCGGGAGCGACGACCGGCTCGCTGGTCGTGGACCGGCTCGGCATCTCGCCGCGCGGCCACCAGCCGTTGACGCCGCCCCGGCTGCTCGGGTCGGCGCTCGCCGTCGCCGGGCTGGTCGTCGGCACGGTGGGGCAGGGCGGCGAGGTGCGGCCGCTGCTGCTCGCGCTGGTGGGGTTCGCCGGGTTCTGCACGGCGTTGCAGCAGGCGGCCAACGGCCACCTCCAACGCCACTCCGGCGAGGTGCTCGTCGCCGCGTCGGTGAGCTTCCTGATCGGCACTTCGGCGCTCGCGCTCGCGGTGGCGGTGACCCAGCCGGCGATCGGCGAGTGGCCGGCCAACCCGGGCCTCTACGTCGGCGGGCTGGGCGGCGCGGCGTACATCGCGCTCGGCGCGTTCACGGTCGCGCGGATCGGCGTGCTGCGGCTGACGCTGGGCACCGTCGCGGGGCAGCTGGTCGGCGGCGTGCTGCTGGACGCGTTCGTGCCGACGGCGGCCGGGCTGTCCGCGGCGTCGGTCGCGGCGGCGTTGTTCACCGTCGCGGCGGTGGTGGTCGCGAACCGTTGACCGTGCCGTCACCTCAGGGCGCAGGAAATGTTCCGTCGCCGACATATAGCCCCGGCCGGGCGCGGGAGCGAGACTTCCGCCGCGGCCCACGGGGGACCGCGCCCTACACGTAGGAGGCTCGTGTGAAGCATCTTGTGCTGTCCGAGCGACTCAACCGAACCATCGTCACCACGGTCGTCGCGTGCACCGTCGGTGGCACCCTGGCCGCCGACGCGGCGGTTCCGCGGCCGACGACCGCGCCTGCGACCAGCGTCCGCGGCGTCCCGCCCGCGCCGCCTGCGCCGCCCGGCCCTCCGGCGGCGGCCGTGGCGCCCGTCCCCGACGTCGATCCCGCGCTGGTGGACGCGTACGCGGAGCGGTACGCCGTAAATGACGCCGAGGCGACCCGCCGGCTCACCATCCAGAAGGCTGCGATCGAAGTCGATGAGGCGCTGCGCCGACGGCTCGGGAACCGCTACGCCGGGATCCGCTTCGACAACGACGCGGGCCGCCTCGTGCTGCCCGCAGTCGACGACCTCGCCGCCGCGACCGTTCGCGACGTTGCCGCGCAGGCCGGGCTGGGCACCGGTGACGTCCGCGTCGACCGCGTCGCCCGCGCGCTGCCCGCGCTCGAAGCTAGGCAAGCAACGGTCGATGCAACGCTGGCCGACGCGCTCGCGGCCCGCCAGGTGACGACCGGCATCGACACCGCTGCCAACGCCGTCATGGTTGAGGTCGCCGCCCAAGCGCCCGCCGCCGTGCGATCACTCGTCGCTACGCTGGCCGCCGCGCCGGACGTCGAGGCCCGCACGGTGCCGCGAGACGCGCTAGCGAACTCCGCAAACTACTGCGTCTACCCCGCGTGCGACCACCCGTTGCGAGGTGCCGTCGTCATGTCTACGGCGAGCAATGGCTCCTGCAGCACCGGCTATATCGGCTACACGAGTACTGAGTGGGTGCTGTTCGGCGCTGGCCACTGCGCGCGCCTGCGAGAGGCCTGGTCGGCGTACAACGCGAGCACTGGAACGTGGCGCCGGATCGGGACGCCCGGCCCCTGGTACTACAACAGTCGTGGTGATGCGGGCATCTGGTGGACGTGGCGGTCCGACTGTGGGTGGTGCGGATCGACCACTCCGATTGTGGCCGCGTGGCGCTTCAACGAGGCTTACCCCATCCGCGGCCGTGGCTGGAGCTGGCAGGGCATGTTTGCGTGCCGGCTGGGTGCGCGAACCGACAACCGGTGCGGCACGGTGCTGCGCACCAACGCCACCGTCACGTATGCGGACGGCATGACGCTTGGCGGCATGATCGAGATGGACGCGTGCTCGGAGGGTGGCGACAGCGGCGGTCCACTGCCCGCGAACTACGTGGCCATCGGCATCCACTCAGGCGGGAACGGCTGCGGCAACCCGGTGCCGCGGACGTTCTCGGAGGAGGTTCTCGACGCGGAGGCGGTGCTCGGCGCTTGGGTCCACTCGCAAGCGTGACGTCGCGCCGCGCCTCGCGGTAACCGCCGCGTACGGTCGGGAGCGTGCCGCTGCTCCCGACCGTACGGGCGCGCCGTTCAGTTGAACGGCGGCGTTCACCGTCGGTAAGGAGGGACGTCCGCGCTCGTGTAGGTGGTACCCCTACCGAAAGGACACCTCATACGCAGGACCGCTCTCTGCTCACCGTGTTGCTGATCGGCGCGCTGGCCGCGCCGCCCGCCGACGCCGCCTGCGTTGGCTGCGACGGCGTAACCGGCACGCCCGGCTCCGCCGCGATCGGCGCACGGGGAAAGGCCTGCACACGTCGCACGTCGCGATCGCGGACTGCGCCTACTCGGTGCCCAACCCGTCCACCGGCGCGCGCGGGATGCTCAGCCTCAGCATCCGCGCGACGTCCGATTACACCTCGATGTTCGTCAAGGGCGTGTGCTGGATCGACATGCCGCAGCACTGCTCGGTCGAGGCGGTCGCACAGGGACCGAACCCGAACGTCGGCGCGGGCCGGGACACGCAGGTCCCGTCGGACATGATCCTGGGGCGCATCTGCGTCCGGCTGGAGGCGGTCTGGTCCTCCGGCATCACCGGAGACGCGACCGACATCCGCGAGTGCACGTCCGGGGTGTCCGGGACGGTCGGCGGCATCCACGTGGACATCCCGTTCAACGCGTGAGGCGGTGACGTACGGTCGGGGCGTGCCCCTGCTCCTGGCCGTCCGCCGCGCCGCCCAGCTCTACCTCGGCCTGTTCGTGTCCGCCCTCGGCATCGTCCTGACGCTGCGCGCGGAGCTCGGCGCCGGGCCGTGGGACGTGCTGCACAAGGGCCTCGCCGACACGACCGGGATGTCGTTCGGCCTCGTCGTGCAGCTGGTCGGCGCCGTCGTGCTGGTGCTCGGCCTGCTGCTCGGCGTACGGCCCGGGTTCGGCACCATCAGCAACCTGGTCTTCATCGGCGTCTTCGCGAACCTGCTGCTCAGAACGCCGGTCGGCGAGGTCGGCGACGCGCTGGTGTGGCGCGCGACCGTGCTGCTTGTCGGCGTCGCGAGCGTCGGGGTCGGCGCCGCGCTCTACATCGGCGCCCACTACGGCCCCGGCCCGCGCGACGGGATGATGGTCGCGCTGCACACCCGGCTCGGCTGGTCGATCGGCTGGGCGCGGGCGCTGGTCGAGGCGACCGCGCTGCTCGGCGGCATCGCGCTCGGCGGCCCGGTCGGCGCGGGCACGGTGGTCTTCGCGCTGGGCATCGGCCCGGCGACGCAGGCGGCGTTCACGGTGCTGCGGATGACGCCGGTCCGCGAGACGACGGCCGAGCCCATCTGAGCCAGATGCCGCACGCGGAAATTGGTCACAACGGTCCATGGCGTGCCCGGCTCCGGTGCCGCACAGTGGCGGGACCGCCGGAGAAGGAACGCCATGAGCCAGCGCTCACCCGCTGAGGTGTGCCATGCGTCGTACGACGTGTACTGCCGCGCCGTAGCGGCCGGTGACGCGGCGGCGGCGGTCGCCGCGGCCGGCGCGGCGGTCAGTGCCGGCGTCCCGCCGCGACGCGTCGTCGCGGAGGTCGTCGCGCGGGCGCAGCGGGCGGTCGCCGCTGACGAGACCACGGCATCGGTCACCGAACGCGCGCTGACCGTCCTCGCGCCACCGTCGGCTTTGCGCGCGGGCGTACCGGCCGTCGTGCTGGCCTGCGCCGAGGGGGAGCGGCACACGCTGGCGGCCCGCCTGGCCGGCGCGCTCGCGCGCGACGGCCGCTACGACGTCGTGACGGTCGGCGGCAGCCTGCCCGCGCACGCGTTGCGCCGGCACCTGCGCGCCACCCGCCCGGTCGCCCTCGCGCTCTCCTGCACGAGCACCGCGCACCTGCTCGCCGCCGCCCGCGGCATCGCGGCCGCGCACGACGAGGGCGTGCCCGTGGTCGTCGGCGGTGCCGCATGGGGCAGCGGCGAACGCCGCGCGGTCCGGCTCGGTGCCGACGCGTGGCTCGCCGACCCGGCCGGGCTGTCGGCCGTCGTGGACCGCCTGACGTACGCGGCGCCGCGCCCCGCCGCGTACGTGCGCAGCGAGGTGTGGTGGCTCGACGCGGTGTCTCCCGCCGTCCTCGCGTCGGCGCTGCCCGGCGGCGACGACCGGGCGCTCGACGACCTGCGGTCGCTTGCGCGGCATGCCGCCGCGGCCGTCGCGTGCGACGACGCAGGCGTTCTCGACGAGTGGCTGCGCTGGCTGCTGCCGCAGCGGGCGGGCCGGGACGCGCGCGCCCTGCTCGACGGCTGCGCCGCCCTCGGCCGCGCGGTCGCGGCCGAGGCCCCGCACGGCGCGGACCTGCTGCGCGCCGCGGCCGGGCGGGCGGTCGCCGTACCGGCGCCCCGCGCCGCCCCGGTGACCGCACGCGAGACCGTCCGCTAGCAACCGGCCCGGCCGTCCCCGCCGCGGGACAGCAGGTGCGCGGAGTTCACCAGGGCGACGTGCGAGAACGCCTGCGGGAAGTTGCCGAGCTGCCGGCCGGCCCGCGGGTCGTACTCCTCGCTGAGCAGCCCGACGTCGTTGCTCAAAGCCACCAGCCGTTCGAACAGCTCGACCGCCTCGTCCCGCCGCCCGGCCAGCACCAGGTTGTCGACCAGCCAGAACGAGCACGCCAGGAACGCGCCCTCGCCCGGCGGCAGCCCGTCCTCCGTCGCGTGCGTGCGGTAGCGGTGCACCAGCCCGCCGTCGCACAGGTCGCGCTGGATCGCGGCGACCGTGCCCGCGACGCGCGGGTCGCTCGCGGGCAGGAAGCCGACCAGCGGGATGAGCAGCAGCGCGGCGTCCACCTCGGTGGCGCCGTAGTGCTGGACGAACGTGCCGCGCTCGGCGTCGTAGCCGTTGGCGCAGACGTCGGCGTGGACCTCGTCGCGCAGCGTGCGCCACTCGTCCACCGGCCCCTCGCGGCCGAACGACTCCACCGCCTTCACCGCGCGGTCGAACGCCACCCACGCCATCACCTTCGAGTGCGTGAAGTGCCGGCGCGGGCCGCGTACCTCCCAGATCCCCTCGTCCGGCTCGCGCCAGGCCGTGGCGAGGAAGCGCAGCAGCTCGCGCTGGAACGCCCACGCCTCCGTCGCGTGCGCGATACCCGCCCGGCGCACCTGGTGCAGCGCGTCCATCACCTCGCCGTACACGTCGAGCTGGAACTGGTCGACGGCGGCGTTGCCGACGCGGACGGGGCGGCTGCCCTCGTAACCGGCCAGCCACGGCACCTCCCACTCGGGGAGGCGGCGCTCGCCCGCGGCGCCGTACATCGTCTGCAGCTCGTCCGGCACGCCGGCCACCGCGCGCAGCAGCCAGTCGCGCCAGGCCGCCGCCTCCTCGGTGTAGCCCGCGACCATCAGCGACTGGAGCGTGAACGTCGCGTCCCGCAGCCAGCAGTAGCGGTAGTCCCAGTTGCGGACGCCGCCGACGTGCTCAGGCAGGCTGGTCGTCGCGGCGGCGACGATGCCGCCGGTGGGCGCGTAGGTCAGGGCCTTCAACGTGATCAGCGAGCGTTGCACCGCGTCCGCCCACTCGCCGTCGTAGCCGCAGCGGCCCGACCACTCCGTCCAGTACGTCACCGTGTCGGCCAGCGACTCGTCGGGGTCCGGCGGCACCGGCGGCGGCTCGTGAGACGGCGACCAGACCAGGGTGAACGGCACTCGCTCGCCCGCGCGCACGACGAACTCCCCGACGGTGCGGAGGTTCTCGCCGTGCGTCTCGACCGGCGTGTGGAGGTAGAGCGCGTCGGGCCCGGCGACGAGCGACAGCACGCCGCCGTCGATGCGGCGGGCCCACGGCGTGGTCCGGCCGTAGTCGAAGCGGACGACCAGCTCCAGCGTCATCCGCACCGCGCCGCGGACGCCCTCGACGATGCGGACGAGGTCCGCGTGCTCGCCGCGTACCGGCATGAAGTCGAGCACCCGCACGCAGCCGTCGGCGGTGTCGTACTCGGTCTCGAGGACGAGCGTGCCGGGCAGGTAACGCCGCCGCGTCGCGGTGACCGCGTCCGCCGGGCGCAGCTGCCAGCGGCCGTTGTCCTCCGTGCCGAGCAGCCTCGCGAAGCATGCCCCGGAGTCGAAGCGCGGCAGGCAGAGCCAGTCGATCGAGCCGTCGCGGCCGACGAGGGCGGCCGTCATCGTGTCGCCGACGACGGCGTAGTCCTCGATCAGCGACACGACGCCCAGCCTAGGACGACCGCCGCCGCGGCCGCGCGTCGATAGCGCATCCCGGTTGCGGCTCGTGCGGGGAAGTGACGGGAAACGCAACCGGGTCGCGCCGGTCCGGCCGCGCGCTACCAGACCGGCCCGGTGTACTTCTCGCCCGGGCCCTTGCCCGGCTCGTCGGGGAAGCGGGACGCCTCGCGGAACGCCCGCTGCAACGACGTCAGCCCGTCCTTCACCGGCGCCGCGTGGAACGACAGCGTCCCGCTCGCGCCGTCCACCAGCCCGGCCAGCGCCTCGATCAGCCGGCGCGCCTCGTCCAGGTCGCGCAACGCCTCGCCGTTCTCCGCGAGCCCGAGCTTCACCGCGGCGGCGCTCATGAGGTTGACCGCGCAGGTCGTGATGACCTCGGCCGCGGGCACGTCCGCGATGTCGCGGACCAGCCCGTCGAACGCGGGGGAGGGGTCGTCGGGAACGCTCACCCCGCCCACTCTACGGACGCACCTAGACTCGCGGACATGGGACCCGAGGCGGCGTTCCGCGGTCTCGTGGTCCGGAGCCGGGTCGACCGCAAGCTGCCGCTCCACCGGCTGGTCGTGACGCCCGACGAGGTGCGCGTGTGGGTGCTCGTCGACGGGACGCTGCGGGTCGCCCGGGCCGACCTCACCAGGATCGAGCTCACCCGGCAGTTCCCGCTCGGGCTGCGCGTCGTGGCGTTCCGTACGGCGCACCGGTCGCTGATGTTCGCGCCGTTGCGGGCCAGGCGGCTGCTCGCCGCGCTGCGAGAGCACGGCTGGCCGCTGCCGCCGCCGTGATGACGCGCCGGAACGCCGCCGCCCGGGCAGGTCCGCCGCCCGGCCGCGCCGAACGACAGGCCATGCGACCCGTAGCCGTCATGACCGCCGCCGCCGCGACCGCCGCCGCGCTCCTCGCCGCGCCGACGGGCGCGCAGCCGGCCGCCGCGCCCGGCCAGTTGCGCTGGGACGACCCGGTCCTCGTGACGGCCGACCGCGGGTCGCGCGAGATGAGCCTGGTGATCGACCCGGCTGACGAGCGGCGGATGTTCGCGTGCGGTCCGTCGAGCCTGCGCAACACGATCGGCCAGTCGCACTACTTCCAGACCGGCGACGCCGGCCGTACCTGGTCCTACGTCGATGTCGAGACCGACCCCGACGACACGCGGGGCGTGCCGGCCGACGGCGGCGACTGCGACGTGGCGTACGACGACGCGGGGACGATGTACGTCGCCGACACCTGGGTCGGCAACGTCTCCGTCGGCGCCAGCCGCGACGGCGGCCGGACGTGGCGCGGCACCGCGCTCGGGGTCACCGGCGCGATCATCGACCGGCCGTGGATCGTCGCCCCTGGGGAGCCGGGCGTCGTCTACCTCACCTGGCACGGGCTCCAAACGCACATGCCTTCGCTGATGTGGTTCGCGAAGAGCACCGACTACGGCGCCACGTTCAGCCGCCCGGTGGTCGTCACCACCGCGAACGAGACCGGCGGCTTCACCTGGCACGGCAACTTCGTGGCCAGCCCGGACGGGCAGCACATCTACACGATCTCGACGCGGCGCCTGTCGCAGGCGCAGGGCTTCGTGAAGCCGGACGAGAACCAGCTCAACGTCAGCCACGACGGCGGCGCCACGTGGGCGCGCAGCACGATCAGCGTGCTGCCCCACTCGACGGCGCCGGACACGCTCTACCCGGTGATCGCCATGGACGGCGGCGGCCACCTGCACGCCGCCTGGACGGCCGCGCGCACCGAGGCGGGCGACGTGCCGCTCTGGTACACGACCTCCACCGACCGCGGCGCGACCTGGTCGACCCCCATCGCGGTCGCCGAGGGCCCTGGCTGGACCGGCTGGGCGCCGTGGCTCGCCGGCGGCCCGAAGGCGGGGCAGGCGGGCGCCGGCTGGCTGGCGTCCGACAGCACGACGCCGCGGGAGCACGGTTCGTGGTGGGCGGCGTACGCGACGTTCGACTCCGGTCGGCTCACCGCCGTCGGCCGCACGACGGCCGATCCGCTGTACACAGGGACCCAGACGATCCCCGAGTTCGAGGCGGCCCGCATCGACCGGCACGGCCGCCTGCACCTGGGCATCGCCGTGTTCGGGGCCGACGGCACCTGGTCGCTGTACCACCAGCGCTCGCGCTGACCCCGCGCAGGCGCCCCGGCGAACGGCTCCGGTCGGTCCGCCGTCACCCCGGCGCCGCACCTGCTATCCTGCCTAGTCGACCGGCACGTCTCTCGGGACGTGCTACGCAAGCGGGAACCCCGTTCCCCACCCGAGCCGCCCCTGGCAGCCGGGTCTTCGGTCGGACGGCGTTCGCGAGAACGCCGTTCAGCGGCGTCTCCGCGCTCCGGCGCGGCCGCCGTGCCGAGACGGGCCCCGCGTGCGCGTGCACCGGGGCTTCGTGGTCTCCGGGGCGCGGTCAGCGAACACCCGCCCGCCGTAGGAGGCCCCATCAGCGTCGAACCACGGATCAACGACCGGATCCGCATTCCCGAAGTCCGGCTCGTCGGAGCCGAGGGCGAGCAGATCGGCATCGTGCCGATCGGCGAGGCCCTGCGCATGGCCCAGGAGCAGGACCTCGACCTCGTCGAGGTCGCGCCGATGGCCAGGCCGCCGGTCTGCAAGATCATGGACTACGGGAAGTTCAAGTACGAAGAGGCGCTGCGGGCCAAGGAGGCCCGGCGGAAGCAGACGCTGACGATCATCAAGGAGATCAAGCTCCGGCCGAAGATCGACCCGCACGACTACGGCACCAAGAAGGGCCACGTCGAGCGGTTCCTCAAGGCAGGGGACAAGGTCAAGGTGACGATCATGTTCCGCGGTCGCGAGCAGTCGCGGCCCGAGCTCGGCTACCGGCTCCTCCAGCGGCTGGCCGAGGACGTACAGGAGCTCGGCCTGGTCGAGGCCGCGCCGAAGCAGGACGGCCGGAACATGATCATGGTTCTGGCCCCGCACAAGAAGCGGCAGCCCGTGGGCTCCGCGACCCCCGAGGCCGACGTGGAGCCGGCCGACGAGAGAGAGACGACGTAATGCCGAAGCAGAAGACGCACAGCGGCGCCGCGAAGCGCTTCAAGGTGACCGGGTCCGGCAAGGTGCTGTTCCAGCGCGCCGGCAAGCGTCACCTCCTGGAGCGCAAGTCGAGCACGCTGACCCGCCGGCTCACCGGCTACAAGGAGCTGGCACCCGGCGACTCCAAGACCGCGAAGAAGCTGCTCGGCAAGTAGCCGGCTCTCGACCTCGAAGGGAACACCCCGTGGCACGCGTCAAGCGGGCAGTCAACGCACACAAGAAGCGCCGGGTCGTCCTCGAGCGCGCCAGCGGCTACCGCGGCCAGCGCTCGCGGCTGTACCGCAAGGCCAAGGAGCAGATGCTCCACTCGATGCAGTACGCCTACCGCGACCGCAAGAAGCGCAAGGGCGACTTCCGCCAGCTCTGGATCCAGCGGATCAACGCCGCCGCCCGGCTGAACGGCATCACGTACAACCGGTTCATCCAGGGCCTCAAGGCGGCCGGCGTCGAGGTGGACCGCAAGGTGCTCGCCGACCTGGCGGTCAACGACGCCGCGGCGTTCGCCAAGCTCGTCGAGGTCGCCCGCGCGGCGCTGCCCGCCGCGTCCACCCCCGCGGCGTAAGGAGCATCCGACGCTGCGCATCACGACGGCGCGCAACGGCCGCATCGCCGCCGCCCGCCGCCTCGCGCGCACCGCGCATCGCAAGACCGACGGCCGGTTCCTCGTGGAGGGACCGGCCGCGGTGTCTTCGGCGGTCGCCACGACGGGGCTGGCCGAGCTGTTCCTCACCGACGAGGCGGCCGAACGCCACCCCGACCTCGCCGCGCACGCCACGGCGCTGGTGACCGACGAGGTCATGGCCGCGCTCGCGCAGACCGTCTCGCCGCAGGGCGTGGTCGGCGTCGCCGAGACGCTCGACGTGCCGCTGGACGCGGTGCTGCGCGCTCGGCCCGAGCTGGTCGCCGTCCTCGCCTACGCCCGCGACCCCGGCAACGCCGGCACCATCGTCCGCACCGCCGACGCGGCCGGGGCGGACGCCGTGGTGTTCCCCGACGACTCCGTGGACCCGTACAACCCGAAGTGCGTGCGCTCGTCGGCCGGCAGCCTGTTCCACCTGCCGGTCGTCGCCGGCGGGACGGTCGAGGAGACGATCGCCGCGCTGCGTTCCGCCGGGCTCACCGTGCGCGCCACGACCGCCGGCGCCGGCACCCTCCTCGACGCCGCGGACCTGCGCGGGCCGACCGCCTGGGTTTTCGGCAACGAGGCATGGGGACTCCCCGACGAGGTGGTCACACTGGCCGACGAACGGGTCCGCGTCCCCATCCACGGGAGGGCCGAGAGCTTGAACCTCGCGATCGCCGCCGCCGTATGCCTCTACGCTTCCGCCAGGGAGCAACGCGAGCCAGGAGGCTGCCGGGCGTGACCGAGGACGCGGCGTACGACGAGCTGCCGGACGGCCTGCTCGTCGCCGACGGGCAAGGGACCGTCGTCGCGCTGAACCGCGCCGGCGCGCGGCTGCTCGCCCGCGACGCGGAGGAGGCGGTGGGCCGGCACCTGCGCGACGTGCTGCCGCTCACCGACGCCGCCGGCAACGACTGGTGGCGCTGCACCGACCCGTACAACGGCCTCACCACCCGCAGCGGCCAGCCCGAGCGCCAGCTGCAGCTGATCCGCCCCGGCGGGCTGCAGCACTGCGAGCTGCTCGTCACCGCGCGCTACGTGCGCGAGGCGCCGTTGGGCAAGGTCGTCCGGCTGGTGGTGTCGTTCCGCGACGCCGCGGCGCGCGAGCGGCTGGAACGCAACCGCGCCGACCTCATCTCGACCGTCGCCCACGAGCTGCGCTCGCCGCTCACCTCCGTCAAGGGCTTCACCGCGACGCTGCTGGCGAAGTGGGACCGGTTCAACGACGCGCAGAAGATGGTCATGCTCGAGACCGTCAACGCCGACGCCGACCGGGTCACCCGGCTGCTCGCCGACCTGCTCGACGTGTCGCGCATCGACGCCGGCCGGCTGGAGCTGCGCCGCCAGGTCGTCGACCTCCCCACCGCCGTGCGCAAGGCGTTCGCCGGGCGGGTGGCGGCGGGGGAGCCGGAGTCGCGGTTCGTCCTCACCCAGACCGGCGAGCTGCCCGAGATCTGGGCCGACCCCGACAAGGTCGAGCAGATCCTCGGCAACCTCGTGGAAAACGCGTTGAAGTACGGCGCAGGGACCGTCACCGTGGCGGTCCACGGCACACCCGCCGGCGCGGAGGTCACGGTGACGGACGAGGGCGAGGGCATCCCCCCCGAGATGCTGTCCCGCGTCTTCACGAAGTTCTGGCGCCGGGGCGACGGCGGCCGGCGCAGCGGCACCGGCCTCGGGCTGTTCATCATCAAGGGCCTGGTCGAGGCCCACGGCGGCGAGATCACGGCCGGCCGCGCGCCCGCGGGCGGCGCGCTGTTCCGATTTACCCTGCCCGCCGGCACGCCCACCTACGAGGCGTGAGGCACCCCACGACGGCGCCTCGCTTCGCTCGCGCCGCCGCGGGGGCCCCGAGACCGACCACTCACTCCGAGCCTTAGGGTTACGCCCGTGCCCGACTACGACCCCGTCCAGGTCTCCTACCTCGACGCCGAGCAGCTCGACGCCGCGCGCAGCGCGGCCCTCGACGCACTCGCCGCGACGACCAGCCTCGACGCGCTCGCCGAGTGGCGGACCGCGCACCTCGGCGACCGCGCGCCGGTCAGTCTCGCCAACCGCGAGATCGGCGCGCTCCCGCCGCAGGCCAAGGCCGACGCCGGCAAGCGCGTCAACCTCGTGCGCCAGGCCCTCACGCAGGCGTACGAGGAGCGCAAGACCGAGCTCGAACGCGACCGCGACGAACGCGTCCTGGTCGAGGAGGCGGTGGACGTCACGCTGCCGTGGGACCACTCGCCGAAGGGCGGCCGGCACCCGCTCACGATGGTGCAGGAGCTGGTCGGCGACATCTTCGTCGCGATGGGCTACGAGGTCGCCGAGGGCCCGCTCGTCGAGACCGAGTGGCACAACTTCGACGCGCTCAACATGGGCCCCGACCACCCAGCGCGCACCGAGCACGACACCATCTGGCTCGACCCGGTCGGCAACGGCGTCGTGCTGCGTACGCACACCTCGCCGGTCCAGCTCCGCGCGCTGCTGGAGCGCCCGCTGCCGGTCTACGTCGTCGCGCCGGGGCGCGTCGTCCGCAACGACCCGCTCGACGCCACGCACTCGCCGGTCTTCCACCAGGTCGAGTGCCTCGTCGTGGACGAGGGCATCACGATGGCGCACCTGCGCGGGACCATCGACGCGTTCGCGCGGGCGGCGTTCGGCGAGGGCATCAAGAGCCGGATACGCCCGTCGTACTTCCCCTTCACCGAGCCGTCCGCCGAGGTGGACCTGCTCTGCTTCGGCTGCAAGGGCGACGGCTGCCGCATCTGCTCCGGCGAGGGCTGGATCGAGTGGGGCGGCTGCGGCATGGTCCACCCGCGGGTGCTGCGCGCTGCGGGCGTCGACCCGGACCGGTACAGCGGCTACGCGTTCGGCATGGGCCTGGAACGGCTGCTGATGTTCCGCCACGGCATCGACGACATGCGCCACTTCTTCGAAGGCGACGTCCGCCTGACCCACGCCTTCGGAACGGAGCTGTAGCCCGATGAGAGTGCCCCTTTCCTGGCTGCGCGAGTACGCGCCGGTCCAGGCGTCCGGCCGCGAGGTCGCCGAGCGGCTGATCCGCGCCGGCTTCGAGGTCGAGCACGTCGAGCAGGTCGGCGAGGGCATCGACGACGTCGTCGTCGGCGAGGTGCTGGAGATCGAGGAGCTGACCGGCTTCAAGAAGCCGATCCGCTACGTCCGCGTCAACCTCGGCCACGACCAGCGCCACGTCGTCTGCGGCGCGACCAACTTCAACGTCGGCGACCGCGTCCCCGTCGCGGTGCCGGGCGCGGTGCTGCCCGGCGGCTTCAAGATCGGTGCGCGGGAGACGTACGGCCGCACGTCCGAAGGCATGATCTGCTCGGCCCGCGAGCTCGGGGTCGGCGAGGACCACAGCGGGATCCTCGTGCTGGAGCCGACCACGCCGCTCGGCCAGGACGTCGTCGAGGTGCTGAGCCTGCGCGACGAGGTGCTCGACATCGCGATCACCCCCGACCGCGGCTACGCGCTGTCCGTCCGCGGCATCGCGCGCGAGGCGGCGACGGCGTTCGACGTGGAGTTCACCGACCCGGCGGCGATGCCGGCGCCGAGCGGCGCGACTCCCGGCTACGACGTGCGGATCGACGCCACCGACGGCTGTCAGCGTTACGTCGCCCGCACCGTCCGCGGCCTGTCGCCGCTGGCACCGAGCCCGTTCTGGCTGCGCCAGCGCGTGACGCTCGGCGGCATGCGGCCCATCTCGCTCGCGGTGGACGTCACCAACTACGTGCTGCTCGACGTCGGCCAGCCGCTGCACGCGTTCGACCTGGCGACGCTGTCCGGCGGGATCGTCGTGCGCCGCGCGACGGCCGGCGAGCGGCTGCGCACGCTGGACGGCGTCGAGCGCACGCTCGACCCCGAGGACCTCGTCATCGCGGACGGCTCGGGCGCGGTCGCGATCGCCGGAGTCATGGGCGGCGCGACCACCGAGGTGTCGGGGGAGACCCGCGACGTCCTGGTCGAGGCGGCGTACTTCACGCCGGCCGGCATCGGGCGTACCGCCCGCCGGCACGGGTTGTCGTCGGAGGCGTCGAAGCGGTTCGAACGCGGCGTGGACCCGTCGCTCGCGCCCGTCGCGGCCGAGCGCGCGGTGGCGTTGCTCACCACGCTGGGCGGCGCGACCGCCGACGACACGGTGACCGACGTCGACGAGGTCCCGGCGCGCCCGGTGATCACGATCGCGGCCACCGAGCCCGGGCGCCGGGCCGGTGTGGCGTACGACCACGCCACCGTCGTCCGCCGCCTCACCGACGTCGGTTGCACGGTCACCGGCGGCGACCTGCTCGACGTCACCCCGCCGTCGTGGCGGCCGGACCTCACCGAGCCGGTCGACCTCACCGAGGAGGTCGCCCGGCTGGAGGGCTACGACGCCATCCCCAGCGCGCTGCCGCCCGCCCCGGCCGGGCGCGGCCTCACCCGCCGGCAGAAGCTGCTGCGCCGGGTCGGCCGCGCGCTCGCGGCGCACGGCTAC
>DATLNJ010000057.1:0-4456 GCA_035536815.1 Frankiaceae bacterium
AGCGCGACCTCGCGCGCGGCCCGGCCCGGCTCACCAAGGCGCTCGGCATCGACGGCACGCGCAACGGCGCCGACCTGCTGCGCGGCCCCGTCACGCTGCTGCCGGGGGAGCCGGTGCCTGACGACGTCGTCCGCACCGGGCCGCGGGTCGGCGTCACGCTCGACGCGGACCGGCCGTGGCGGTGGTTCGTGGCCGGCGACCCGACGGTGTCCGTCTACCGGCCCGCCGTGCCGCGCAAGCGCCGTTCGACCGCGACCTGACGCGTTACGGCTTCGGCGACGGGCTTCGCGTCGCGCTGGGGGAGGGCGACGGCGTCGCGGACGGCTTAGGTGAAGGCTTGGGGGTCGGCGACGGCGTCGGCTCCGGCGACATCGTGGTCGGGACCTCGTCGCCGACCCGCGGCCCGACCGCGAGCACGATCGTGGACCCGGCCATCCGTGGCGCGCCGGCCGGCATGCTCTGCCGCCAGACCAGCCCGGCCTCGGCGTTGAGCCGCGCCTGGCAGGACGCGCCGCCGGTGCACGACGGTTCCACGACGACCAGCACCCGGAAGCCCGCGGCCTCCGCCTGCCGCTGCGCGGTCGCCTCGTCCAGCCCGAGCAGGTACGGCACCGGCACCGGTACCGGGTCGGACGTCGCGACGTGCAGCGTCACGACCGCGCCCGGCTCGACGTCGGTCCCCGCCGCCGGCAGCTGCCCGACGATCGTGCCCGGCTCGCTGCGCGGCGCGTACATCTTGACCGTGCGCACCAGGAACCCCTGGTGGCCGAGCTGCTCGCGGGCGTACTGCAGGTCGAGGCTGATCAGCGACGGCACGACCGTCGCGGCCGGGCCGGTGGGGTCGGTGCAGACCCGCTTCGGCTCCTTGCCCTGCTCGTACGTCCGTACCTCGACGTGCGCCTCGGGCGTCCACTTGTTCGCCCGGCAGCGGCGGTGCTTGTCCATCGGCACCGAGACGTACGTCCCCTCCGGCGTCGTGAACGGCACGTCCTCCAGCCGCAGCAGCACCGAGCCGGCGAACCGGCTCCAGATCATCGCCGGGAACCCCCCGCCCGCGATCACCGTCCGGAAGCCGTTCTCCGGGATCATCGGCACCTCGGCCTTCGGCATGCCCAGCCAGACGGCGGCGGCGAAGTTCGGGGTGTACCCGACGAACCACGCGTCCGCGTACCGCGTGGAGGTCCCGGTCTTGCCGGCCACCGGCCGGCCCTGCGCGGCCTTGATGCCGGTGCCGCGCGCGACCACGCCCTGCAGCACGTCGTTCGCGGTCGCGGCGACCTTCGGCGCGATGACCTCGCGGCGCTGTGGCGCGTTCTTGACCAGCACCCGGCCGTGCGCGTCCTTCACCGAGGCGACGAGGTACGGCTTCGCGTAGACGCCGTTCGCGCCGAGGGCGGCGTACGCCGCGGCCAGCTCGACCGGGTCCACCTCCTGCGCCCCGAGCACGACGGCCGGGCCGGCGTTGCGGCGCAACGGCTTCCCGTTCGCGCCGCGCACGCCGAGCGACTCGGCCACGTCGAGGACGATGTTCGTGCCGCGGTCCACGTCGCCGTCGCCGAGCCGTTCGACAAGCCGCGCGTACGCCGTGTTGACCGACTGCTCGGTCGCCTCGCGCAGCGTGACGCGGCCGTACGCCGCGTCCTCGTAGTTGTCGACGACCCACGGCTTCGGGCACTTGCACGGCAGCGTCAGCTGCGCACCCGCCTCGAACGTCTCGTCCGGCGTGATCCCGCGCTGCAACGCGGCCAGCAGCGCGAACACCTTGAACGTCGAGCCGGCCTGCCGCTTGGTGGAGCCGCCGCGGGCCAGGTTGACCTTCGCGTACGGGTCGCGCCCGGAGAAGAAGTCGCGCCCGCCGACCATCGCGGTGATCGCGCCGTCGCCCGGCTTCACCGCCGCCACGCCGGCGTACGGGTCCCCGCGCACGTTGAGGATGGCGCGCACCGACTCCTCGGCCGCCGCCTGCTGCCGCGGGTCGATCGTCAGCTCGATGCGCAGGCCGCCGCGGAACAGCGCGTTCTGCCGCTCCGCGCGCGTCGCCCCGAGGCGCTCGTCGTCCAGCAGCGTGGAGACCGCGTCCTGCACGGCGTGCGCGGCCGGGTAGCGCCGGTCGTCGCGCCGGGCGCGCTTCGGCAGCGGCGCGGCGTTCGCCTCGTCGGCCTCGGCCTCGGTGATCGTGCCGGTCTCGACCATCGCGGTCAGCACCGTCGCGCGGCGCACCTTCGCGGCCGCCCGGTCGCGTGTCGGGTCGGCCCGCGACGGCGAGCGGATCAGCCCGGCCAGCAACGCCGCCTCCGGCAGCGTCAGCTTCGTGGCCGCCTTGCCGAAGTAGACGCGGGCGGCCGCGCCGGCGCCGTACGCGCCCTGCCCGAAGTAGACGGTGTTGAGGTAGCGCTCGAGGATCTGGTCCTTCGTCAGCGTGCGTTCGAGCCCCATCGCGAGCGACGCCTCGCGGACCTTCCTGCGGTACGTACGCTCCGGCGTCACCAGCGTGTTCTTCACGAGCTGCTGGGTGATCGTGCTGCCGCCCTGCGTCGTCTCGCCGGCCTCGATATTGCGGGCGGCCGCGCGGGCGATGCCGCGCACGTCCACGCCCTTGTGCTCGTAGAAGCGCCGGTCCTCCGCGGCGATGACCGCCTTGACCAGCAGGTCCGGCATCTCGGCCAGGTTCAGCGGGCGCCGGTCCTCCTCGGCGTGCAGCGTCGTGAGCAACGACCCGTCGGCGGCGTAGACGCCGGAGGTCGCCGCGAGGCCGCCCAGCACCGACGGGTCGACCGGGAGCGCGCGGACACAGCCGCCGCCCAGGAGGGCGACGGCGACCAACGCGAGACGGGAACGGGCGCCCACGGCGTAGGCATCGACCGGACGGGCGCGCGGCTGTAGCCCGAATGGCCGAGTCCTCCTCCCTTGTGGCGCCAAGGGGCCGCGGGTACGGTCGCCGCACCCGGGCGCGGACCACCGCGTCCCGCGACAACAGGGGGACCCATGCGCGCGAGCGCTCTCTTCGCCGCCGCCGCACTGGCCGGCGCCTTGGCCGCGCCACCGGCGGTCGCCCACCCGGACTGGGACTACACCGGCGGCTGCGAGGTGACGGTCAAGTACGAGCCCGCCACCGGCGAGTACCGCGGTGAGGCGCGGGTCCACGTCGTCGCCACCAACACGATGGGGGTCCCAGCGCCGACCACGGTGATCGCCGTGCAGTGCCGGTTCCGGCACAACGGCGTGGCGCAGGGCGTCGTCGTCGAGTGGTCCGGGGTCGGCGCGGTCGCCCTCGTGGCACCCGTCAGCATGCATGTCGACCTCAACGACACGTACACGGTCTGCGACTTCGTGACCGTCGGCGGCGAGGCGCACCCTGAGGTGTGCCACGACATCACGGTCATCGGCTGACAGTGAGGATGTGAGCGAGCCCCGCGCCGCTCGGCCTGACCCTTCGTCTGACTGACTTCTGGGTCTTGATGCGGATCTGTCGGCCGGGTGGTGCGGGGCTCGCTCGCGCTCACCGGACGTGGCGTCGTGACTTCATAGGAGCCTGGCCAGAGGCCCCGTCACTGTCTTGTCCGCTCGCCCCGGCTGGTGCGCGCCGCCCTTCCGGTTCGAGGTGAGAGGACGGCGAAGCAACGATGGCACAGCGGGAGATCGAGGTCACGGGCGGGGTGGACCGCACAAGGACACGCACACGGTGGCGGTAGTCGACTGGCGCCGGGCGGGTGCTCGGGTCGGCGGTGTTCCCGGCGACGGGAGCGGGGTATCGGGCGCTGCTGGGCTGGTTGCGGGGTCAGGGCCGGGTGGTGCTGGTGGGGGTGGAGGGCACCGGCGTCTACGGCGCCGGCCTGGCGCGGGTCCTCGCCGAGGAGGGTGTGCCGGTGGTCGAGGTGGACCGCCCGGACCGCAAGACGCGGCGCTGGCAGGGCAAGAGCGACCCGGTCGACGCGGAGGCCGCGGCCCGCGCCGCGCTGGCGGCGTCGCGGACCGGGGTGCCGAAGCAGCGCGACGGGCAGGTCGAGGCGCTGCGGAACCTGCGGGTCGCGCGCCGCTGCGCGGTCGCCCACCGCGCTGACGTGCTGCGGCGGATGCACGCGCTGGTGGTCACCGCCCCGGAACCGGTGCGCGCGGCGCTGCGCGACCTGCCCGCCCGCCGTCTCGTCACCGTCTGCGCCGCCGCCCGACCCGACCGGACCGCCACCGGCGACCCTGCGGTCGCCGCCAGGGTCGCGCTGCGGTCACTGGCCCGGCGCCACCAGCAGCTCACCGCCGACATCGACGAGCTCGACGCGATGATCGCCCCGCTCGTCGCCGCCACCGCGCCGAAGCTCCTCGAACTCAACGGCGTCGGCGCCGACGTCGCCGGACAGCTCCTCGTCACCGCCGGCGACAACCCGCACCGGCTCCGCTCCGAAGCAGCGTTCGCGATGCTCTGCGGCGCCGCACCGCTCCCCGCCTCGTCCGGCAAGAC
>DATLNJ010000058.1:0-43720 GCA_035536815.1 Frankiaceae bacterium
CGCCGCACAGGACGCAGACCAGCTCGACGCAGTCCTCGGGGTGCTCCGCGCAGTCGAACCGCTCGAACGCCGCGTCGGCGGCGCAGTCGCTGCACCAGCGGGTGAGGGTCATCGGGGGCCTCCAGTAGAACGTCCGTTCGAACACCTGAGACCAGGGTGCAACGGGGGTGTGACAAAAACCCGGAACCGGGCCCGGCGGCGTGTCGCGGCTACGCTCGCCAGTCATGGACGCCGACGAACTGCTCGTCGACAACGGCAAGCGGACGATGACGCTCAACGAGCTCGCCCGCCTGTCCCCCGGCATGGACCGGCTGATGGCCGAGATCGCCGAGCGGGCCCGCCGGCTGTACTTCGCCGCCACGGCCGGCAACTGGCCGGCCGCCGCCTACTTCTGCCGCACGCTGACCAAGCACCTCAAGGAGAGCGCGTTCAGCCGGCCCAAGTACGCGGAGGCGATGGCGGCGTTCCTCGACGTCGACTACGCGCCCGTGCGCGACGCCGTGAACGACCGCGACGCGGCGGCGTTCGCCACCGCGTGGGCGGCGATGGTCGAGCGGGTCAACCACTGGCACCGGGAGTTCGGCGTCGGCTACCTCGTGTACCGGACGCCGGACACGCCGCCCCCGGACCTCGACCTGACCCCACAGGCGTAGCCGAACCACCGGGCGCCCCCGCGGCTCTCCCGAACAGCCGTCCCGCAGGAGGTTGCTGTGCGCCTCGCCGCCGCGTTCGCCGTCCTCGCCGCCACGACCGCCGGAGCCGCTCCCGGCGCGGTCGCCGCGCCCGCGCGCGTCTGCCGTCTCGTCACCGACGCCCGCAACGACACCGCCGTCGCGCCCGGCACCGTCACCAGCCCGGCGGGGACGCAGGAGCCCTCGCTCGACATCGTCTCGGCGGACCTGGCGAGCGACACCCGCTGGCTCACCACGGCGGTCCGCGTCGCCGACTTGCAGCTGCCGACCGGCATCTCGTCGCACGGCCTCGGTCACAGCCTCTACTTCCGGGCCGGCGAGCACCGCTATGTCGTCTACGCGTACGCGGTCCCCTCCGGCAGGTACGCCGGCCTCTACCGCGTGACGTGGGACGGCGTCGGCACGCCGCTGGAGCAGAACGGCACGGCGCGGACCGAGGAGGAGATCACGGCGCGCACGCGGGTGACGTACGACGTGGCGCGCTCCGAGGTCCGCGTGAGCGTCCCGGTCACGGCGTTCGCGGCCGACGGCGGGCTCCGCCCCGGCACCCGCATCGACGAGATCCAGGCCGTGACGTGGCGGGACCGGCAGGTGAGCGCCGACCCGGTCCTGGCCGGCCGATGGGGCGAACGCGACGGCGCCGACGCGGCCGCCGCGACGAACGCGTACACGGCGGGCCGCCCGAGCTGCCTCAAGCCCGGCAGCTGACGGCTACGCCGACCGCTCCGCGGCCGCCGGCAGCGCCGCCTCGATCGCGGCGCGCAGCTCAGGGTCGTCCGGCAGCACCTGCGGCCGGAACCGCCCGACGACCTCGCCGTCGGCATCGACGAGGAACTTCTCGAAGTTCCAGAGCACGTCCGGGCCGCGGTCGTCGCCCGCGTCGACGCCGGTCAGCCCGGCGTACAGCGGGTGCCGGTCCGGGCCGTTCACGTCGGTCTTGGCGAGCAGCGGGAACGTCACGCCGTACGTCGCCGAGCAGAACTGCGCGATCTCCTCGGCCGTCCCCGGCTCCTGCCCCTTGAACTGGTTGGAGGGGACCCCGACGACGGTGAAGCCGTTCGGTCCCAGCTCCTCGTGCAACGCCTCCAGCCCCGTGTACTGCGGGGTCAGGCCGCACTTGGACGCAACGTTGACGACCAGCGCCGCGCGGCCTTGGGTGATGGCGCCGAACGTCGTGCGGGCGCCGAGCAGGGTCTCGACCTCGATGTCGTGCAGGCTCATGGCCGTAGTCTGCCCTGGTGCCGACTCTCGACACTGTTAGGGCCGCCGCCGAGCGCATCGCCGGGCGCGTCCACCGCACCCCGACCACGCCGCAGACCTCGCTCGGCGACCTGGCCGGCGTCCGGCTGCACCTCAAGGCGGAGCTGCTGCAACGAACCGGCAGCTTCAAGGTGCGCGGCGTCCTGAACACCGTCCTCACGCTCTCCGACGAAGAACGCGCCCGCGGCCTGGTCACGATGTCGGCCGGCAACCACGGCGCCGCCCTCGCCTACGCCGCCCGCCAGGCCGGCACGACCGCGATCATCGTGATGCCGGGCAACGCCAACCCCGGCAAGGTCGCGGCCACCAAGGCGTACGGCGGTGAGGTCGTGCTCGCCGACGGGCCGCTCGGCGACGCGCTCACGGAGGTCCGGGAGCGGACCGGCCGGACGCTCGTCCACCCGTTCGACGACCCGCGGGTGATCGCCGGAGCGGGCACGGTCGGGCTGGAGATCCTCGAGGACGTGCCGGACGCGGACGTCGTCGTCGTGCAGGCGGGCGGCGGTGGCCTGCTGGCCGGCGTGAGCGCCGTCGTCAAGGCGCTGCGCCCGCAGGCGCGGGTCTACGGCGTCGAGCCCGAGGGTGCGGATGCCGTGTCGCTCGGGTTGGCGAAGGGCGAGCCGGTGACGTTGTGGCCGGTCAGCGTCGCGGACGCGCTCTGCGCGCCGTTCACCGGGCACCACGTGCTGCCGGTCGTGCGCGAGCACGTGGACGAGGTGTTCCGCATCCCCGACGGCGCGATCCTGCACGGGCTGCGCATGGTGCTGGAACGCACCAAGTACGCCGTCGAGCCGGCCGGGGCGACCGGCGTCGCCGCGCTGCTCGGCGGGTTCGTACCGGTGGAGCCGGGCGAGCGCGTGGTGGCGATCGCCACCGGCGGCAACGTGGACTCGGCGACGCTGGCGACGCTGCTCACGTCGTAGCTACGGGCGGGAGGGCTCCGCGGCCGGCTCGGCGGCGTGCGCCTCCGGCTCGCGCGGCTCCGGCGCCAGCCCGAGGTCGGGCAGCGTCATGCCGGGAACGGCCGCCAGCAGGTCGCGCACGCCGCGCCGGGTCACCGCCGTGCCCGCGACGCGTACCGAACGCAGCGCCGGGTGCGCGGCCAGCCGGGCCAGCCCGTCGTCGGTCAGCGCGGTCCCGGTCAGGTCCACCTCGGTCAGCCCCGGCAGCGCGAGCAGCGCGGGCACGACGTCGTCGCCGACCGGCGTCCGCGCGACGTCGAGCCGCCGCAACGCCGCCATCGGGGCGAGCGACGCGACGCCCGCCGCGGTGACGCGGGTGCCGTCGAGGACCAGCTCGCGCAGGTTCGCCAGCGACGCCAGCGAGGCGGTGCCCTCGTCGCCGACGTCGGTGTCGTCCAGCCACAGCGACTCGAGAGTCTGGACCGGCTCGAGCCACGGCAGCGCGCAGTCGTCCACGGCGGTGCCGGACAGCCGCAGCTTGACCAGCGCGGTCGCCCGCGACAGCGGCACGATCGCGGCGCTCGGCACGTCGCCGTTGGACAGGTCGAGCAGCCGCAACGACGCCAGCCCGGCCAGCGCGGCGGTCGTCGCCGGATCGACCGTGACGCCGTTGAGGAACACCTCGCGCAGCCCGGCCACCCGCCCGAGCAAGGTGAGCGCCGACGTGCGCACGCCCGCGCACGCGAAGGCCAGCCAGCGCAACGACCGCAGGTCGGCCAGCGCGATCAACGACGCGTCCGACGGCGCGGTCGCCGACAGGTCGAGCATCTCCAGCCGCGGCAGTCCGGCCAGGTGCGCGACGCCGTCGTCCACGCGGGTGTGGTCGAGGTCGAGCCGGCGGAGCAGCGGGAAGTCGAGCGACGCGAGCGCCTCGTCGGTCACGCGGGTGCTGCCCAGGCGCAGCTCGGCCAGGTTGACCAGCGGGCGCAACGCCGCGACGTCCTCGTCGCCCGCGTCGCTGCCGTCGAGGTCGAGCTCGTTGAGCCAGTCGAAGCGGGCCAGCCGCGCCGCGTCGCCGTCGCCCAGCGGTGCGGCCCCGACGCCGATCTTGACGAACGGCTCCACCGGCAGCGCGTCGAGGTAGGTCAGCGGCGCCGGCCGGCGGCGGTGCGCGACGAACGCCACCCGCGCGTCGTCCGCGACGACGACCGCACCCTGCGCGCGGCCGGCCGGCCGCCAGCGGCCGGCGGGCTCGTCCCAGCACTGCACCTCGCCGACGGCGCGGTCGGCCGGGAAGGGCAGTGTGTAGGGCACCCAGCGATTCTGCGGGCGGGCGCGCCGCCCTCGCGGCCGTTTGCCGAAAGTCGGGACCTATGACCGGGGCCGTCCGGGCCGTCCGGGGCGGCCCCGCCGATCCGCTACGCCCGCGACAGCCGGTCCGCGATCGCGGTGTGGCCCGCCTCGCGGGCCAGGTCGCCCGCGGTCCGCCCGTCGTCGGTGGCGAGCGACGGGTCGGCGCCGGCCGCGAGCAGGCGTTCGACCGCGGCCTCGTCACCGTTCTGCGCGCTGGCGTGGATCGGCACGAAGCCGCCCTCCTGCCGCGCGTCGACGTCCGCGCCGGCCTCGACCAGCAGCCGTACGCACTCCGCGTCACCCGCCGCGGCGGCGCTGTGCAGCGGCTGCACCCGCATGGGGTTGCCCGCCACGGCGTTCACCGGCGCGCCGCGCTCCAGCAGGAACCGCACCGCGTCCGGGTGCCGGAAGAACGCCGCGAGGTGCAGCGGCGTGAAGCCGTCGTCGGCCGTCGCGGCCGGGTCGCCGAGGAGCTCGCGCAGCCGCTCCACGTCGCCGACCGCCGCCGCCTCGAACACGGTCCCCGGCGCGCGGGTCGCGAGGATCTCGTCCCTGGTGGCGTCGTCCCCGCGGTACACCGCCTGCAACAGGTCGCTCATGTGCGAAACGTACCGAGTTCGCCGGGTCGCGTAACGCCCGCGGCCCGCGCGACGATCACCCGGACGGGAGGTACACATCATGCGATCGACTCTGCTCACGCTCGCCGCCGTCACCGCTGTCACCGCGCTCACCGCGTGTGGCGGCGGTGGGGACACCACCGGCACCGGGGACACCGGCCCGACGACCACGACCGCCCCGAGCACGCCGCCCGCCACGTCGGCGGCGGCGACGCCACCCGTGGCCCTGACCGGCACGGTGGACGACCGCGGCACCAAGGACATCGGCTCGGCGACGACGCTCGCCATGGATTTGGGCGACTTCTACTTCGCGCCGACCTACGTCACCGCCGCGCCCGGCACGAAGCTGACCATCGCGCTGACGAACTCCGGCAAGGCCCCGCACACGTTCACCGTCCAGAGCCCGAACGTCGACGTCTCGGTGGAGGCCGGCGGCACCGGCACGGCGAGCCTCACGCTGCCCTCGTCGGGCACGCTGGCGTTCTACTGCCGGTTCCACCGGGCGCAGGGGATGCAGGGCGGCTTCGCCGTCTCCTGACCCGCGACGGCCGAGCCACGGGAGCCAGGACACGCCGCGGGCCGGGCACCTGGTCGGTGGTGCCCGGCCCGCGCGTGCCTGTTGTGGCTAGCCGAGCTCGGTGACGCGCTCGTCGTTCGCGGCCTTCACCGGCTCGAGGATCAGCGTGCGGTTGCCGACGGCGGCCTTCGCCACGGCGTTCGCGGACTCGGCGACGTCCCAGTCGGCCCAGACCTCGATCTTGTGCACGTTGTTCTGCGTGCCGCCGTACTCCGTGCCGATGTTCATCGCGAGCCAGGTGAACGCGTTCGCGGTCCGGGTGTCGATGAACTGGCGCAGTTGGTCGTCCGCGTCGTCACCGGCGTTCGGGCCGGTGGCGGTGTCCGTCCACTGCTGCTCCTGCGCGCGGTTGCAGAAGACGACGCGGCCCTGGTCGCTGTCGTCGTCGGCGACGGGGACGCGCTTGCCGTTGATCGTGACGTAGATCTTGACCTCGCCGAACGCCCGCTCGGTCTGGCCGTTCGCGGAGTTCGTGACCTGGGTGAGGATCGCGCACTCGGCGCTGACGCCGATGACCAGGTCCGTCGGGTTGTTGATCTTCACGGTCTCGCTGAGCAGCAGCGTGTCCGTCGCGGCGTGCACGACCTCGGTGCCCGAGCCGGACGCGGCGACCTTGTTCGCGGGGATACCCGCCGCGTACGTGCCCTGCGCGAAGTAGCCACCGATCAGCGCCAGCGTCACGGCGGCACCGCCGAGTGCCCGCGGCCGAAGTCCTGACATGCGCGTTCCTCCCACGACGTCTGGATCACGCCCGCTGCTGGACGCGATCGATCATTCGGCCGTCGCTTCCCCGTTCTCGCGGCGCGCAAACCTGCCGGTGCCCGGTGGTCAGTCGCTGCGGACGGCCCGCACCGCGAGCCCGGCGCCGCCGAGGACGAGCGCGCCGCCGGCCACCACGTCCACGACGCGCAACGTGCGGTCGCCGACCCGGCGGCGGAGCAGCCGCATCCCGGCGACGAGCAGCGCGTGCCAGGCCAGGCTGCCGAGCCCGACGCCGAGGACCAGCAACGCCGCCGCGGTCGCGGTGCGCTCGGCCCCACCGGCCGCCGCGGCGCCGAAGATCGCCGCCCACGACGCGATGGTCATCGGGTTGCTCGCCGTCGCCACCAGCCCGGTGCGCAGCGCGGCGCGCGGCGAGGCGGTCTCCTCGGGCGTCTCCGCGCCGAGCCGGACGCGGAACGCCGTCCGCAGCGTCCGCACCCCGACGAACGCGAGGAACGCACCACCGGCCACGCCGAGCGCGATCCGCAGTGCCGGCACCGTCAGCAACGGCGCCACCCCCGCCGCGCCGAGACCGGCGTACAGCAGGTCCACGATCGCCGCGCCCAGCCCGATCGCGAACCCGCTCGCGAAGCCGGACCGCAGGGTCGTCCGCGCGCACAGCAGCCAGACCGGCCCGACCTGCGCGCCGACGACGAAGCCGAGGGCCAGCCCGGTCCAGAACGCCGCCATCATGCGACGCAGCGTGCCGCCGCCGGAGCCGCCGCGCCAGCGGTTTCCCGGTTACGACGCGCCGTCGAGGAACGCCGTGATCAGCCGGCGCAGCTCGGCCCGGTGCGCCCACAGCCCGCCCGGCTGGTCGAACACGTGCAGCCGGGCGTTCGGCAGCGTCGCCGCGAGCTCGCGGGCGATCTGCGCCGGGTGCGTCTCGTCGCACTCCTGGCCGACGACCAGGCACGGCGCGCCCACCGCGGCCAGCACCACGCGGTCCGGCACCGGGCGGTTGGTGGCGAGTGAGCGGACCAGCCCGCCACGCCGGGCCCGGACAGCTGCGCGGCCCGCTCGCGGACCCACGACGCCACCGCCGGCGACTCGCGCAGCTCGCGCGGCACCTCCGCGGCCAGCAGCTCGGCGACCGCTCCAGGGTCGCCGTCCTCGATGCGCCGCGCCACGACGCCGAGCCGGCTGGTCGTCACGTCGGAGCGCGCCCTGTCGAGGATCGCCGGGAGGAAGAACACGTTGCGCTCGAACCGGTCCGGCTGCGCGGCGATGATCCCGAGCAGCGCCGCGGCGCCCATCGAGACGCCGACCGCGCGGGTGGCGCCGGTGGCGTCGGCGACGGCGCGCAGGTCGCGGGAGAGGGCGGCGTACGACCAGTCGCCGTCGGCCGGGACGCCGCTGCCGCCGTGCCCGCGGAAGTCGAAGAACACCCGCGTCCCCGCCACGCCGGAGCCGAGCGTGCGGGTCTCGGGGATGGTGCCGCCGAGGCCGGCCGCGAACACCGTCACCGGCTCGCCCGACCCGGCGACGACGACGTGCAGCCGCACGCCGTCCGGCCCGGTGACGTCCGGTCGGTGGTGTTGCGGCGCTTCGTACGACACGATGCGCGTAGGCAATCACACCTGGGAGGGGCTGCCGTGCTGCTGCTCGTCGTGCTCGTCGTTCTCGTCGTGCTCGTCCTGATCTTCATCGCGCTCTACAACAAGCTCGTCCGGCTGCGTAACCGGGTGGACGAGGCGTGGGCGCAGATCGACGTGCAGCTGCGTCGCCGGTACGACCTCATCCCGAACCTCGTCGAGACCGTCAAGGGCTACGCCGCCCACGAGCGGCAGACCCTCGAGGCCGTCATCGCGGCCCGCGGCGCGGCGCAGAGCCTCAACGCCCAGGGCGCGTCGCCCGCCGCCATCGCCCAGGCCGAAGGCGCACTGACCAACGCGCTGCGCGGGCTGCTCGCGGTCGCCGAGGCGTACCCCGACCTCAAGGCGAACCAGAACTTCGCGCAGCTCCAGGAGGAGCTGACCACGACCGAGAACAAGATCTCGTTCGCCCGCCAGCACTACAACGACACCGTGCGCCAGAACAACACCGCCGTCGAGACGATCCCCACGTCGTTCGTCGCGCCGATCGCGAACGTCACCCGCCGCGACTACTTCGAGCTGGACCCGACGGACCCGTCGCGCAACCCGGTCCAGGTGCAGTTCTAAGGCGGGTAGTTGTACGACGCGATCGCGCGTAACCGCAGGAAGTCCTGGCTGCTGGTCGCGCTGGCGTTCCTGCTGCTGTTCGCGGTCGCGGAGGCGTTCAACCTCTACGTCGGCGGCGGCCCGGCCGGGCTGCTCGTCGCGCTGGCGATCGCGAGCGCCGGCACGGTCGGCTCGTACTACTTCTCGGACAAGCTGGCGCTGGCCATCACGGGCGCGCGCGAGGTCGAGCACCAGCACGCGCCACAGCTGGTCAACGTCGTGCACGAGATGGCGATCGCGGCGGGCCTGCCGATGCCCCGGGTGATGATCGTGCCGGACCCGGCGCCGAACGCGTTCGCCACCGGCCGCGACCCGGAGCACGCGGTCATCGCCGTGACGACCGGGCTGCTCGAACGCCTCGACCGCGAGGAGCTGCAGGGCGTCATCGGCCACGAGATGAGTCACGTCCTCAACCGCGACACCCGCGTCACGACGCTCGTCGTGGCGGTGTGCGGGGCGATCGTCATGCTCTGCGACCTGTTCTGGCGGTTCTCGTTCTTCGGGAGCCGCCGGTCGCGCTCGCGCGACGACAACAGCGGCGCGGCGGCGATCCTGCTGGTCATCGGGATCGTGACGATCGTGCTGGCGCCGCTGGCCGCGGCGCTGATCCAGGCGGCGGTGTCGCGAAAGCGCGAGGAGCTCGCCGACTCGACGGCGGTGGCGTTGACGCGGAACCCGGCCGGGCTGCGCCGGGCGCTGGAGAAGCTGATGGGTGACCAGAGCGTCGTGCGCAAGACGTCGCGCGCGACCGCCCATCTGTGGATCGAGTCGCCGCTGGACCGCGAGCACGGCGGGTCCTGGCTGAACCGGATGTTCGACACGCACCCGCCGCTGACGCAGCGGATCAACGCGCTGCGCACCATCGAGAACGCCGGGCCTTGAGCCGGCCGGTGCCGCCGGTCGAGCCGGTGCGCGACGGCCTGTGGTCCGTTCCGGTCGTCATCCCTGACAACCCGCTCGGCTACACGCTCGTCTACCTGTTCGAGACGCCGTCCGGCCCGGTCATCGTGGACAACGGCTGGGACGACCCGCGGTCGTGGGAGGCGTTGCAGGCCGGTATTGCCGAGACCGGGCACGCGGTCTCCGACGTCTACGGCGTCCTGCTGACCCACGTGCACCCGGACCACCACGGGCTGTCCGCGCGGGTGCGCGCCGAGTCGGGCGCGTGGCTCGCGATGCACCCCGAGGACGCGTGGGTGGTGACCCGGTGGCGTTCGACCATGGACACCTGGCTGATCGAGACCGCCGCCGTGATGCTGTCGGCGGGGGCGCCGGAGGACGTGCTCGCGGCGCTGCCGGACTTCTCCGCGCGGCCGCCGCACCGGCGCGAGCTGCCGGCGCTGCCGACCCGGCTGTTCGCCGACGGCGACTACGTGGACGTGCCGGGGTGGAGCGTGCGCGCGGTCTGGACGCCAGGGCACTCGCCGGGGCACACCTGCTTCCTCGTCGACGACCTGCTCGTCGCCGGCGACCACGTCATGCCGCGGATCAGCCCGCACATCGGGCTGTACGAGGAGGAGTCGAGCCTCGACCCGCTCGGCGACTACCTGGCGTCGTTGGCGAAGGTCCGGTCGCTGCCGGTGGCGGAGGTGCTGCCCGCGCACGTCGCCCGGTTCACGGAGCTGGCCCCGAGGGTGGACGAGCTGGCCGCGCACCACGAGGAGCGGCTGGCCGACATCACGGCGTCGCTGGCGGCCGGCCCGCTGACGACGTGGGACATCGCCTCGACGATGGGGTGGAACCGCGCGTGGGAGGACATCGCGCCGTTCATGAAGCGGGTGGCGCTCGGGGAGGCGGTGGCGCACCTGCGGCACCTGGAGACGCGCGGGGTGGCCGAGCGGGTGCCGGGCGCGTGGCCGGCGTCGTACCGGCTGGCGGCTACGCCTGCTGGCTGATCCGGTGGGCCAGGTCCTGCCTGGCCTTGACGTACTTCGTCCGGCGGGCGAGCAGCCGGTCGCGCCACGAGGACTGCGCCGCGCGCTGCGCCAGCAGGTCGTCGCGGCGCCGGCGACGGTCCGCCAGCTCGTCCTTCGTCATGGGTGATGCCTCCCCCCGCCACATGGCACCTATGGGTGACATTCGGGTTACGCCGCCACGTCCGCCGTGAGGGCGGCGACGGCCGACGCGCGGTCGAACGCCGTCCGCGCCACCGGCGACCGGCGTACGGCGGTGAGCAGCGCGGTGGTGCCGTCCTCGCCGAGCTCGTCGAGCAACGGCGCCAGGTACTCCGCCGCGCGGATGGCGAGCAGCAGCGCGGAGTCGCCTGACTTGCGGCCGCACGCGACCTCCGAGAGGCGTTCGTGCAGCAGGTGCTCGAGCGCGAGCGTCTCGGTGCGGGAGAGCGTGGCGGCCTCGCAGTCGCGGAGGATCAGCGCGGTCAGCATCGGGGCGTTCCTTCCTGGCTGGGCCTCCTGGTCAACGAGCCACCGGTCCCGCGGGTGACGGGTCGGGCCCGTCCATGCCGCCGCGCGTGCCGCACCCCGGACGGCCGACCGGGCAGGATGCGGGAGTGCGCACGGTCGAGCCCGGTCTCCCCGGCGGGCTGGTGACGTTCCTGTTCACCGACGTCGAGGGCTCCACCGGTCTGCACGAACGCCTCGGCGACGCGTGGGCGCCGATCGCGCGCCGCCACGACGAGCTGCTCGGCGGCATCGTGCGCGACCACGGCGGCACCGTCGTGAAGTGGCTCGGCGACGGCATGTTCGCGGCGTTCGGCGACGCCGCGGCGGCGGTGCGCGCGACGGAAGCGGTCCTCACCGCCGTCGCCGCCGAGCCGTGGCCGGTCGAGCTACGGGTGCGGGCCGGGCTGCACACCGGCCCCGCGCAGCCGCACGACGGCGACTACACCGCGCTCGCCGTGCACGTCGCGGCGCGGGTCTGCGCCGCCGCGCACGGCGGCGAGGTGCTGGCGACCGCCGACGTGCCCGGGACGGAGGACTGGGCGGACCTGGGCGAGTACGTGCTGCGCGGGCTGGAGGCGCCCGCCCGGCTCCGTTCGCCGGACCCCGCGACCCGGCCCCGGGCCACCCCGGTCGTGAAGCACAACGTGCCGACGATCAGGACGTCGTTCGTCGGGCGCCGGGCCGAGCTGGACGAGCTGGACGCGCTGGTGCGGGAGCACCGGCTCGTGTCGGTCCTCGGCCCTGGCGGGACCGGCAAGACCCGGCTCGCGTACGAGCTGGCCCGCCGCGCCAGCGAGCGGTACGCCGACGGCGCGTGGGTCGTGCAGCTCGCCGACCTGCCGGCCGGTGCGGACGTGGACGAACGCGTCGCGGCGGCGGTGGGGCTGCGCTCGGGCACCGGCCGGTCGTTGCGGGAGGCGCTCGCTGACTGGTGCGCGACGCACGAGGCGCTCGTCGTGCTCGACAACTGCGAGCACGTGGTCCCCACCGCCGCCGCGCTGGTGGACGAGCTGCTCGCGGACACGTCGCGGGTGCGGATCGTCACGACCAGCCGCGAGCCGCTCCGCGTCGCGGGCGAGGTCGCGTGGCAGCTGCCGCCCCTGCCGGACGCACCGCACGACGCCTCAGCCGACGCCGTCCGGCTGTTCCTCGACCGGGCGCGGCTCGCACGGCCCGACCTCGACCTCAGCGCCGACGTCACCGCCGTCGCGGAGCTGTGCCGGCAGCTCGACTGCCTGCCGCTGACCATCGAGCTGGCCGCCGCGCGGCTGCGGCAGCTGTCACTCGACGGCCTGCTCGCCAACGTCCGCGACCGGCTCAGCCTGCTTCGCGGGCGCTCGCACGGCGTCGCCGAGCGGCACCAGTCGCTGCGCGCGCTGCTCGACTTCAGCCACGACCTGCTGCCCGACGAGGAGCGCGTCGCGTTCCGGCGGTGCGCGGCGTTCCACTCGACGTTCACCGCCGCGGCCGCCGCGGCCGTCTGCGACCTGCCCGCACTGGACGCGGCGGACGTCCTCGAACAGCTCGCGGACCGGTCGCTGCTCCAGGTGAGCGCGGACGTCGAGCCGCGGTACCGGATGCTCGGGACGATCCGCGACTACGCCGTGGACAGGCTCGCCGACGCCGGCGAAGCGGCGGCGACCGCGGGGCGGCACGCCGAGTGGGTGACGGCGGCGCTGGTTTCGGTGGCGCGCAACGGCGAGGCGTTCGAGACCGGTGACGCGCGCGCGATGCTCGCGCTGTTCGGCGGGCTGCACGACGACGCGGTCGCGGCGCTCGGGCACTACGCGGACACCGACGACGCCGAGCTCGCCGACCTCGCGAACGCCATGTTCTGGTACTGGATCGCGATCGGCGCGTACGCCACCGCTACGCCGTGGCTCCGGCTGGCCGGCGAGCGCGGCGACGCGCGGGCACTGGGGCGCGCGGCAACGTTCCTCGCGATGGCCGAGCGGACCAGCCCGGAGGCGCGGCGACTTGCCGAGCGCGCGGTGGAGCTGGCCACGGCGACCGGCGACGAGCGCTTGCTCGCCGAGTGCCTCGTCCGGCTGGGCAACCGGCTGATCGTCGCGAGCGAAGGCCGGGAGGGCGAGGACCTGTGCCTCGCGGCGCTCCGCCTCGACGCGGCACCGCGCGACCGCGGCGGCGCGCTGCTTCTCCTCGGCATCGCGGCCTCGTACCGCGAAGACCGCGACACGGCGTACGCGCGGTTCGAGCAGGCGATCGCCGCGCAGGGCGGGCCGAGCCAGGTCGCCATCCTGCAGGGCAACATCGCGGACATCCTGCTGGACCGCGGCGACGTCGCCCGAGCCACCGAGCTGCTCGTCGCCGCGCTGCCGGTCCTCGAGGATCGCCAGCAGCCGGCCGTGCCCTGGGTCTGCCGGCTGCTGTGCCGCGCCGCGCTCGCGGACGGCGACCCCGTCCTCGCCGGGCAGTGGCTGGACCGGGGGCTACGCGTGCTGGCGGCCACCGGCGCCGCGGACTCGGCGGAGACGCAGCAACTACGCGACCTCAAGGCGGCGCTGCCGGCCGCCTCGGGTCGCCCGGTCCGTCAGTCGACGTAGCCGGGCGCGTTGCTCGCGGCGCGCAGCCGGCGCGCCATCACCGCGAGCAGCCGCTTCGCGACCGAAGGGTGCCGGTCGAGCAGGTCGCCGAAGCTGCGCGGCTCCAGCACGAAGACCTCCATCTCGGTCGTCGCGGTCACCGTCGCGGTGCGCGGCGCCGTGTCGAGCAGCGCCATCTCGCCGACGCAGTCGCCGGGGCCGACGACGCCGATCTCGCGGCCGCCGACGGTCGCCGTCGCCTTGCCGCTGATGACGACGAAGCACTCCTGACCAGGCGTGCCCTCGGCCGTGAGGACCTCGCCCTCCTTGACCGTCAGGTCGTCGCCGAGCCCGGCGATGTCCTTGAGCTCCTTCTCGGTGCACAGCCCGAACAGGGCGACCCCGCGGAGGGCCTCGACCTTGCGGCTCTTCCCACGCATGCGTTTCCTCCGGTGCGGTGACGGTTCCCAGCGGGTGCGCGAAAGGCTCGCGCCGCGGTCACCCATGCTGGGGGTCGCGCGGCGGCCGGGCAATGTGACGTGTGCCACGTGCCGCGGGCCGGTTCAGCCGACGGGCTCGCCGGGGAGCGGGAACCAGCGCAGGTGCTCGAAGTCCTCGGACACCGCCATCGGGGACGGTGCGGGCGCCTGCTCGGCGGCGACGGCGTCCACGATCGCGCGCGCCTCGGTGAGGTAGCGCGCCAGCGCCGACTCCGGCTCCGTGCTGTGCCGCCGCGGGTACGCAAACCGCCCGCCCTCGTACGACACGTCGTGCAGCGACAACGGTGCCTTGGCCGGCCCGCGCAGGTGCTGCCACGCGCCACTGTTCGGCTCGAACGTGTAGTGCGGCAACAGCTTGTGCCCCTCGGACGCGACGAGGTGGACCGCGTCGAGCACGTACTGGAACACCGTGTCGGTGATGAAGTAGTTGAAGTTCACGCGGACCCAGCCCGGCTTGATGCCCTCGCAGCCGCGGGTGATCTCGCGCTCGAACTCGTGCGACCGGTCGAGGTCGATGCCGAGCAGCCGGTGCCCGTACGGCCCCGCGCACGAGCAGCCGCCGCGCGCCTGGATGCCGAACAGGTCGTTGAGGACCGCGACGACGAAGTTGTGGTGCAGGTACCGCCCGCTCCCGTGGCGGACGACGAACGACACGATGGACAGCCGCTCGGCGTCGAGGTTGCCGAGGATCTCGATGTTCGGGTTGGCCCGCCACGACTCCACGGCCCGGCGGATGAACGACGCCTCCCGCTCGCGGATCGTCGCGACGCCGACCGCCTGCTTGAGCTGCAGGACCAGCCCGGCGCGGATCGAGTCGACGATGGCCGGCGTGCCGCCCTCCTCGCGCAGCTCGACGTCGTCGAGGTAGCGGTGCTCGAACGGGTTCACGTACGACACCGTCCCGCCGCCGGGCACGGTCGGCACCCGGTTGGTGAACAGCGACCGCTTCGCCACCATGACGCCCGGCGTGCCAGGCCCGCCGATGAACTTGTGCGGCGAGAGGAACACCGCGTCGAGGTCGCCGTCGGCCATGTCGATGTCGACGTACGGCGCCGCGGCCGCGTAGTCCCAGAACGACAGCGCCCCGTGCTCGTGCAGCAGGTCGGCGACCGCGCGGGTGTCGGTGACGATGCCGGTGACGTTGGAGGCCGCGGAGAACGACCCGATCTTCAACGGCCGGTCGCCGTACTCGGCGAGCCGCGCCTCGAGGTCGTCGAGGTCCACGTGGCCGTTCGCGTCCTCGTGGATGACGACGACGTCGGCGATCGACTCGCGCCACGGCAGCTCGTTCGAGTGGTGCTCGTAGGGTCCGATGAAGACCACCGGCCGGTCGGCGGCCGGTATCTGCGCGCGCAGGTCGTAGCGGTCGTCCAGCGCGGCCGGGATGCGCAGGCCGAGCACGTGCACCATCTTGTCGATCGCGCCGGTCGAGCCGGAGCCGCAGAACAGCACCGCGTGCGTCTCGCGCGAGGCGCCGACGGCGGCCGAGATGATGTCGCGCGCGTCCTCGCGGAACCGCGTCGTCTGCCGGCCGGTGCCCGAGGTCTCGGTGTGCGTGTTCGCGTAGCGCGGCAGCACCTCGGTCCGGATGAAGTCCTCGACGAACGCGAGCGACCGGCCGGACGCGGTGTAGTCGGCGTAGGTGACGCGGCGCGGGCCGTACGGCCCGTCCAGCACCTCGTCGTCACCGATAACGGCCGCGCGGATCTCGTCGAGGAGCACGGAGGAGACGGTACCGCCGCGCGGCGCCGCCGAGGGCGGCTTGTCCGCGCCAGCGTCGAAGTCCTATCGTCGCGCAGCGGATGGAGGAACTTCGAGACTCGCCCTAGTCGCGGACCTTGTAGACCACCCGCGCGGCGACGAACCCGATGATGACCGCGAGCAGCGGCAGCACGATCTTCTTGAGGATCCACGTCGCGGCGTACCCGGCCAGCAGCACCGTGCCGGTCACGAGGACGAACGTCACGATCGCGGGCAGCAGCGCGCTCTTGCGCTCGGGCAGCGGGTGGTTCATGGGCGCACCCTAGCGATCGGGCCGTCCCGAAGGAACGACGCCGTCGATCGCGGTCACGCCAACTTCCAGTGCCGCTGAGCGCGAAAGGGGCTCCCCTGCACTGGAACTTCGCGGGCGGTCGGCCGGCTAGCGATCGGGCCGTTCCGAAGGAACGACGGCGTCGATCGCGTCGAGGTCGTCCTCGGCCGGCTCCCAGCCACCGGCGTCGGCGTTGGCGTGCACCTGCTCCGGTCGCGTCGCGCCGGCGATGACCGACGACACCGCGGGCTGCGCGGCGAGTCCGCCGATCGCGACGTGCAGCAACGTCACCCCGCGCGACTCGGCGAGCTTCGCCAGCGCCTCCACGCGGTCGTACGTCTGCTCGGTGAGCAGCGAGTCGGCCCGCTGCTTGTTGCCCGCCAGCCGGGTGCCCTCGGGCAGCGGCTCGCCGCGCCGGTACTTGCCGGTGAGGATGCCGTTGGCGAGCGGGAAGTACGGCAGCTGCCCGACGCCGTAGTGCTCGCAGGCGGGGATGACCTCGGCCTCGGCGCGTCGTTCCAGCAGGCTGTAGTGGTTCTGCGCGGAGACGAACCGCTCGCGCCCCTCGGTGGTCGCGGCCCAGTCGGCGTCGGCGATCTGCCAGCCGGCGAAGTTCGAGGAGCCGACGTAGCGGACCAGCCCCTCGCGGACCAGCTCGTCCAGCGCGGCGAGCGTCTCCTCGACCGGCGTCACGCCGTCCGGCTCGTGGTACTGGTACAGGTCGATCCAGTCGGTACGCAGCCGGCGCAGCGACGCGCGCACCGCCGAGCGGATGTACCGGCGCGAGCCGCGCGCCTCGGGCCCCGCGCCCGGCATCGCCATCCCGAACTTCGTCGCGAGCACGACCTGGTCGCGCCGCGAGCCGAGGACCTCGCCGAGCAGCTCCTCGCTGCCGCCACCGCCGCCGTAGATGTCAGCCGTGTCGAACAGCGTGATGCCGCGCTCGATCGCCGCGTCCACGACCGCGCGGGCGTTCTCGTCCGTGGTGCGGGAGCGGAAGTTGTTGCAGCCGAGCCCGACCACGGAGACGGTGAGGCCGGAGTCGCCGAGCTGGCGGTAAGGCATCTCGCTCATCGGCCGACCCTATGTCGCGGTGAACCGAACGGGCCGCCCCGGAGTCTCAACGGGTGCGGCCCGGACCCAGCCCCGGGCCGCGACGGGGAGGGCCGCCGTGCCCGGCGACGTACCCGCCCGCTGCTCGCCGGCGGCGGACGGCGAACGCTCGGGCCGGCGGCCCTCTCACGGTCCGAACCGGGCGCGCCGGTAGTGCGTGGCCAGCGCGGCGTTCGCCTCGTCGGGCAACGGCACGGCGCTGCCCAGCGCGGCGGCGCCCCAGATGGCCTGCGCGCCGCGTTCCACGACGAGCGCCACGTGCACGGCGTCGGCCGGCGACGTGCCGACGCTGACCAGCCCGTGCGAGGCGAGCAGGACGGCGCCGCGGTCGGCGAGCAGCGCCGCGGCACCGGCCGCGAGGGCCGGCGAGCCGCTCGGCGCGTACGGCGCGCACGGCACGTCGCCGCCTACGTACAGCGCGAACTCGTCCACCGCGGCGGGGATGGCGCGGCGGGCGCAGGCGAACATCGTCGCGTGCACCGGGTGCGCGTGGACGACCGCGCCGACCTCGGGGTACGCGCGGTAGACGGCCAGGTGCAGCTCGCGTTCGGTCGAGGGAGCGCGGTTCCCGGAGATCACGTCGCCGGCCAGGTCGAGGACGACGGTCGCGTCCTTCGGCCCGGCCGCGGTGATGCGTACGGTGCCGTCCGGCCGCCGCGCGGAGACGTTGCCGGCGGTGCCCGCGGTCAGCCCGAGCGCGAGCAGCGACCGGGCCGCGTCGAGCACCTCGATCTCCACCGCACCTCCGGACACCACGAAGCCCCCGGGCCGGGTGCGGCCGGGGGCTTCGGAGCGTACGCGCGAGGTGCTTAGCCGACCTTGTCGGCGGCCTTGTCCACGGCCTTCGCGGTCGCCTTGGCGGCCTTGGTCGCCGACGTGGCGGCGGCCTTGGCCTGCGAGCGCGCGATCTTGATCTGCGCCTCGGCCTGCTCGGTCGCCGAGCTGCGGCGGATCGAGGTGACCAGCTTCTGGCCGCGCTCGACCAGCTCGCCGTAGGCCTGGAACGCCTTGCCGGTCACGCTGGTCGCGCGGCCCTCGACGTCGCCGCGGAGGTCCTTGACGATCGCCGGGACCTTCGCCGGGATGTCGGACACGAGCGCGCGGGTCTTCGGCACGATCGTGGTGGCCTGCGCCACGAGCTGGGTCGGGAGCTCCTTGATGTTCTCGACCGCGAGGTCGCCGGCGCCGACCACGGCGTACAGCGGCTTGCGGGCTTCGGTCTTGAGCGCCATGCGATTTCTCCTTCGATGTGGTGTCCCGGTCGCGACAGGTGCGGTCCGGGCGTGGTCGTACGTGGTGCGGCGAGAGGAGGGAGGTCGAGCCGGGTGAGGGCTTGCGTGAGACGCACTCCCTCCCCTCGCCGGTCCTGGGGTCAGCCGCTCGCCTCCGCGGCGGGCTCGGCCTCGGCGGCTTCCGGAACGGCGTCCTTCACCGCGCTGGTCGTGCGCTTGCGGGGCTTCGCGGGCGCCTTCTTGGCCGCCTTCTTCGCGGGCTTTGCCGCCTTCTTGGCGGGCTTGGCGGGCTTGGCGGGCGTCGCCGCCGCGACCGGCTCGGCATCGGCCTCGGCCTGGCGCAGCCCGTCGTTCTCCTTGCGGAACGAGTCGTAGATCTCCAGCAGCACCTGCTTCTGCCGCTCGGTGATCCACTCGTCCCGCAGGATGGCGCCGGGCACGTCGGTGTCTCCCTCGCGCTCGTCGAGGATGCCGGCCTGCACGTACAGCGCCTCGGCGCTGATCCGCAACGCCTTGGCGATCTGCTGCAGGATCTCGGCGCTCGGCTTGCGCATGCCGCGCTCGATCTGGCTGAGGTACGGGTTGCTGACGTTCGCGAGGCGGGCGAGCTGGCGCAGCGAGATGGAGGACGCCTGCCGCTGCTCGCGGATGTAGTCGCCCAGCTCCCTGACCTTCAGCGTTGCCACGTCCATACCGTACGCCTCTGTGCTAGCAATTGCAAGCAGTCCTGCTAGCACCCCTCCAGGATCGCTCGCGCCGTCGTTGCCGCCCTCGACGTTCCCCCGAATCCGGCCAGCCACGCCCGCAGCTCCGCGCCCGGCCGCGCGCCCTGGCGCAGCGCCTCCTCGCGGTACGTCGCCACCAGCGCGTGCAGCCCGCGCACGTCGCGGTCGAGCCGCGGCAGCAACGCTTCCAGCGCGGCCAGCGCGAGCGGCCCGCCGCCGCCGCGCGCGACCTCGCCGAGGCCGCGGGCCCACCGGGCGGGCGTGCACAGCGGCAGCACCACCGCCATCGCGGCCGCGAGCGACGGGACGTCGAGCGGCCGGGCGAGCACCGCGTCCACCGCCCGCACCTGCTGGTCGGTCCCCTTCGCCGCGAGGCCGGCCGCCAGCGTCGCGTACGCCAGCGGGCCGAGCCGCCCCGGATGCGCGGCGAGCACGTCGAGCACCCGCGCCGCGTCGCGCCGCACCATCGTGGAGTCGGCGGCGGCGAGCACCGACGGCGCGCAGGCGAGCAGGAAGTGCTCGGCGTCGTGCGGCCAGGTGGTCGCGAGCCAGCCGACCCAGTCCTCGTACTCGTCGGCCCACGCGATGCGCTCGCCCGGCGCCCACGCCGTCGGCTGGTCGGCCGGCGCGTCCGGTACCGCGTCGGCCAGCGTGACCGCACACTTGGTGTAGAGGTGTGTCCGCCCGCCCGACTCGAACGACGCCGGGCGGGTCGCCACGCCCGCGCGCAGCGGCAGCGCGCGCCCGGCGCCCGTGAGCCCGGCGCGGGCGAGCAGCGGGTCCTCGCCGAGCGGGCCGCGGGCGCGGGCCGCGGCGACCCACAGCGCGGCGTCGCCGAACCGCGCGCGGGTGCCGGCCAACCGCGGCGGCGGGCCACCGACCGCGTAGGAGAGCGGGCCGGTGCCGGTCGGCACGCGGCCGTCCGGCGCGAGCCGCAGCACCGCCGCGACGAGGTCGTAGCGGCGCGGTCGCTCCGGCAGCCGGCGCAGCAGCGTCTCCGGCCGCACCCACCAGCCGTCGTCCGGCGTGGCGAGCATCGCGAACGGCTCTCCGCCCGCCAGCACCGCCTCGACCTCGGCGAGCCGCGCGGCGAGGAACTCCGTCCCCGGCTCGGCCCGCACCTCGTCGGCCGGCTCGCGCAGCGCGACGAGAACGAGCCTCGCCAGGTACCCGCGCAGCCAGCCGTAGGTCACGCCCTCGCGCGGCCCGCGGCTCAGGACGGTGGCCGCCCGTTTGCGCAACGGCGCCAGTACGCCGGGGTCGGTGAGCCCGGCGAGGGCGGCCAGCACCGACTCCACCTCGAACGCGTCGCGGGCGACCTCGAGCAGCGCGGCGAGGCGTTCCAGCAGGTCGTCGCGCACCGGCGCGACGCGCGGCGTCGCCGGCCCGGCCGGGGCCATGGGTGCCCCGGCCGCCGCGGCGGCCGGTGTCGCGCCGAGCTCGGCCGCGACGCTCGGCTCCAACGACGCCGCTCGCGCGACCACGACGTCCGTCGCGCCGAGCCGGGTGAGGGCGCGCACCGCGGCGCGCTGCACGTCGGCGTGCGGGTGGTCGAGCGCGTCGGCGAGGACATCGGTGACGTCCGCGCCGCGGCGCGCGGCGTCGTCGAGCAGCCGCACCGCCTCGACCGCGGTGCCCTTCACCGGCGACAGCAGCGCCGGGCGCAGCGCGGGCACGGTTGCGGCGTCGTCCAGCAGGCCGGCCTTGCCGAGCGCGCGCAGGCGGCGTACCGCCATCGTCACCGTCGCGGTGATCGGCGAGCGGAGCAGCGCGCGCAGGTCGTCCTGCTGCGCGGCCTGTTCCTCGGGGGTCGGGGCGAGGGCGTCGTAGGTGCGCTGGTACCAGCCGGCGCGGTACGCGCTGAAGTCGCGCCGCAGCGCGGCCAGGCAGGAGCGCAGCACCCGCTCGCGCGGCAACGTGCCGTCGACCGCCCACCCGACGAACGCGCCCTCCCAGCTCGGGTGCTCGAACTTGTCGTGGTTGGCGAGGCTGATCTCGCCGCCGCCCTCGACCTCGAACAGCCGCCACACCACCGCGTCCCGCAGCTCGGGGTCGTCGCTCAGGACAGCCGGCCCGCGGCGCCGACGACGGAGAGGACGTACGCGTCGTCGTGCTCCGGGACCAGGAGCCCGAGCCGCTCCAGCAGCCGGACCCACTCGAACGCGCCGCCCCACCGCGTCGTGCTTCCCGACACCACGAAGCGGCGGGCGACCGGCGCCAGCCAGCGCGGCGGTGCGTCCCGCGGGGCCGCGGGCTCCGCGCCGGCCGCCGCCGCCGCGAGCGCGTCCACCGACGCGCGGTACGCCTTCGCGTCCTTCTGCCACTTGTACTCGTACGTGGCCTCGTACGCCGGCGTCGCGCGCTCGTGCAGCAGGCCGTTGAGGACACCACTGTCGACGCCGCGGAGAGCGTCGTACGGCGGCAGTCCGGTCATGTCGAGGACTCTGCCAGCCGATGCCCCCTACCGTGGCTGCGATGGAGCAGACGTACCGGTACGCGCGGCGGTCGGCGGTCGACGTGACCGGCGAACGCCCCGGCGTGCTGCTCGCGACGAGCGGCGGGACGACCGCGGCGGGGCCTGCCGAGCACCCGCGGTTCTTCGACGGCTTCCTCGCGCACGCCGAGCAGAGCGCGACCGCGCTGCTGACCGTCGCGAAGGTCGCGCGCACCCGCTTCTTCGTCCCGCCCGGGATGCTGGCCGCGATCCTGCGCGCCGCCGACCCGGTGGTGACCAGTAACGGCGACCGGCTGCGGTTCGAGAGCTTCTCGGCCTGCTGCGGTGTGTACGCCCGCTACGACGTGCTGCCCAGCGGCCTCGACGTCCCACCGCTCGACACCGGCACGACGAACGTCGACTTCAACCCGCCGATGCGCGAGGCGCTGGCCCGGGTCGGCGGGCTCGACCCGCTGCACCTCGAGGTCGGCGAGGACGTCGTCGTCACGACGATGGACGGCTCCGTCACCGAGGAGAAGGTGCCGCTGCCGGAGCGCTGGCTCAAGGGGTTCGCCGAGGTGCAGGTCGCGGGCTCGACCATGCGGCCGGTGCTCGACGTGCCCGCGGTCGAGGCGCGCCGGTTCCTGCGGTCGCTGCCCGCGCCGGCGGGCGGCCGGTCCGCGCCGCTGTGGGTGGTGCCCGCCGCGCGCGGGCTGCGGCTGACCAGCCGCGCGGGCGACGGCGCGGTGTGCCTCGCCGGGCCGGAGCGCCTGCGCGCGCTCGACCCGTTGCTGCGGTTCGCGTCGCGGCTGCGCGCGTACGCCCCCGCGACCGCGGCGCCCGGCACGCCGGCGGCGAGCGCGTGGGAGCTGGTGCTCGACGACGCGCGGCTGGTCGTGACGCTGAGCCCCGAGGTGAGCCGCGGGTTCTCCGGCGAGGGCGGCGTCCTCAACGACCTGGCCGCCGACGACGCGCAGGCCGACGCCGACGTCGTCGCGGCGCTGCTGGCGTTCGAGCCGCGCATCGACGTGCGGCGGCTGGCGGCGGAGGCGGCGCTGCCGGAGGAGCGCGTGCTCCGCGCGCTGACCCGGCTCGGCGCGGCCGGACGGGTCGGGTACGACGTCGCGGAGGGCGCGTCCTTCCACCGCGAGCTGCCGTACGACCCGGCCGCGCTGGAGACCATGCACCCGCGGCTGCGCGACGCGCGGGCGCTCGTGGCGGGCGGCGGCGTACGCCTCGACGGCGCGGTCGGCTACGTCGGTGACCACGTCGTGCGCGACGACGACCGGTGCACCTGCCCCTGGTACGGCAAGCACCAGGACACCCGCGGGCCGTGCAAGCACGTCCTCGCCGTCCGGCTGGCCCGCGGCGGATGACGCTGGACGACCTGCTTCGGCTGCCGCTGGCCGAGCTGGCCGACGCGCTGGTGGGCCTCACCGAGAAGGAGCGCAAGGCGCTGGCGCCGGCCATGCGCGAACGCCGGTGGGGGCGGCCGCACGAGGACGGGCAGGCGCACTACCTGCTCGCGTTCGGCATCCTCAACGGCGCCAAGCAGGTCGCGGCCGCGGTCGAGTTCTCGCACCTCGACGTCGGCAACGAGGACCTCGCGGTCCGCGTGCTCGGCGAGCGGCGGCCGGCCTGGCTCGCCGCGCTGCCCGAAGCGCTCGGCCGGGGCGACGGCAACTCGCACTGGCGGGTCGTGCGCGCGCTGGAGCGGGCCGGCCTGGTCGAGCCGGTCACCGCCGAGTGGTACGTCGCCGGCCTCGCGACCGGGCTCTGCGGCTGGGGCTGGTACGACATCCGGCCGCGGGTGATCGACATGCTGCGCGCCGACCAGGAGGTGCTGGACCGGCACTTCTGGGCGATGCTCGCGGCCGAAGGCGGCGGCGGCGCGGTCGAGTGGAGCGACGGCTTCCTCGCCGGCGGCGACGACCGGAACCCGCGGACGCCGGCCCGCCCCGAGCACACCTGGCGGTACGCGGTGACGGCGCTCATCGCAGAGGGGCGGATCGACCGCGAGCGCCTGCTCGACACGACGCTCGGCACGTTCCTCCGCGACTGGCGCCCGCAGGCGCAGGCGTGGGCGGTCGAGTGGCACGCGTTCCTCGACCCCACGACGGATGAGCTGGCGGCCCGGGAGGGCACGTACGCGCGGCTGCTGGCGGCGGCGCACGGGCCGGTCGTGAAGCTCGCGCAGGCGGTGTTCGGCCGGCTGCTGGACGCGGGCCGGCTGGACGCGGAGACGTTCCTCGCCGCCACCCCGGCGGTGCTGCAGCGACCCGACAAGGGCACCGTGCTCGCGCAGCTCAAGCTGCTCGCCCGGCTGCGGGCGGCCCGCCCCGACCTCGCGGGCTCGGTCGCCGACGCGGCCCGCGTGGCGTTGGACCACGAGAAACCGGACGTGCGGGAGCGGGCGGCGGCGCTGGTCCCAGCGGCGCCGGTCGCGACCGTCGCCGAGCCGCTCGCCGAGGTCGCGGTGGAGCGGGCCGCGCCGGTGCCGGTCGCGCCGGTCGCCGACGCGGACGAGCTCGCCGAGCTGTTCGCCCGGCTGGTCGAGGAGGCGGCCGACCCCGTGGAGGTCGAGCGGGCGCTCGAGGGCGCCGCCCGGCTCGCCCGCGCCAGGCCGCTCGGCGCGGAGGCGCTCGCGAGACGCGCCGCCGAGCAGGCCAAGCAGTGGCCGGGGCCGTGGGCCGGGCAGGAGCTGCGCGCCGACCTCGCCCAGCTCGCGCTCGTCTGGCTGACCGGCGCCGAGCCGGGCGAGCGGTACTCCGGGGCGTTCGGCCCGTCCCGCTACTACGGCGCCGGCGACCGGACCCTCGCCGCCGTCGTGTCGTGGCGGGTGCACGAGGTCGCGACGCTGGTCGCCCACGGCGGCGGCGTCCTGCTGTCCGCGCCGGTCACCTCCGACGGCGCGATCCCGGCCGCCGTGCTGACCGAACGGCTGCGCGCGCTCGGCCGGGCAACCGCGCCCGCGGCCTACGACGTCGCCGTGGCGGCGTTGCGCGTGCCACCGGCGGAGTACGGGTCGGTGCGCCCGCCGGCGGCGCACCGTGCCGGGCGGGCGGCCGCGGCGGCGATCGCCCGCCTCGCGGCGTACGCGCCGCAGTGGGAGCGGGTCGTCGGGTGGCAGCCCCCGGCGCGCACCTGGCGCGACCACGCGTCGACGCCGGCGAGTGCGGACGACGCGTTGTCGATCGTCCTCGACCGGAGCGACCCGCTCGCGGTCATCGCGTACGACGCCTCGGACGGCGAGTTCGTCTCCCGCTTCGACCAGGTCGTCGCGCAGTGGCCGCTGCTGCTGCCGCACCACCCCGAGCTGCTGGCGGCGCACGCCCACGCCCGGCTGCACCGCGGCCTCGACCGGAACCGCGCCGCGTCCGGGCCGCTGCTCGACGCGCTCGCCCGCTCGACCGTCCGCACCGGCCCCGTCACCTGCTCCGCGCTCGCCGTCGGGCTCGCCGCGAAGAACGCCGCCGAGCGCACCCGCGCCGTCGACGCGCTCGTGGACCTCGCCGCGGCCGGGCTGCTCGACGCCCCGTGCCTGGGCCGCGAGGTGCTCGCCTGTCTCGCGGACGGCGTCGTCGTCGGCGGCCGGGTCGCCGCGTCGCTCGCGGACGCCGCGCGCGCCGGCCGACGTCCGGCCCGCGCGGTGGTCGATGCGCTGCGCGCGCTGCTGCCCGCGCTGCCCGGGCGGCGGGACGCGGCGGCGTTCGTCGAGGTGCTGGCGGAGGTCGCGGCGGCGACGGGCGAGCGGGTGACGTTGCCGGAGGAGTTCGCGAAGCTGGCGGCCGGCCGCGCGACGTCGGTGCTGGCGGCGGCCTGCCGCCGGGTGCCCGCGTAGCGGGACGAAATCTCCCGTTTCGGCCCGACCGCACGCGCCCGTGCATAGCCTGGGTGCACCACTACGGAGGTCCCCCGGATGCCCCTCTCGACCGTCCTCGCCCGTGCGGGCTGCGCCGCCGCGGTGCTCGTGACCTCCGTTGCCGTGGGCGCGCCCCTCGCGCAGGCCGCCGCGGCACCGCCGGGGGGCGCCTTCCGGGCGCTGCGCGCCACCCGGATCCACGACACCCGGCAGTCACAGCCCGCGCCGAAGGCGGCCGGCGGGACGTTCAACGTTTCGGTCACCGGCCGGGGCGGGGTCCCGTCGACCGGCGTCGCCGCCGTCGTCCTCAACGTCACCAGCGTCGCGTCGACGGGCACGGGCGCGCTCACCGTGTGGCCCGCCGGAGCGACCCGCCCCGCGACGAGCAACGTCCGCTTCACCGCCGGCCGGACGGTGTCCAACGTGGTGACCGTCCCGACCGGCTTCAGCGGGCTCGTGTCGGTCTACCTCTCCGGTGCGGCGTCGCACGTGCTCGTCGACGTGCACGGCTGGTACACGACGCCCGGCGCGACCGCGGGCACCGCCGGGCTGCTGCGGCCGCTCACGCCGGCCCGCCTGGTCAACACCCGCTCCCGGGTCGGCGGCACGACGATCCCCGCGAAGGGCACCCTCAACGTCCAGGTGACCGGGCGCGGCGGCGTGCCCGCGGCCGGGGCCGGCGCGGTCGTCCTCAACGCCATCGCGTACGCCCCAACGGCAGCCGGCTCCCTGACGGTGTGGCCGCGCGGCGCGACGCGACCCACCGTGAGCAACGTGACGTTCGCCGCCGGCCAGACGGTCGGCGGCCGCGCCTTCGCCGGACTCGGCACGTCGGGGCAGGTCTCCGTCTACAACGCCTCCGCCTCGCCGGTCGACGTGCTCGTCGACATCAGCGGGTGGTTCACGAACGCCACGGCGGACGCCACCGGCGCCGGCTACTTCAAGCCGGTGCCGTCGAAGCGCACGTACAACACCGGCACCTCGCCGCTCGGCACGACCCCGCGCACGATCCGCGTCACCGGCCTCAACGGCGTGCCGACCGCCGACGTGGTCGCCGTCGCGATCACGACCACCGTCGTCAACCCGAGCGCCTCGGGCTACGTCCGCAGCTACCCGGCGGAGCCGCCGCCCGGCACGGCCGACCAGTACCACAAGGCGGGGCAGGCGATCGCCAACCACGCGATCGCGAAGCCGTCGGCCACGGGCCGCATCCAGCTGCGCAACAGCGCAGGCACGCTGCAGGCACTGGTCGACACGTCCGGCTACTTCGTCCGGCTGCCCGCGCCGCCGGCGTTCGTCACGACGACGCTGCCCAACGGGCGGGTCGGCGTCGCGTACGACCAACAGCTCGCCGCCACCGGCGGCCTCGCGCCGTACACGTACACGTTCGTCTCGGGCTCGCTCGCGCCCGGGCTGACGCTGCACGTCAGCGGTCGCTACTACGGCGCCCCGACGACAGCGGGCGCGTACGACATGGTGCTGCGCGTCACCGATGCCTACGAGCGCAGCACGACCCGCGCGTTCACGCACGTCATCGAGGCCGCGCCGGCCCCGCTCACCATCACGACCGCGACGCTGCCGGACGCGCAGGTCGGCGTCCCCTACAGCACGACGCTCGCGGCGGCCGGCGGCGTGACTCCCTACTCCTGGTCGGCCGACAACACGACGCCGTTGCCCCCGGGTCTCTCGCTCTCCGGCGCCGGCGTCATCGCCGGCACGCCGACGGCCGCGCAGCAGGCGACGTCGGTCACGGTTCAGGTCGTGGACACCCAGCCGCGGCAGGCGACCCGTTCGCTGACGCTGACGGTCACGCCCGCGCCGCCGCCGCTCACGATCACCACGACCAGCCTGCCGAGCGGGCAGCGCGGCACCGCGTACAGCGCCACGCTCGCCGCGAGCGGCGGCACGCCCGGGTACACGTGGGGCGTCGCGGCTGGCACGCTGCCGACCGGCCTGAGCCTCGCTCCGACGGGCGGGCTGTCGGGGACGCCGAGCGCGGCCGGCACCAGCAACGTCACGTTCCGCGTCACCGACGCCGCGGCGCAGTCGCAGACCAAGGCCCTGGCCATCACGGTCGCCGACATCCCGGTGCCGGCGATCACGACGGCGGCGCTCCCCGGCGCCCGGCTGAACACCCCTTACCACGCGGTGCTCGCGGCGTCCGGCGGCACCACGCCGTACACCTGGGCGTCGGTCGGCACGGCGCTACCGCCGGGCCTCAGCATCAGCGCGGCCGGCGTGCTGAGCGGGACGCCGACGTCGGTTGGGGGCTGGACCCCGACGTTCCGCGTCACGGACGCCAACCTCCAGTGGGCGCAGGCGATGCTGCCCGTCACCGTGACCGCGGGGTCGGACTGGACGCAGCCGCACCACGACATGGGCCGCACCGGCTACGCCGCCAACGAGACCTCGATCACCACCGCCAACGCCGCCGGCCTGCGCGAGGTCTGGTCGCTCGACGCGGGCGCCGGCGCCTCCGCCGTCGCCGGGGGCGTCCTCTACACCGCCGGAACGCTGCCGGACGAGCCGGGCGAGTCGGCGCTGACGGCGTACGACATCGCGACCAGCACGGTCCTGTGGCGGGTGCCGTTGCTCTGCGGCCCGGGCGCGGTCGCGGTGACGTCGAGCGCGGTGCTGTTCCCGTGCAACGGGCGGCTGCGCGCGTACTCCCTCACCGGCTCGCACGCGCTCCTGTGGGACACCGCCGTCACCGACCCGGGGGCCGGGTCGGTCAACGACTTCGCGGTCATGGGCGACCGGGTGGTCGCGCTGGAGGGCGGGGCGGTGTTCGCCTACCGCCTCACCGACGGCGTCCGGCTGTGGCGCCAGTTCCTCCCGACCGGCGCGTCCGGCAACCAGGTGGCAGTCAGCGGCACCACCGCGCTGGTCGCGATGGGCGACCGGCTGCGCAGCTACAGCACCACGAACGGCGCCATCGGCTGGACCGTCACCGGGTCGGCGTTCAGCGTCGTCGCCGACAACGGCGCGGTGTACGCCGCCATGGACGGCGAGCTGCGCCGGCTCGACCTCGCGACCGGCGCGGAGCAGTGGGCGACGTCGACGTCGCAGCGCATCGACTCGGTCCTCGGCGGCGACGGCACGCGGGTGCTCGCCCTGTGGCGCCAGGAGGGCGACTTCGGGATCGAGACCCGCCTGCACGCGTACCTCGAGGGCACCGGCGCGCCGGACTGGGAGTCGTACACGCCGAACCGCGTGCTGCACGTCGCGATCACGCCGTCGCTCGCGTGGGTCACCTCCGCCGACTACGGCGGCATGTTCGGCAGCGACACCGGCGCGGTGACCGCGGTGTCGATGGCCGACGGCGCGGTCGTGCACACGCTGGACACCGGGCGGCGCATCTTCAGCGCGACCGCGATCTCGGACGGGCGGCTCGTCGTGGGGCGCTCCACGTCGTTGCGCGTCTACGGGCTCGACAACCCGATCCCGCGGGTGACGACGAAGGTGCTGCGGTCGGGCCACACCGGCAGGCCGTACCAGGACACGCTGACCGCGGCCGGCGGCACGGCGCCGTACACCTGGTCGCTCGCGACCGGCCCGCTGCCGACCGGCATCACGCTCAACGGCACCACGGGGACCATCTCCGGCACCGCGACCATTGCGGCCGCGCCGCGCATCACGGTCCGCGTCACGGACGCGCTGGGGTCGGTCGCGACGCGCAGCCTGGTCGTCCAGGTCAGCGCTCCCGGCGCCGGCTCCTGGCCGACGATCGGCGGCGACGGCGCGCGTACCGGCCTGGCCGCCTCCGAGACGACGATCGGCCTCGACACGGCGCCCCAGATCGGGCCGCTCTGGTCCGGCGGCGAGATCGAGAACGGCGAGGCCGGCGACCTGGCCGTCGCGGGCGACAAGGTCTACGTGTCGCGGTGGCGCAGCGGCGACATCCACGCGTACAGCCGGACGGCCGGCGCGGCGACGGGGCGGACGCCGCTGTGGGTCGCGCACACCGACGACCCCGAGCAGGACCTGGTGCAGACGGGGATCACCGTCGCGGGGAACCGCCTGCTCGTCGGCACGCTGCAGGGCCTCTACTCGTTCGACGCGACGACCGGCGCCAAGCAGTGGCGCGCGCCGTACGTCCAGAACAACCCGGGCGGCAGCGCCCCCCTGGTCATCGGCACGCGGGTCTTCGTCGGCGACGGCGACGGCGGCCTGCACGCGTTCGACCTCGCGACGGGAGCCCCGTCGTGGACGACGCCGTTCGCCCTGCAGACCTACCCGGGCGTGCCGGCAACCATCGACGGCCTCGCCACCGACGGCACCCGCCTCTACGCTGCCGCCGCCTGCGACCTGTACGCGGTCGACCCGGCCACCGGCGCCACCCTCTGGAAGAAGGTCCTCACCCCCAGCGGCGACCCCAACTGCGCGTACGCGTACCGGTCGGTGCCGCTCGTCGCGAACGGCATCGTCTACGCCGGGTCGCAGAGCGGGATGATGGCGTTCGACGCCGTCACCGGCGCCGTCGTCTGGCAGCGGTCGCTGTCGGCCGGTGGGTCGATGGCCCTGTCCAACGGCGCGCTGCTGCTCGGCACCGTCGAGGGTGACTGGTGGACGCTGCGCGCGGTCGACCCGTTGACCGGAGCGCTGCTCTGGAGGTCAGCGTCGCTGACCGGGCCGCCGCGGATCGTCGTGGCCGGTGACCTGGTGCTGACGAACACCGGCGACGGCGTGACGGGCTTCGACATCCGTACCGGTGACCTGGCGTGGGCGGGCCTGCCCGGCTCCGCGAACATCCAGCTGCACCAGCCGGCGGTCGTGGACGGCGCCATCTACCACGTCGGCCGCGACCGGATGCTGCGCGCGTACGGGGTGCCCGAGTAGCCCGTCAGCCGAAGAGGCCCCGGACCGCGCGGGTCTCGCCGACGCGCACGCCGCCGCCGACCACCTCGGGCGACCCGAGCGCGTCCAGCTCCGCCTCGTCACCGGTGACACCGAGCGCGCGCAGCGCGGCGACCATGACGACTGGCGACGCGCGCTTGCCGCCGTCCTCGATCTTCACCGCGACCGCCGTGCCGTCCGGCAGGGCGGCAGCGTAGACGGCCTCGGCACCGCCCTTCGCGATCAGCCCCGGCACCGCCTGGACCAGCCGCGCGTCGGTGTCGCCGGTGCCGCTCATGTACAGCGGCTCGCGGCGGATCGCCTGCGCTACCTGGCGCTCGGGCGTGCCCTCCGCCGCGGTCGCGACGCGGGCGAACGCGCGCGCCAGCCCGGTCAGCGACAGCGCGAAGATCGGCGCGCCGCAACCGTCCACGCCGGTCCCGCCGATCGGCTCGCCGGCCAGCTCCTCGACGACCGAGCGCAGGTGCACCTGCAGCGGGTGCGCGGGGTCGCGGTAGCCGTCGGTCGGCCAGCCCTGCGCCGCGCACGCGGCGAGGAACGACGCGTGCTTGCCGGAGCAGTTGTGCTGGATGCGGGTCTTGCCGCCGCCGTGCTGGATCACGGCGTGCATCGCCTCGACGTTCGCCGGGAAGTCCGGCGGCGTCGCCAGCTCGGACTCCGGCACGCCCGCCCGCGACAACAGGTCGCGGACGACCTCGATGTGGAACGGCTCCCCGAGGTGGCTCGCCGACGCGATGGAGACGTGCCTGTCGTCGAGGCCGTACTTCTCCACGATGCCGAGCCGCACGACGCCGGCCGCCTGCATCGGCTTGTTCGACGACCGCGGGAACATCGCCGACTCGACATCGCCCACCGCGAACGCCACCGAGCCGTCCGGGCGCAGCGCGACGACCGAGCCGTGGTGGCGGCTCTCCACGAACCCGGAGCGGACGACCTCCGCGACGACGGTCATCGAGTACCGGCGCCGCGCCGGGGGGTGGGGGTCACGAGGCGGCACCTACCCGGCGGCAAGGGGGCTACCCTCCGTGCGCAGGTCCTGGCACATGCCGACGAACGCCTGGACCACCTCCGGGTCGAACTGCGTGCCCGCGCAGCGTTCGATCTCCTCCACCGCCACGTCGAACGGCAGCGCGCCGCGGTACGGCCGGTCCGACGTCATCGCGTCGAACGTGTCGCACACCGAGAAGATCCGCGCGCCGAGCGGGATGTCCTCGCCGGCCAGCCCGTCCGGGTAGCCGCGGCCGTCCCAGCGCTCGTGGTGACAGCGGATGACATCCACCGCGCTGCCGAGGAACGCGATCGGGGCCACGATCTGCACGCCGATCAGCGGGTGGGTCTTCATGACGTCGTACTCGGCGTTCGTCAGCGGGCCGGGCTTGCACAGGATCGCCTCGGGGATGCCGACCTTGCCGACGTCGTGCAGCAGGAAGCCGTACGACATCTCCTCGGCGACCTCCGCGCGCGTCACGACGCGGGCGAGGGCCTGGGCGTAGTCGTGGGTGCGTTCGAGGTGGTCGCGGGTCGAGGCGTCCTTAGCCTCGACGATGAACGCCAGCGTGCGCACGGTCGCGAGGTAGTTCTCGCGCAGCGCGTCCAGCGCCTCCTTCAGCTCGCGCGAGCGCTCGCGCTCGGCCTGGTACATGGCGTTGACGTCGCGGGCGAGGACGAGCAGCTGCTCCTTCGCCTGCGCCAGCTGCGCCGCCTGGTCAGGCTCCACGCACCGGCTCCTCGTCGACCACGGCGAACAGGTCCACGGCGCTGAACGGCTTCACGAGGTACCCCACGGCGCCGGCCTCGGCGGCGGCCCGGCGCGCGGTGTCGTCGGCCCGCGCGGTGAGCATGACGACCCGGGGCGCGTCCGGCCGGGCGGCGAGCAGCCGGCACACCTCGATGCCGTCCATGCCAGGCATCATCACGTCGAGCAGCACGAGGTCGGGGCGTACCTCCTCGGCGAGCGCCAGCGCCGCCGCGGCGTCGGCCGCCGTGTGCACGGCCACGTGCTCGAGCTCGAGCATCGCCTGGACGACGTCGCGCGTGATCGACTCGTCGTCGACGACGAGGACGACCCGGCGCGCCGACATCGGGTTTACGCGCCCGCCGGCGGCCCGGGCAGCAGGTCGGAGACGTCCGCCTCGCCGTCACGGTAGCGGCGGGTGATCTCGGCCGAGCAGGCGTCGACGACGGCGAACAGCTTCTTGCGCTTCTCCGACAGCGTGCCCTCCTCGCGCTCGAACGCCGTGAGCGCGTCGCGGACCTCGTCGTCGGTGCGAGCGCTGACGTCGGAGAGGTCCACGTCGGCGACCAGCGACTCGACGTAGCGGCGGTGCTCGTCGGCGCGGGACGGCTCCACCGTCGAGTGCCGGCCCATGCCGCGCGGCGCGGTCCGCGGGCCGGACTCGGCGAGGATCTGCGGCAGGTCGGCCAGCAGCGAGCCGCGGGCGTCGCCGGTGCGGCGGGCCAGCTCGGCGCGCAGGATGTCGATGCGGCCCTGGATCAGCCGGCGCAGGTACGAGACGTCGGCCTCCTCCTGCTCCGCCTCGTCGCGTCGCGCGCGCAGGTCGGCCATGGGCAGCGTCCCGATGCCGACGAGGTAGTCGTCCGCGAGGACGCGGTCGATGCGCCGGTTGCCTCCGGTCGTCGTCACGTTCGGTCCTCTCCCGTCGGGATGCCGAGCAGCCGCCGTGCCTCGCCCGGCGTCAACGGCGGCCGTTGCGCCAGGCTTGCCAGGGTAGCCGCTCGCTCGACGAGCTGGGCGTTGTCGCGGACCGGCTCCCCGGCCGCGAACGTGAGCGTGTCCTCCATGCCGACCCGCAGGTGCCCGCCGTGGGCGAGCGCCGCGAGCATGACCGGCAGCGTGGCGCGGCCGACGCCGGTCGCCGAGAACGTCCAGCCGTCCGGCAGCGCCGCGACGCAGGCGGCCAGCTGCTGGGGCGTGCCGGGCATGCCCCCGGGGACGCCCATGACGAGGTCGACGTGCGCGTGGCCGCCGGCAGGCGGGCCGTACTTCGCGACGAGGCGTTCGGCGGTCGCCAGGTGGCCCGGCTCGAAGCACTCGAACTCCGGCACCACTCCGCGCTCCTGCATCCGCGTGTACAGCTCGGCGACGAACGCCGGGCGGTTCAGGAACACGTCGTCGCCGAAGTTCACCGTCCCGCAGGTGAGGCTGGCGGCGTCCGGCCGCGCGTCGAGGACCGCCAGGCGGGCGTCCTCGGAGTCGGTCACCGCGCCGCCGGTGGACAACTGGACGACCAGGTCGGTGCTCTCCCGCAGCGCGGCCACCGCCTCGCGCAGCGCGCCGGGGTCGAGGCAGGAGTCGCCGTTCGCGTCGCGCAGGTGGACGTGGATCACCGCGGCGCCGGCCGCCTCGCACTCCTTCGCGGCGACGACCAGCTCGTCGAGCGTCACCGGGAGGGCGGCGGCCTTGGCCTTCGGGGTCTCGGCGCCGGTGGGGGCGACCGTGATGAGCGTGCCGGTCATGCCCCCGATCGTGTCACGCGGCCGGCGCGGCAGGGAACGGCGGACAACGTGGACACCGCGGACGCCGCCGAGGCGTCACCGAACGCCGGCCGGCAGCGGCGAGGTCGAGCGGCCGCTCGCCTCCTGTAGGTCCAACCGCTGCGCTGACGAGAGCTGGCGGATCGGTACCTGTGGTTGCGATTCTTTCGTTTCGCGGTAGGATCGTTTGGGTGTGACCGAGGCGGTGGCGATGGGTGCTCTGACAGTTGAGCGTGGACATGGGGAGCGGACGGTCCTGCCTCCCGAGGACTTGGACACGCTTCTCGACTTGGCGCGTTTCCTGGACGCGCATGACACACCTGCTCGCCTGATCGGGCCCGAGGGCAACGCCGTTGCCCTACCCGCGCCCGTCTACGCCGTGCTCGTCCAGGTCGTCGAGGCGCTGCGCGCTGGCCGCGCGATCACGGTTGCGCCTCTCGCGCAGCGGTTGACGACCCAGGAGGCGGCCGACTTGCTTGGGGTGAGCCGGCCGACGCTGGTCAAGTTGCTGGAGAGTGGCGCGATCCCGTACGAACAGCCGGGTCGGCACCGGAGGGTGCAGCTCGTGGACTTGCTCACGTACCGCGATGCCCGGCGCAGTGAGCGCCGTACGACGCTGAACCGCATGACGGAGGAAGCTGGGGAGGCGGGCGTCTACGAGGGCTCTCCGGAGGACTACGCCGCGGCGTTGAGGGCCGCGCGTAAGCGGCGCGCCACGTAGGGCCGTCGTTTCAGTGGCGAGGTACGGGGTGCTGCTCGACGCGTGCGCGCTGGTCCCGATCGTGCTCGCGGACACGCTGCTGCGAGTCGCGGAGCGCGGGCTGTACCGGCCGCTGTGGTCGCGTCCGATCCTCGACGAGGCGCAGGACGCGGTACGCGCCGTGCATCCGAACCTCGACCGCGAGGCCGTCGCACGGCGTTTCCAGGACATGGACGACACGTTCGAGGACGCGCTCGTCACCGGATGGGAGCCGCTGCTCGACGGCATCGTGTTGCCGGACGTCGATGACCGGCATGTCGTCGCGGCGGCGATGCGCGGCGGCGCGCAGGCGATCGTGACCTTCAACCTCAAGGACTTCCCCGACGAGACGCTCGCGCCGCTCGACATCGCTGCCGTGCCTCCGGACACGTTCCTTCTCGATCAGCTCGACCTCGCGCCGCCGCTGGTGCTCGACGTGCTGCGCGAGCAGGCCGCGCACACGCGCCGGCCGAAGCTCGACGTCGAGGACGTGGTGGCGCGGCTCGCGCGGGCCGGTGCGCCGGGCTTCGCCTACGAGGTGTCGCGCCACCTGTAACGCGCCGCGACCTCGCAAGGCAGGCGTCGGGGTGCGCTCACAGCGGCGAGCAAACGGCCCCGGACCGGGCCGGACTCGGATTTCACAAACCGCAGGTCAGGCGGGGTGTCACCCCTGCCCCGAACGCCTCTGGACCGCCGCTGATCGCCTTGAAATCCGCGTCGCTCGGGCGCGATGTCCAGAGGCGTGAATCGCAAGGCGGAGGAGGAGGGGTAGGGCACTACCCGCGACGACGACAACGCGGCGAGGCGCGCCTACGGACGAAGCGCTAGCACCAACGAGAGACGTACGGATACGGGTTGACGGGGTAGCCGCCGCCGGGGTGCACCTCGAAGTGGATGTGCGGCGAGGTGCCGCGAGCGTTGCCGCTGTCGCCGACCTTCGCGACCTCCTGGCCGGCGTTGACACGCTGCCCGGGGCTGGTCGTGAAACGGGACATGTGCGCGTAGTAGTACTCGTTGCCGTCGTTGCCGCGCAGGTAGAGGCCGAGGCCGCCGTTCGTGCTGGACGACGTACGGGTGACGACGCCGGAGACGACGGCGTACGCGGGTGCGCCGTACGGGGCGAAGATGTCGGTGCCCTTGTGCGACCGGCCGCCGGACCGCGGCGCGCCCCAGGTGTCGCGGAACGCGTGGTTCGGCCCGACCGGGCAGGAGTAGCTGCCGGACAGGCGCGCGACGGACGGCGCCGAACGGCTGGCGCGCGGGAGGGCGCGGACGACGCTGCGGGCGCGGGAGGCCGCGTCACGGGCGGCGGCGTCCCGGCGGATCCGCTCCGCCTCCTGCTCCTCGAGGCGGTTCAGGAGCGCCTGGAGGTCGCGCCTGTCCTTCTGCATGTCCCGCGCGACGCCGAGCGCCTCGCGACGGGCCTCGTCCAGCCGGGTCTGCTGCTCGTTGAGGCGGCGGCGGAGCACCTTGCCCTGGCGGAGCAGCTGCTCGTCACCCTGGAAGGCGGCGTTGAGGAGGTCGAGGCGTTCGAGAACGGCGCCGGGGTTCTCCGCCGACATCATGACGACGAGCGTGTCGCCGCCGAGACCGGTCTGGTACGCCGCCCGGGCGCGGACGGCGTAGCGCTCGCGGACCGCGGCCAGCTCCTTCTCGGTGCCGCGCAGCTCGCGGTCGAGCTTGGTCAGCTTGTCGGCCAGCAGCCCCTCGCGCGCCTCGGCGTCCTGGATGCGCGCGGCGAGCACGTTGAGGCGCTTCCTGGCGTCGTCGATCGGGTCCGCGGCGGCCGTGCCCGGCAGGACGGCGAAGGCCGTCGCGCAGGCCAGCAGAGCGGCGACACGGCGAACGAACACGCGGCAAAACCCCCAGGTACCAGGGCGAGTGGGATGAGTTGACGGTACCAGGCGGGCCGTCTCCCTGGTCAACGGAGGGGTCGGCCTGGTTATGCCGGAAACGTTGCGCCATCTGGCTCAATGATCGCGTCCCTCCTGCCGATGCCATTGGGCACACGGGATCAGCCGGCCGGGCGGCCGGAGCGACGTGCGGGATGCGGTGCGGGAGGCGCGGTGCTGAAGGGCGACTTGAGCGCCACGCCGCTGTCCGACGTGCTCACGGCGCTCGCGGAGCAGTCCCTCACCGGCTGCCTGCACATCGACGACTCGGCCGGCGACGAGGCGCTCGTGTACTTCAAGAGCGGCCGCGTGTACGCCATGTACGTCCCAGGCCGCCGCCCGCAGCTCGGCGCCCGCCTCGTCTCCTCGGGCGCGCTGGCGCCGGAGGCGCTGGCGGAGGCGACGGAGGCGCAGGAGAGCGAGCTGCAGGGCTGGCGGCTCGGCGAGCTGCTCGTCCACCTCGGCTACGTCGAGAAGCCGATCGTCGAGGCGTTCGTGCTGGAGCAGCTGCGCGAGGCGGCGTTCGACCTGACGCGGTGGCAGTCCGGGCGGTTCCGGTTCCGCAAGAACGAGAAGACTCGCGGCGAGCTCGGCTCCGACGCCACCGTCGCCGACCTGCTCGCGGAGGTCACCCGCCGGCGCGCGGAGTGGGAGCTGATCGGCGGTGTCGTGCACGGCCCGGCGGCCGTACCGGTGCTGTCCGCCGGCGGCCTCGCCAACGCCGAGCTGACCCTCGACCAGGACCAGTGGGCGCTGCTGTGCAAGGTGGACAGCGAGCGTTCGATCACGCAGCTCGCCCGCGACTGCGGCTTCACGACGTTCGAGGCCGGTCAGATCGTCTACGCGCTGGTCGGCGCCGGACTCCTCCAGGTGGAGGACACCGTCGAGGCCGACGACGCCGAGGTGGACGAGGACCTCGCGCCACTGGGTGCCGCGCTCGCGTCGGTGTTCGCCGCGCCGGCCCCGGCCGAGGCGGCCGAAGTCGCGGACGTGCCCGCCGACGAGCCGTACGAGTGGGCCGAGGGCGGCAGCGAGATCTCGCGGCTGCTCGGCACGCCGGCCGCGTCCGAGCCGGTCGCCGAGGCCGCGCCCGCGGAGCCGGCGACGAACGAATTGGCGTCGCTCACGGCGGCGCTCGCCGACCTGCCGTCGCTGTCGATGCCGGCGACGTTGGAGCCGGCGATGCCGGCGGAGCCCGAGCCGCCGCAGCAGCCTGGGTACCTGCCGGACGACCCGTTCGGGGACTCGCTCGCGCGGGTGTCGCAGGCGTTGAGCGCGCTGCTCGGCGACGCGCTGCCGCCGGTGGCGATGCCGGAGCCGCCGAAGGCGCCGGAGCCCACCCCGGAGGATCTGGGGGCGCGCCGCCTGGAAGCCGAGCGGATCCAGCGGACCCGCGCGGCGGCGGCCGCCGAGCTGGCCGAGGCGCACGCGATGGCCGAGGCGACCCGTCAGCAGCAGGTGTCCGCGGAGCAGGCCGCGGCCGACCGGGTCGCGGCCGAGCTCCGCGAGCTCCGCGAGCGCCGGGCCGCCGAGGAAGCGGCGCGCGCGGAGGCCGAGCGGCTCGCCGCCGAGGAAGCCGCCCGCATCGAGGCCGAGCGGATCGAATCCGAGCGGATCGAGGCCGAACGGGTCGAGGCGGAGCGGCTCGCCGCCGAGGAAACCGCGCGCATCGAGGCCGAGCGAGTCGAGGCCGAGCGAGTCGAGGCCGAGCGAGTCGAAGCCGAACGGGTCGAGGCCGAGCGAGTCGAAGCCGAGCGCATCGAGGCCGAGCGGGAGGCCGCCCGGCTCGCGGCGGAGGAAGCCGCCCGCGTCGAGGCCGAGCGGCTCGCCGCCGAGGAGGCCGCGCGGGCCGAGCGCGAGCGCCTGGCGGAAGCCCGCCGCGCCCTCGACGAGGCGCGCGCCGAAGCCGACCGCCTGGGTGCCGAGCGCCGGGCAGCCGAGCAGGCCCGCGCCGAGGCCGAACGGCTTGCCGCCGAGGAGGCCGCCCGCCAGGAAGTCGAGCGCGTCGCCGCCGAGGAGGCCGCCCGCCAGGAAGCGGAACGCGCTGCCGCCGAGGAGGCCGAGCGCACCGCCGCCGAGCAGGCAGCGCGGGAGCAGGCGGAGCGCGTGGCAGCGGCCCGCCTGGCCGCCGAGCGCGCCGCGGCGCAGCGGGCCGAAGCCGAGCGCGCCGCGGCCGAGCAGGCCGCCCGCCAGGAGGCGGAGCGGGCCCTCGCCGAGGAGTCCGCGCGGCTCGACGCCGAAGCCCGCGCCGCCGAGGAAAGGGCCGCCGACGAGCGGCTGCGCGCCGAGCGTTACGCCGCCGAGGAGGCCGCGCGCAGCGACGCCGCCGCCGAGTTCGCGGCCGCCGCCGCACCCGCCGGCGCCTCGAACAGGTACGAGGTCGCGTCGATGCTGCGCGAGCTCGCCGACGCCCCGCCCGCGCCGGCCGCCGTGCAGGAGCCGGAACCCGAGCCCGCCGCCGCCTCGAACGGCTCTGCCAACGGCTCCGCCGGCGACACCGGCGCGAACGGCGGCGGCTTCTCCGACACCGCCGCGCTGATGCGCGAGCTCACCTCACTCGGTATCGAGGACGACCCGTCCGGCGCCCCGGCGGCCGCCGCGAGCGCCGCCGCCCGCCCGCACACCGCCGCCGCGCCGAAGGAGCAGCCGAAGAAGCGCAAGGGGCTGTTCGGCCGCAGCTAGGGCGTGTCGCTCAATCCCCGGCCGTCGCGAGCGGCGTCCAGGACGGTGCAGCGCAAGGCGAAGAAGGGCGCCCTGACCGTTACGTCCGCAACGGCAGCGTCCGCGCGACGAGGTCGGCCATGACCTCCCGCGCCCCGCCCCCGATCGGCCCGAGTCGCGCGTCCCGCAACGCCCGCTCCGCGTTGTCGTCGCTGGTCGTCTCGTACCGGAGCAACGCCGTCTCCACGTCGAGGTCGCAGGCCAGCCACTTCGCCGCGCTGACCTGGCGCAGCGGCTCCTCGCCGGCCAGGTGCCGGCCGAGCGCGTCGTACGTCAGCGCACGCACGGCGGCGAGCCGCACCGCCAGCCCGCGCCACCGCTGCGAGCCCGAACGGCACGCGGCCAGGTTGGCGGCGGCCGCGGACACCGACGCCAGCGCGAGCGCGAGGCGTTCCCACTGGAACGACTTCATGATCATCACGAACCCGTCCCCACCCTCGCCGAGCAGCGCGTCCGCCGGCAGCCGGACGTCGTCGAACGACAGCGCGCCCGTCTGCGACGGCCGCCACCCCAGCGTCGGAATCCGGGTCGCGCTGAAGCCGGCCGCCGATGTCGGCACGACGAGCAGCGAGATGCCGCGCGCGCCCGGCTCATCGGAGGTCCGCGCGGCGACGAGCAGCCAGTCGGCGCGCGAGCCGTTGGTGCAGAAGACCTTGGCACCGGTCAGCACCCACTCGCTCCCCGACCGCACCGCGCGCGTGGTCAGCGCCGCGACGTCCGACCCCGCACCCGGCTCGGTCACCGCCAGCCCCGCGACCGCCGCACCGGTCACGCACGGCCGCAGCCACCGCTCGCGCTGCTCCGGGGTGCCGAAGCGGGCGACGTAGTACGGCGCCAGGTCCTTCGTCGCGCCGAGCCCTGCGGCCACGCCACCCGAGCCGCAGCGCGCCAGCTCCTCCGTCACGACGACGTCCGCCAGGGGGTCGGGGCCGCGACCGCCGTCCTCGGGGCCGTACTTCCAGCCGAGCAGCCCGGCGGCGCCGGCCGCGCGGTACACCGACGCGGGGAACTCGCGCGCCGCCTCCCACTCCGCGGCGTACGGCCGCAGTTCGCGCTCGACGAACGACCGCACCTCCGCCCGCAGCGCCGCGTGCCGGTCCGCGAACGGCGCCGCGGCCGGGTCCGGGTCGAGCGCCACGCCGGGCGCGAGCGGGGTCAGACGCCGAGCTCCCTGCGCAGCTTCTCGACGTGGCCGGTCGCCTTGACGCCGTACATCGCGCGTTCGACCCGCCCCTCCTCGTCCACGACGAACGTCGAGCGGATCACGCCGGTCACGGTCTTGCCGTAGAGCTGCTTCTCCCCCCACGCGCCGTACGCCGTCAGCACCGCGCGGTCCGGGTCGGAGAGCAGCGGGAACGTCAGCCCCTCCGCCTCGCGGAACTTCGCCAGCTTCTCCGGCTTGTCGGGCGAGACGCCGACGACGGCGTAGCCGGCCGCCGACCAGTCGGCGAGCGAGTCGCGGAAGCCGCACGCCTGCTTCGTACAGCCCGGCGTCAGCGCCGCCGGGTAGAAGTAGACGACGACCTTCCGGCCGCGACCGCGCAGGTCGGCCAGCCGGACGACGCTGCCGTCGGCGTCGGGCAGCGCGAAGTCGGGGGCGGGGTCACCGGGCGAGAGGCGCACGGAGCCGACCCTAACGGCAGCGGAGCGTGGCGGTCGGTGCGGGCGGGTACGGCGGCGTACGTGAGCCGGACCACCGCCCTCGCCGGGGCGTTCGTCGCGCTGGCGGCGTGCACGTCGCCGGGTCCCGGCGCGCGCCCGACCCCGTCGCCGGCACCCACCACCACGGCCGCCCCGGCCACGGCCGCGCCCACGACCGTGCCGCCGACGCGGACGCCGAGCCCGCTGCCGACGGCGTTCGGCGGGGCGGACGTCGTGTGGCCGCGGACCAGCGAGCAGGCCGCGCCGCCGCCGGCGCTGGGCGCCGTCGTAACCCGGCGGGTCGCCAGGCACAGCGGCGGCGGCACCCTCGCCGCCGGCCTCACGCTGCCGCGCGTCGGCGGTACGCCGCTCGCGCCGCGCGTCCTCACGCCGTGCGGCCGCAGTGTCGTGCTGGCCGCCGCCGACGTGCGCGCCATCCCGCCGTCGAACGGCGGCGCGCTGCCGAAGAAGCCGCGCGACGTCGTCGTCGTCGTGGACCCGGGTCACGGCGGGCCGCAGCGCGGCGCGATCGCGCCGGACGGCGACGAGGAGAAGGTCCGCAACCTCCAGGTCTCGCTGCTCGTCCGGGACGCCTTGCGCGGCCGCGCCGGCCGCGTGGTGCTGACCCGCGAGCGCGACTTCGAGGCGACGCTGGAGTTCCGCGCCGCGCTGGTCGACGCGCTCCGCGCCGACGCCGCGGTCTCGGTGCACCTCAACTCCTCGCCCGACGGGCCGCGCAAGACGCCGGGGACGGAGACGTTCGGCTCGACGGCGGACGGCGCCGGGCGGCGGTTCTCGGGCATCGTCTACGAGCACCTGCGCCGCTACGTGCAGACGCTGCCGGGCCCGTGGGTCGGCGACCGCGACGCGGGCGCGAAGTACCGCGTGGGCGCCAACGGCCGCGACTACTACGGCCTGCTGCGCCGCACCCACCGGCCGTTCGTCATCTCCGAGGCGATGTACATCTCGTCCCGGCACGAGGCCGCGCTGGTGGCGAAGCCGGAGGTGCGCCGCGGGCTCGCGGGCGCGCTGGCCGACGCGCTGGTGGCGTTCACGCAGACGCGCGCGCCTGGCTCCGGCTGGGTGACGCCGTACCGGCGGCCGGCCGACCCGGCGCCGCCGGACGACGGGGCGCCGGTCTGCGTGGACCCGGCCCGCTAGGACCGGACGCCCGCCCGAGCTTCCAGTGCCTCCCGGCCCCTCCCCGTGCTCAGCGGCCCTGGAAGCTCCGGCGAGGAGCGGGACGGCTAGACCGTCTCCAACGCGACGGCGGCCGCGATGCCGGCGACCGTCAACGGCGCGTCGTCAGGGGTGTTCCGCTTCACCAGCGCGGTCGCGATGGGGCCCAGCTCGTGGTGGCGGGCTGCGGTGCCGACGAAGCCGACCGCCGCGCCCTCCCACTCGACGGCGTCGCCGTGCGCGGGCAGCCGGTCCACCGACCCGTCGAGGTGCAGCAGCACCAGCCGGCGCGGCGGGCGGCCGAGGTTGTGCACCCGCGCGACCGTCTCCTGGCCGCGGTAGCAGCCCTTGTCGAGGTGCACCGCGGTCTCCAGCCAACCCAGCTCGTTCGGGATCGTCCGGTGGTCGGTCTCGAAGCCGAGCCGCGGCCGCCGCGCGGCGACCCGCAGCGCCTCGTACGCCCACGTCCCCGCCGGCGTCCCGCCCGCCGCGACCGCCTCGTCGAACGACGCCACCAGCCGGTCGCGCGGCACCAGCCGGTCCGCGCCGCCGACGGTCAGCACCGCCAGGTCGGCCACCCGCTCGGGCGTCACGCGCAGCAGGAAGCGCATCGAGTCCAGGAACTCCAGCAGCGCCCCCGCGGTCCCCGGCTCGACGTGCGCGAGGACCGCCGTCCCGTCGTCCACGAGCGTCAGGTGGTGCTCCACGTGGCCGTGCGGCGACAGCACCAGCGCCTCGGTCCACTTCCCCGGCGGCAACGCCGTGAGGTGCTGCGTCGTGAGGCTGTGCAGCCAGGACAGCCGGTCCTCGCCTCCGACGCGGACGACCTCGCGGTGGCTGCGGTCGACGACGGGCAGCCCGGCGCGCTGCTCGCGCAGGGGGTCGCCGTAGTGCGCGGCGACGCCGGCGTCCACGCCGTCGCCGGCCACGGCACCCGGGCGGCTGAGCAGCGGGAACTCCACACGCCCACAGTACGTCGCCGGGTTCACCCGCGCCGCGCCGGGAATCATCGCTGGGATACGCTCGATCCGACCATTTCGTCCTCGCAAGGAGTGCGCGCGAATGCGCTTCCCGAACGCCATCCGGACCGGTCCGGCCCGGTCGCTGCTGCTCCTGCTGGCCGCGCTCGTCGTGCTCGGCGCGGCTCCAGCGTGCGGGAAGGAGTCGCCGCGCAAGCAGGCGGGCGCCGAGGTGCAGAAGGGGCTCGCGGCGCATGTCGCGGGCGACGTCGCCAAGGCGCTCGAGCACTACCAGAACGCTGTCGAGGCGGAGCCGAACAACGCTTACGCCATCTACAACATCGGCCTGATCGCGCAGAACCGCGGCGACCTCGCCGAGGCGGAGCGCCGTTACCGCGCGGTCCTCGCCATCGACCCGCGCTTCACGGCGGCGCTGTTCAACCTGGCGATCATCCGGTTCGACGCCAAGGCGTACGAGGAGTCGGTCGACCTCTACCGGCGCGTCATCGAGATCACGCCGAACGACGCCAACGCGCACCTCAACCTCGGCTTCGCGCTGAAGGAGCTGGGCCGCGAGACGCAGGGCGAGGCCGAGCTGAAGAAGGCCATCAAGCTGAACCCACAGCTCGCCAGCCGGATCCCGAAGTCGAGCCCGTCGCCGCAGCCGCCGGCCGACCCGTCCGAGACGCCGACGACGAGCCCCTGACCGGCGTGGCCGCCCCGCCCGTCGAGGTCTCGGTCGTCCTCCCCTGCCTCAACGAGGCAGCCACCGTCGAACGCTGCGTCCGCAAGGCCGCCGACGCGATGGCCGCCGCGGGGATCGCCGGCGAGGTGATCGTCGCCGACACCGGCAGCACCGACGGCAGCCAGGACATCGCCCGTCAGGCGGGCGCACGGGTCGTGCCAGTCGACCGGCGCGGCTATGGCGCGGCGCTGATCGGGGGGTTGACGGCGGCAAAGGGCCGTTATCTGGTGATGGCCGACGCCGACGGTTCCTATGACTTCCTCGACGCCGTGCCGATGATCGGAC